>CAIVDM010000182.1 GCA_903904735.1 uncultured delta proteobacterium
GATGAGCTTCGTTGCTCCTTCGCCGTCCGACGCGATTAACTTCGAGAGGTGCTGGCAGGCTTTGGTGAGGAGGTTAAGAAACTCGTTCTTCAGTTTAGCCGATGTGATTGCTTTGCCCTTCTTGCCCGTCGAGAACACCATGACCATGTCGTTCGTTGAGGTGTCGGTGTCGACCGATGTCATGTTGAACGAGTCATCAACGGCGGCTCTCAAGAGCGATTGTAGAGTCTTACTGTTAATCTTGGCGTCGGTGACAAGAAAGCCCAGCATGGTCGCCATATTTGGCGCTATCATGCCTGAGCCCTTCGCGAAGCCGGCGATCGTGATACGCTCTCCGCCGACGGAGCCTGTCACCCAGACCTCCTTCTGTGTCAGGTCCGTAGTCATGATAGCCTGTGCCGCGGCGTTGCCGTCGCGAGTTATTGGGTCGGCGAGAAGCTTCTCTAAGCCCGCCTTTAGTGTCGGCATGGGAAGAGGCTTGCCGATGATCCCTGTTGATGTAACGGCGACTTCGCTTGCCTTGAGACCAAGTAATTTCGCCGCTGTGCTCGCTGTCTGCCGAGCGTCTCGGAGCCCAGCGGCGCCCGTACCGGCATTGGCGTTTCCTGAGTTAATAATGACCGCTTTGACCGTGTTCTTTTTGAGGGCTTCCTTGCAGACCAGGAGCGGGGGCGCGGCAAAGGCGCTCAGGGTAAAGACGCCCGCACTTCCATAGGCGTGGGGGACGAACACATAGGCCAGGTCCTTCTTCCCATTGCTTTTTATCCCGGCACTGATGCCAGACGCGTATACTCCTGAAAGGCTGGTTACGGTTCTCTTAGCCATGTCTTAACGATCCCATGTTCGACGTATAGATGATTAGAACAGGAATGATTCACGGTGTGCTCTCTAGGGTCAAGGTACGAAACGCAGACGAGATACACGTAGGGTAAGGTCGGAGATGACCGTTTCTCAGGCACCCAAGGGATCAGAGGCACCTAATTAGAGGTGTTTGGCTCCGTGACCGCTGATTGGGCTCAATTGGATTTCGGAGCTGACCCTGTGAATATCCAACCCTTTGATCTCCTTGGGGGCTTCGGCTATAACTGCCCGTCGGACCTCTTGTTCCGCCGATAGCACTGCCAAGCTCGTCATAGTTAGTTAGGTCGCTGCTCGGATAGGCTTCGGGCGCTAGTCCGTGTTCCTTTGGTCTCATCGCCGTCCTCGGCGAACGGCGGAGGGAACCCTTTTTGTGGAGATTCTTCGATGAACATAGCAGTGGTAGGAACGGGGTATGTTGGTCTTGTAGCGGGAGCCTGCTTCGCCGAGACGGGTAATGATGTCATTTGTGTTGATGTAAATGAGCAGAAGGTAAAAGATTTGAGGAACGGAAAGGTTCCGATCTTCGAGCCGGGTTTAGAAGACTTGGTCAAGAGCAACACGAGAGCCGGTAGACTTACGTTCACTACGTCGCTCAAAGACGCGGTACAGGCTTCTCAGATTATTTTTATAGCTGTTGGCACGCCCCAAGACGAAGATGGGTCCGCCGACCTCACGCATGTGCTTAATGTAGCGCGCGGAATTGGGGAGTTTATGGACGCTCCCAAGATCGTAGTCGATAAATCAACAGTGCCGGTAGGCACCGCCGATCGAGTAAGGGCGGCTATTGAGCAAGTAGCGAAGTTCCCGGTTGAGGTGGTGAGCAATCCAGAGTTTCTCAAAGAGGGTGCCGCTATAGACGACTTTCTTCGCCCTGACCGTGTCGTGGTCGGTGTTGCCAGTGAGCACGCCGCTACAGTGATGCGCGAACTATACGCTCCCTTTGTGCGCACGAACAATCCGATTTTGATAATGGACGTTCGCTCCGCGGAGATGACGAAATACGCCGCGAACACGATGCTCGCGCTACGTGTATCGTTTATGAATGAGATCGCGAATCTCTGTGAGGCTGCTGGAGCCGACATTAATAAGGTCCGTATCGGCATCGGAACTGACTCTCGAATCGGTATGAGTTTCATATTCCCGGGAATAGGGTACGGGGGCTCGTGTTTCCCGAAGGACGTTCAAGCCCTTATTCGAACCGGCAAGGATCACGGCGTTGGGTTGCGCATAGCACAGGCTGTCGAGGATGTTAATCATTCCCAAAAGAAGCTCATGGTGAAGAAGATCGTGCAACACTATGGCAATGGTAATGTGCGAGGCAGGACCTTCGCGATGTGGGGACTCGCCTTCAAGCCGAAGACAGATGATGTGAGAGAAGCTCCGGCGCTGTCGATTTGCTCCGAGCTGATTGAACTAGGAGCGACTATTCGGGCGTTTGACCCTGAGGCAAATGGAACCTTCCGTGATAAGTTTGGTGATCATGACGCGATTACGTATGTCCCCAACAATTACGACGCCCTAGAGGGCGCGGACGCGCTGGTTGTTTGCACCGAGTGGAACGCCTTTCGCCAGCCGAACTTCACTCGTATCAAAGAAAGTCTTAAAGAGGCGGTAATCTTCGATGGTCGCAACATTTATGATATCGGGGATATGAGGACGCGGGGATTTACGTATTACAGCGTCGGAAGACCGCCGGTAGGACAAGGGTAGTAAGAAGCCTTAAGCGAACGTCGTAGGGAGCGGGAGAAAGTATGGCACGGATAGTGGTGAGTGGAGGAGCTGGGTTTATCGGATCGCATCTGTGTGATTCCCTTTTGACCCAGGGGCACGAGGTTATCGCGGTCGATAATCTGTTCACGGGAACCAAGCGCAATATCCACCATATGCTCTCGAACCCGAACTTCGAGTTCGTGCGCCACGATGTCACTGAGACGATCTTGCTGGAGTGCGATCAGGTGTATCATCTGGCGTGTCCAGCGTCGCCCGTACACTACCAGTACAATCCGATCAAAACGATCAAGACCAATGTGACGGGAACGATTAATATGCTCGGAGTCGCCAAGCGCACTCACGCGCGATTTTTGTTGGCGTCGACCTCCGAGGTATACGGGGATCCATTGCAACACCCGCAAGTGGAGAGCTATTGGGGAAATGTGAACCCGATTGGCCCTCGTAGCTGCTACGATGAGGGGAAGCGAGTCGCCGAGACCCTCACAGTTAATTATAAAGAACAGGGGCATGTTGATACGAGAATCGTGCGAATTTTTAACACGTTCGGACCGCGCATGCTATTCAACGACGGACGAGTCGTTTCCAATTTCATCGTGCAGGCGCTGAAAGGTGAGGACATCACCGTGTACGGAGAGGGTCAGCAGACGCGCTCCTTCTGTTACGTTGACGATCTCGTGAAAGGCATCATGGCGACGATGAACAAGGATGGTTTCTACGGACCGGTAAACCTCGGAAATCCGAACGAGATGACGATTATGGATCTCGCGAAGCGGATTATTGAACTGACTGGATCGAGTTCCACGATCGTGCGTCGTCCCTTGCCGCAGGACGATCCGACACGACGTCAGCCTGATATTACGTTAGCTAAGCGGGAACTAAACTGGACTCCGACAGTTGACCTCGACCAAGGGCTCAAAAAGACTATCGCAAACTTTGAAGAGCGTCTCCGTGAGGGAGAGAATGTGTAGTTGTGCGATAGGTAGTGTGAAATTGTGACGAACAGAGAGCAGATACGAAACTTCAGCATCATCGCCCATATTGACCACGGAAAATCTACCCTTGCTGATCGGATCCTTGAGGCCACGGGCGCACTTGAGGCTCGTGAGATGCAGTCACAGTTCCTTGATAAGTTGGACCTAGAGCGAGAGCGCGGAATTACGATTAAGGCGCAAACGGTTCGCTTGTCTTACACGGCGGCTGATGGAAAGGAATATCAACTGAATCTCATCGATACCCCAGGCCATGTGGATTTTAACTACGAGGTGTCAAGGAGTCTCTCGGCGTGCGAAGGCGCCTTGCTGGTGGTGGACGCGTCGCAGGGTGTAGAGGCGCAGACGCTCGCGAACGTGTACCTGGCGATTGAAAATGATCTTGAGATCGTCCCGGTTATTAACAAAATAGATCTTCCGAACGCGGATATTGAACGTGTTAAGGAGGAGGTCGAGTCTGTAATCGGTCTCGATATGTCCAACGCGCTTCCAATCAGCGCTAAAACGGGTGTGGGAATAGAGGCTTTGCTTGAGGCCATCGTTCAAAGGATTCCGCCGCCCAAGCGGGGGAGTCCGGACAATCCGCTTCGAGCGGTTGTGTATGACTCGTGGTTCGATCCGTACGTCGGCGTAGTGGCGCAAGTTCGAGTCATCGATGGGGTTTTCAAGGCTGGAGATAAGATTAAATTCTTCTCAAATGACGCCGAGTATGATGTTTACAAATTAGGCGTGTACACGCCACATCCGCAGGAGGTGAAGGAACTCACCAGCGGACAGGTGGGGTACTTTTCGGCGGCGATCAAGAACCTGCGTGATGTGAAGATCGGAGATACCGTCACATCCGCGAGAAACGGAGCGACCGAGGCCCTTCCAGGCTTCAAAGAGGTTCGACCGATGGTATTCGGAGGGTTGTTTCCGGTTGACGCGGATGACTACGCGAATCTCAAGAGCGCGCTTGAGAAACTGAGTCTTAACGACAGCGCGTTCACGTTTGAGGCCGAGACCTCCGTCGCGCTCGGATTTGGTTATCGATGTGGATACCTCGGTCTGCTGCATATGGAGATCGTGCAGGAGCGGTTGGAGCGAGAGTTTCAGCTTAACCTCATCACAACTGCTCCATCAGTAGTATACAAGATTATAACGACCGACAATGTTGAGTTGCAGGTCGATAATCCGTCCAAGATGCCGCCGGTTCAGGAGATCCTGCGCATCGAGGAGCCAATAGTGCAAGCGACAGTGCATTGCCCCCGTGAGTTCGTGGGGAACGTGCTCAAGCTGTGTGAGGAACGACGCGGTGTGCAGAAGGACCTGGCGTTTCATGGTATGGAGAGGGCGGTCATTGTCTATCATCTCCCTCTTAACGAGATAGTGTTGGACTTTCACGACCGGCTTAAGTCGCTGACAAAAGGCTACGCGTCGTTCGATTACGAGGTGGTCGGCTATCAAGAGTCAGACCTGGTCAAGCTGGATATAAAGCTCAACGGTGAAAGTGTCGATGCCCTCAGTATAATAGTGCATCGAGAGAAAGCTTATCATCGAGGCAAGGAGCTGACCGAAAAGCTCAAAGATATCATTGATAGGCAGATGTTCGAGATAGCTATTCAGGCGGCGATTGGAGCAAAGATTATCGCTCGTAGTACCGTCAAAGCGCTCCGTAAGAATGTTACGGCAAAGTGCTACGGTGGTGACATTTCTCGTAAGCGAAAGCTGCTCGAAAAGCAGAAGGAAGGTAAGAAACGTATGAAGC
>CAIVDM010000183.1 GCA_903904735.1 uncultured delta proteobacterium
TGGGGATACATGTTCTGGTCGCAGTTCTTGACTCAGTGGTACGGTAACCTCCCAGAGGAGACCCAGTGGCTTATCCTTCGTACCCGTGAGTTTCCCTGGAAGGGATTGGCATGGGTAGTATTCCCTATGTGCTTTATTATTCCCTTCGTCTCGCTTCTAAGCCGTGATGTGAAGAAGAATACCAAGAGCTATGCGGTAGTATGTTTTGTTCTAATGACAGGTGTTTGGCTGGATCGATACCTGATTATTATGCCGGAAATCAGCCCTCATCATATTCCGCTGGGAATCACTGAGGTCGGTATTTTCGTTGGTTTTCTAGGGGCTTACCTGCTCTGTATTAGAAACTTCCTAAGTAAGTACCCGGCCGTAGCGGTTTCTCACCCCTTAACTCACGGAAGTGCTGACTGGTAGGGTTGAGTTTTAGGGTAAAAGCGTGGTAATAACTGCGCTCTTAACCAAACGGGTTTGTAGAATTTCAGTTGTGATTTATGGCAGTTCCTAAGAAACGTACATCGAGATCAAAGCGTAATATGCGTCGCTCCCACCATGCTCTAGAGCGGTCGTATGCCATAGTATGCCCAAAGTGCGCAGAGCCGGTGATTCCTCACCGAGCGTGCGCAAGTTGTGGGTCCTACCGTGGTAAAGAGGTAATTTCAACGAAGGCAGCCGCGTAAGCGGGTGTCTACTTTACGCTCGTGAATCAACAAGCTGAGAATGCCAGAGCCACCTCGGTACCTATAGCGGTTGACGCTATGGGAGGAGACCATGGTCCGACCGTGGTGGTGGAGGGGGCGATCGCCGCCGCCAAAGCTTTTAACATTCCCTCAATTCTGGTGGGTGATGAGCAGGTTCTGACTGAGCTGCTTAAAAAACACCCCATAGCATCATCATTACCGATCTCTATTCAGCATGCTTCGCAAGTCGTCGGAATGGACGAGGCTCCGGGGCTTGCGATACGTGGTAAGCAGGATTCATCCATTCGTATAGCTTTTGAGCTCGTTGCCTCAGGGAAGGCTAGCGCGGTCGTTAGCCCTGGCAACACGGGCGCTATAATGGCTGCGGGCGTGTTCGTGGGAGGTACCTTGCCTGGCATCGCGAGACCGGCGATAGCATCGCTTATCCCTAAGGGGCTCGCGGGAACGCCAACGGTTCTCTTGGACGCAGGCGCTAACACGGGCTGTCAGGCGTTTCAGCTCGTACAGTTTGCTCTCATGGGTCACCACTACGCCATGGCGGCGTTAGGAGTGAGTAAGCCGCGGGTGGCGCTTCTTTCAAATGGGACAGAGCTCGCGAAAGGCAATGATGTCATCCGCTCGGCGGCGATGATGCTCGCTGACCTCGAAGGAATAAACTTCATCGGTTACATTGAGGGACGTGATATCGCGCGCGATGTGGTTGATGTTGTGGTATGCGATGGTTTCGTCGGCAATATCGTCCTGAAGGCCATGGAGGGCAGTGTCGGCCTCGTGCTTGACTCGATGAAGTCGATCGCTGAGAAGAATATCCGCGCCAAGATAGGATTGTGGCTCGCGCGACCGGCGTTGCGCAGTGTGTTCAAGGAAAAGTTAGATCCTTCCGCGTATGGCGGGGCGCCGCTCTTGGGATTAGGACATATCGCTATCAAGTGTCACGGTTCTTCATCAAGTCGGGCTGTGATGAACGGCGTGAGAGTGGCCAGCAAGTTTGTGGAGGAGAAGGTCCTCGACAGGCTCCACCAAGCGCTGACACAGCTTGATGTGAAGGTGGCGACGATGGATACCGAGGGCGCGACAGGATGGTCGAGAGTTTTCGAGAAAAAATCTGTACGTCCTCGCAAAGAGGGGGCGACGACAAAGAAATCAGTAGGAGGAGAGCATGGTGGAGAATAATCGAAGAGTCGCGCTTGTAACTGGAGCATCTCGTGGAATCGGTCGTTCGATCGCGATTGATTTGGCGAAGCAGGGCGCGTTCGTGATCGTCAACTACTCCTCCTCGCCAGAGGCGGCGCAGGAAACTCTGAACGCGATTCGAGAGGTCGGCGGCGATGGAGAGATATTGAAGTTTTCCGTACAAGACAGCCAAGCCGTAGAAAACGCTTTCGACGGAATTAAGTCTCGGCATGGTAAACTCGATATTTTGGTCAACAACGCAGGTATATCCCGTGACGGGTTGGTGCTTCGCATGAAAGATGAGGAGTGGCTCCAAACCTTAGCGGTGAACCTCAACGGCGCGTTCTTCTGCTCGCGAGCCGCGGCTCGCCTGATGTTGAAGGCTAGGTGGGGACGTATCGTCAACATAAGCTCAGTGGTCGGTGAGATGGGTAACGCCGGACAAGTGCCATACGTTTCCTCAAAGGCAGGTCTTATCGGCATGACGAAGTCACTCGCCAAGGAGCTCGCTTCTCGTAACGTCACTGTGAACGCGATCACGCCAGGATTTATCGAGACGGATATGACCGCCGCGCTTGATGAGAAGCTACGCGAGGAGCACATGAAGTCTATTCCGCTCGGTCGTTACGGACAGGCGGAGGAAGTAGCCCATCTTGTGACGTTCCTTACGTCGGACGCTTCAGCGTACATCACCGGCCAGGTGATCGGCATTAACGGCGGAATGTACATGTAATGAGCTCCCACTGTTAAATCAGTGGGGCAGGAAGGGGGGCGATAAGCTTTCTCCCGATCGCACAGCTACGATGATTCTGGGCCGTTTGGCGGTGTTTTGGAGCTCGGACGCGAGCCGCCGTGGCTTAGTGCGCGCAAGCCAAGATGGTTTTAGCAGGGCTTTCGTTTTATTCGTAGTTTCACGGATAAGTAGGAGCAGACTCGAGTGACCTTGCCAATGACCTGCAACTTGCCAATGAACTTTGATTTTTACCCTTATAATCCAGTTACTTCCGCCAACCTATTGACTATTGGTGACAGGTCTACTTAGATCGGGGGGCATTTGACGATGGGACGGGGATGGTTTCAACCCAGACTCATTTGATGTCACAAGCGACTTAGTGCTGGATATGTCGGTGCTTGCTTGTGTTATCAAAGGAGACAATAAGAGCCGCCTGTCCGCTGACCTTTGGTCGGTGGCGGGAATCGCGAGCGAGTTTCCGCTCAAGGGGATAAAGTCGTTTCGTCAGTAACTTTTATAAAAGGACCATTTAGGAGAAGTGTTTCATGGCAACACCTGAGGAGATATCAGAGCGAGTTAAGTCTATTATCGTAGAGCAGCTTGGTGTCAGCTTGGAGGAAGTTACTCCTCAGGCCTCATTCATCGAGGATCTTGGCGCCGACTCCCTCGACATCGTTGAGCTCATCATGGCTCTCGAGGAGGAGTATGACATGGAGATTCCTGACGAGGACGCGGAGAAGATCCAGACTGTTGATGATGTAACGAAGTACATCCAGGCTAAGCAGTCATAATGAACGCGTGCGATTTTAACGCCCCAAAAAGGCAATAATATCGTATGCTACAGGGGCCCTTTACGGGCCCTTTTTTGTCGAATTTTTTTAGAGATTCCGATGGCACCTTCCACTACATATGAGTCGCGAACAAGAAATCTACTAACCGTTGATCCGGAGGTTTTTAACCTCATTCAAAAGGAGACAGAACGGCAGGAGTATGGACTTGAGATGATCCCGAGCGAAAACTTCGTCAGTGAAGCGGTGCTCGAGGCGATGGGCTCAGTGCTCACTAATAAATACGCTGAAGGACAGCCTGGTAAGCGCTACTACGGTGGATGCCATGTAGTCGATGAGGTTGAGAGCCTCGCGAGCGCTCGGGCTTGTGAGCTGTTTGGTGTCGAATTCGCGAATATGCAACCACACTCAGGTGTACAGGCGAATCAGGCGGTTTTCGAGGCGTTCTTGAAGCCAGGTGATACGATAATGGGATTGCGCTTGGATCAGGGCGGACACCTTTCCCACGGAAGTCCCGTTAATTTCTCTGGAAAGCACTATAAAGTCGTGGCGTACGGTGTGCGCGCGACTGACTGTCTGATTGATCCAGATGAGGTTCGATCCCTCGCTAGAGAGCATAAACCAAAGTTAATCATCGCGGGAGCGAGCGCTTATTCCCGTCAGATAGATTGGACGGTATTCAGAGCGGCCGCGGATGAGGTAGGGGCTATTTTCTTGGCCGATATCGCTCATTATGCTGGCTTAGTCGCCGGCGGAGCGTACACGTCACCTGTGCCGTACGCGGACCTGGTAACGACGACAACGCATAAAACGATGAGAGGTCCTCGATCTGGTATGGTGATGGGCAAACTAGCGCATCAAAAAGCGATCAATAAGGCTGTGTTTCCTGGTCTGCAGGGAGGACCACATATGCACACGATCGCCGCCAAGGCGGTTATGTTCACAGAGGCGTTGTCTCCTGACTTTAAGCTCTACGCGAAGCAAGTTGTCGAGAACGCTCGGGTACTCGCCGCCGAATTGATTAAGAGGGGGCTAAAGATCGTCTCCGATGGCACTGACAGTCACTTATTGGTTATGGATCTGCGACCAATAAATGTGACGGGCAAAGTGGGAGAGGAGGTTCTTGATGCCGTGGGAATTACTGGCAACAAGAACACGGTCCCGTTTGACCCACAGCCTCCAACGATCTGTAGTGGTGTAAGGCTTGGAACTCCCGCTTTAACGACGCGTGGCATGGGCGTGGGCGAGATGTCGCAAGTAGCGGGTTTCATCGTAGAGGCGCTCACGAACGTTGGGAATGAAAGCAAGCTGAAGGCTGTTAGCGCTGGTGTCGAGGAGTTGAGTAGGAAGTTTCCGCTCTATAGGCATCGATTGGTTAAGTAGGGCACGCAAGATAACACGAGGGATATCGTCGTATGTTTTGTCCGAAATGCAACTCTGAGAAGACTTCGGTAACTGACTCTCGAAGCGACGGTGGAGCGATCCGCCGTCGCAGGGAGTGCAGTGACTGTGGGTTTCGTTTCACGACCTATGAGCGTGTTGAATTGACCCTACCGATGATAATCAAGAAGGACGGGAGCCGAGAGAACTTCGATCGGGAAAAGATCCGAAAGGGACTGCGCCGAGCCTGCGAAAAGCGCCCCGTCAGTATTGAGGCGATAGACGCCGCCGTCGAGGCGATTGAGAAGCGAGCGCAGGAACTTTGCCAGAAAGAGGTTGATAGCAGGGAGCTTGGGGAGCTCGTCATGGACGAGCTCCGCAAGATGGATAAGATCGCGTATGTGCGTTTCGCCTCCGTATACAGGGAGTTCTCGGACGTAAGTCAATTCGTGGATACTCTGAAGAGCTTGGGAACCTCAACCAACGACGCTTCGAAGAAAGTTGGTAACTCATAATAGCTATGTCCACTCAAGTGATGGGAGACGAGCTTCCACTAGACCCATTTGATCAGGTGTTAGCGGCATTCGGCGCTGGAAAGCCGGTTGTGCTTGTCGATGACGCGGATCGAGAGAATGAGGGAGATGTGGTCGTCGCTACCGAGGCAGTGACCGCCGATACACTTGTCTTTTTGATGGAGCATGCGCGAGGGTTAATCTGCGTTAGTATCTCTGAGCAGACCGCTCGTCGCCTTGAGTTGCCGCTTCAGGTCACCACCAACAACTCTCCTTACCAGACTCCATTCGCTGTCAGTATCGACGCGGTCGACGTTGTTCCAAATGGAGTAACAGCTAAGGGACGAGCAAGGACGATGCGCAAATTGCTCGATCCGTCCGCGGGACCAAGAGATTTCACGGTGCCAGGACATGTATTCCCATTGATTGCCAACCCAGCCGGTGTATTCGCTCGCGCGGGGCATACGGAGGGAGTATTTGATCTTGCTCGTATTACCGGTAAAGAACCGTCGGGTATCTTGTGCGAAATCTTGAACCAGGATGGAACGATGGCTCGCGGAAGGAGCCTTTTTGAGTTCGCCAGGCGGCACGATCTGTTGATCACCTCTATAGAAGCTATCAAGCACCACAGGGCACAGCATGAGACCTCTGTTCGAGTCCTGACATCGCGGGATGTTGACACTGACTATGGGGCGTGGAGAGCGTATGTATTCGCCGATGACGCGGCAGGCAAGCAGCATGTGGCGATGGTGTGTGGAGATCTGGAAGAGATGGGCACGAAAGGATCGCCACTGGTACGCATCCACTCCGAGTGTCTTACAGGCGATGTTTTTGGTAGCCGTCGGTGCGATTGTGGACCGCAGCTCGATGGAGCGATGCGTCTAATGGCGGCGGAGAATTTTGGGATCGTTCTCTATCTGCGTCAAGAAGGGCGCGGCATCGGATTGGAGAATAAGGTAAAAGCCTATGCTCTACAGGATCAGGGATTAGATACTGTTGAGGCTAATCTTGAGCTCGGATTCGAGGCGGATGAACGGAATTTCGCGGTCGCCGCTCATATGCTTCGAGCGCTTGGTATCTCCGAGATTCGGTTGATGACCAACAACCCAATCAAGGCGGCGACGATGGGACGGCTTGGAATAACGGTTCAAGAGAGGGTCCCGATGATTCCAGAGCCAGATCCTTGCAGTCGTAGTTATCTCGCCACCAAGCGCGATAAGCTTGGTCACCTCTTGTAGAGCTGACAGATATCTACCGCGCTCTTATTTCCATGGGCGCTTCCTCCTCGCGCAGCTCACCCTCGAGGGGCAGGTGCCAGCAATCCCCTCTAGAGAAATGATGTTATATCAAGGGTTCGAGAGGCTGTGGTGAGGGAACAGAGCGGCAACCGCTTGATGCCGCATACGTTTCTTTCAAGAGTATGATCGGCTGGATAAACTGGCGGAGCGAATTAACTCATTAATTGAGGGAATATTGACGACCTTCTCTTTATGAAATCTCGGCGAGCCTGTCGTGAGGCTACCCTGCAAGTTCTTTATCAATGTGACCTCCGCGATGACTTTTCAGCATCGACTGTGGAGTTCTTTTTCGAGCACTTCGCGAGCGTTGGTGATATCGAAGACGGCGAGATAGTGGAGGTTGGAGGAGACTACTGCAGGGCGCTAGTCCCTGGTGTCATCAAGCATCTCGCTGACATCGATAATCTCATTGGTCTCGCTTCCACTAACTGGAGTGTCGCGCGGATGACCGCGATCGACCGAAATATCATACGAATCGCGGTTTTCGAAATTCATTTCAGCGAGGACGTTCCAACAAAGGTCAGTATCAATGAGGCTATCGAAATAGCGAAGGACTTCGGGTCTGACGACAGCCCTAAGTTTGTTAACGGAGTACTCGATAAGATAGCCACGCTCCCAAAGCGCGAAACTAGTCGGTAATGCCTTCGTATTCTCTCACATCGCATACCTCTCTTAGGAATGAGAGTTTCTAATAAACACCGCCGTCATGTCGAATCCAGCTTCAGGCGGGGGCATATGAGGGTCAACGATGATGTGTTGGGCGCGATGTGTCTGAAAGCTAAAGCCAGCTTGACGAGCTATCTCCTGGATGCGGCCATAGGTCTCAGATCCTGATAGGTGCAATAACTCATCGACGGGACCAGCGCTTCGAAAAGGGAAGAGATGCACACGATCCGCCGCCACTCGCAAAAGCTCTGGTAATTCATGTCGCAGGAATTTTTCGGTCGCGCAGTATTTCGGCACGGCGTGATGCGAAAAGACGACCGAATATGACTGATCAGGAGCTCGCTCACCGGTTGGTACAAGAATCTCCGCGGCGGAGCACTCAATGAGAGTTTTACGGACTTTAGATACAGTGTCGTCCACGATAGAACCCCAGATCTGTTGAGGGATGGATGCGCACTGGAATCCTTGAGGCAGGTTTGCGCCGTCCTCATAGGCTTCTCCGAATTTTGTGAGTCCAACGCGAATTCCTTCTAGAAACCTTTCCCTGTGTTTGATGGGAGGAAGCTCTGTCGAGTGGATAGATATGTCGCGCAAGAAGCCCTCAGCCGCCACAGTGGAAACGCTGGCTCCGACGTCCAACGCTGGGAGACCAAACCGTAGGCATGATTCTCGAATAGAATTAAAAGTTAGCCCGAGGGGAGGAAGCACCTCAAGCGCGCAATGATTTCCGCTAAAAGCCTTGGGATTTCTGAGACGTTCTTCACCACTCGGCTCGATAAAGCGACGGTCAGGCAGCGTAGCTTTCTCACTCAATGCCGCATTGGTCGGACTCGCCGCGAGATCGGGGTGACCGAGTAGTCGCAGACGCTCGAAATGCATCCCATCAATCATAGGTTATCCGTCCAAGGTATCGCGTGGTTGCGCGGATTTTTTTCTCTATCCTGATATGGCGGTGAGCGTCCAACCTGTTCTCTATCGGATAGAAGAGAGCCTGTAATAGTTTCAGTTTGTTATAGAGCAGGCTGGCGAATTCCTCGGCACCGCCGCGCTGAACGTAAGGGTCGACTGAGCTTTTCAAGATTTCTAGCCTTAGTGGTTCCTAATGATTCGAACACGCGAGACAGACCAGTCAACGAGGGCTTTGCCAGTTTGACGGACAAAGAGGCAGGAGACTTGCTCCTCGTTGTTAAAGAGGGCTTTCACAGTGGCTCGCGAAGCGAGGTAGGGGTAGCCCTGCGGAGTAAACGCGAGCGAACCTTGCCACGATGGGGCGCTGAAAAGCACCCGAGCCTGGTTTTGGTCGCAAGGCCCGCCGAGGATCTCAATACCACGCGGAAAATCCGTGAAGTAGGTGCCAGAGTCGAGTTCAACGCCCCGAAGTGATGTCGGTTGGTGAAAGGCGATGGTTAGCACCTCGTCTCCAACTTGCCTGCCGCGACGACTCGACCAGCGCCAATATTGCTCGATGGGAGGAGGAGATGTGGGTGTCATGGTGATGGTGGCGACAGCGCTAGTGACGTCGACACTCGCTTGTCGTGATTTGTGCTTCATGTCAGCGAGATCCTCCATGAGGTTCGGGTGTTGATACGCGAAGTGACGAATCACAGCCGACGAGGGAGAACATAGGATTTTGCGTAACTCCGGATCCGCCGTCGTGGTGTATCGGGAGAGGAAGGGGTGGTACCGAGCGGGCGATGTTTGAAAAATTGAGAAAAGAGCTGCCATGGCCAGGGCGATTCCGAGGCTCTTTCTTGTCTGCGTTATCCACACCATTCCTAACAGCCATGCCGCGAGCCCAAGACATATCGCGGTGAGGCAATAGTGAGTTCCCCAGGGAAGAAGTCTTGAGATACTGGCGATCGGCACGATATTCGACCACTCCTCAGGAAGGTTGGTATCTAGAAACGCGCTCAGGGCGAGCGCCGAACTCCACATCGCTAAGACGCGTGGCGTCTTTGACCCACTGACGCGAGTAAACAAAAGGGATAACAAGGACAGAGCGAATACATAGATCGCCACCGTATCGTAAAGGGCTCGCACATCAGCCCGATGAATCGACTCAAACGGATACGATAGGCCTACCAGGGGACGTAAAAGACCCTCTACGCCATCATCAGGGACCACTCGACCAGAGCGTGGATAGTCGGGCAGGTCAGGCATTGGGGTAGTGACGACGGTAAGAAGCACCGGAATAAAAACGAGACAAGCAACGAGAGCCGTTCGTCGTTTAGAGACCGAGGAACGACCGTTTGTCTCGTTCGCCAAGCATGCGAGGAGAAAGGCAAGCGCTGTCGGGAGTGGGCTCGCCTGGTTCGCGCTAAGACAGTGCTCGGTTATCACTCCCACGGCGACAAGCCACCACATTCTGGGGTTGGTTTTTACGAGCAGTATCGAGCAAACGAAAGCCAGCAGTGGCATCCACGCGAGCGATCCCGCCACAAGCGGATTAATTCCGACCGCCGCCAAGACCAGGAGCACGGGAAGCAGGCTAAATGGGGTGATCAGCGGGGAGGTTTGATTTGAGATTTTCCGCGTGAGCAGTAATGTCCCGACGAAGAGTATTATCAGCCGAAAGAGAGGTTTCTCAGCGGAGTACAAGGGGGAAAACAGCTCGATGAAAAGGCGACTGATATGATCGACTCGCCAGTTATAATAGGCGTTGTAGTTTACGTTAACGACGGGAAACCAACCTGCCGAGGGTTCTCCGCACACTAGCACTAGGGGTTCCATGAATATTCCAGGGATGAACAGCGTGACCAGACAGCACAGCAATATAGCGAGGGTGGTGACGACTCTGTTCATGGCGGACTACATCGATGGTGAAAGTAAACGTTGCAGCGGTGACACGCTCTTGATTGTAATGGGTTGGTTGAGCGAGCACCGGCTGAGACGGATAAATACAAATCCACCCGCGACAGGATAAGGCTCAAGCGAACATGCGGAGCTCTTTAAGAAGGGAAAGTACTTAAACTTTAAGACGACATGCTCAGTGTTGGGAGTAAGAGAGATAGAGGACGATGTCGTTATGAGATCCCGAATCTCGCCCTCGATGGTATAGGAAGAGGTGTAGCCAATACGGGAGAACACGGCGAACTCTCCCTCTTGGCGAATCTTTTGATATTCGCTGGGTCTCGATCGAAAGTATTCAACCCATCCCGGCTCATGCGCGAGAACGAGCGTGGCGTTTTGGAGGTTGAGGTACTCTCGTATTCCCGCGTCTCCTTGATCGAGGAGCGGTTTCGGAATCGGTTGTTCGTAGCGCCAGATATTGTGCGCGTAGCTCGACGCTACCATGGGAACACCCGACCACATCGGTAATGGGCCTAAGTGCCCACCGCTGAACTCATGCAGGACGCATCCTGAGAAGACGACGCGACCGTCGCCCGCGTGTTCTCGTAATGTGGCGGGCAGCGATGTAACTTCCGGACCGGCGAATCTGTATTTTTCGTCGGAGCGCCCCAGCACCACTGAGGATGTGACGAAGGGACCAAGGAGCAGAAAGCTTCCGCTGACGCTGGCGGCGACTCTCCAGAGTATGCCCTTGGCGCTATCCCGGAAGAACTGCGTTAAAAACGACCCAACTGGTATCGTGAGTATTATTGAAGCCAATACCACCATCCGATCGAGTTCGAGCTGAGGCTTCACCGAAACGCCAACGGTGCCTAACAGCATCAGCCACGTCGTTAAGAGGCCAAGCGCCACGCGCGGTAGCCCCGTGAGAGATAATAGCGCGGGTAAAGCGAAGACAACTAACAAAGGGTTAAGCGCCGAGGCGTTATTGTGCCACTGGTTAAGACTTTTTTTGGCGTCGATTGCCCCGGACCGGTGACGGAACGTCCCCCCCGCGACTGGATCCGCTTTAGCCGCCGCGTCTCCGCTCAGAGAACTCGCCGCGTTGGGTGTGGCCTCGTGCGTTACGAGCTGAGCTCCCTTGTCGGCCCCAAGAAACTTGCCGACGTTTGAGACCTTCCACATCATCGTCATCCAAGGGATGTTAATCGCCGCGATCAACACAAGCGTCAGCATATGTCGCCGGGATAGTAGCATCTGGCGCAGCTTGGGAAGCGCGCAGAGACCGAGGGGTAGGAGGGCGATACCCGAGGGTGACCACAACAACATCAACGATGTAGTGAGCGCGAGGGATAGGCACAGGCGCTTATGAGGACGACGGTACTCTATAAATCGAAGCGCGAGACCAATTACGAGAGGAAGGAGAGTTCCACTCACGATAAAACCGAGCGTGCCGTATTTTAGGGACCACCGATACCAGAACAATCCAGAGCAAAGTGAAAGCGTCGCCGCAACGCTCGCGCCAAGCCGAGATACTCCGATGAGCGCCGCCCCAGAGAACACACTGGCGGGAAGAAGAACCCAAAGAATCCCGGCAATGAGGATGTTGTATACCGACTCAACTGGAAGCAGATAGATAAGTGGGGCTCCCAAAAGAAAGATGTTAAGGGCTCCGGTGGCGAAGAAGTCTCGCGCCTCGAATCCAGCGTTCCAGAGTGGCGACCAGAAAGGAATAGAGGGAAAGTTCTCTTTAAGAAGTTTCAGGCGAAACAGAAACATCGCATGGTCGTCCGAGAAGAGTAGGTGTCCATCGGAGGCTATTGTAAATGACCACAAAAGAAGAGCGGCCGACGCCAGCGGCCAGTACAACAGAAATGTACCCCACCATCCGCGAAGTAGCGCGAACATCGCCAGCGCTCCGACTATTATCTCCCCCCGAATCGCGGGTCCCTGGAACAATCCCCAGGGGCGACAGATCCAGTCGGAGACGGCTATCGCTACTAGTCCCAGACTCCACGCGCGAGGGTCGATGAAATCTCGCAGATCCAGGAGGTGTCGCCGTCGAATTATGCTCATCGCATAGGCTACAGCTATAGAGAGGGCTCCTGCCTCACCGAGGTAGCGACCGGCCGGCATTATGGCGTCACCACTTCTATCCCACAGAAACCAGGCACCACCGGAGATCCCTAAAACGATTAACAGCAGTCCAAATGAGGCAAGTATATGCATGACAGCAGGGCTCTAGTTGAGGCTCGGTCGGTTCCGTTAGACCATGGGGGATTTATTACGAAGGAATAGTAGGATGACTGGGTTGGTACGTCAAAATAACGGCCAAAATAAGCAGGGAGGAGCTGGCGAAACGCCTGATATTATTGGGTAAATTGCTGCGCTGCAAGCGATAAATGAGTTCTCTGGGTAGCATAGCGCGCGCATCCGAGGGTCGCGAATTAGTGTCCCCTGGCGCGAAGCGCTTGCTTCGTGCGGGACTTAGTCGCCCGATGTCGGAGTCTTAGTTACTCCGTGCTCCGCGTAGAAGCTGTCGAAGGTAAACACCGCCTCTGAGAACGACTGAAGTGCGCGTGTATTATCACGCTTGTTGAGAGCATCTAGTCCTTCAGCGAGTCGGGTCTTGAGTATCTCAAGATTGCCTGGCGAAAAGGAGAGATAGTGCTTTCCATCTTTCGCTTTGCGAGCCTCGTAGCACTGCAGGCTTGATACGAGATTGGCGACCGCACCGAGAGTCTCACCTTGAGCCTCCTGGATAAGACCCTGAAGAGCGAAGTAGCGTGGGCTTTCCTCTAACTGCTCGCTGCATGATAAGCACTCAGCGGCGGACGCTGGATCTGAGAATCTAAGGAAGAGGGCGGAGAGGGAATGGTATGAAGCCGCTGCGCTTTCCTTGCTAAAAGTGAGCCAGTTATGCTGAGGAAACAGCTCCTCAACGTTCAACGCGTCGATTGCGCTTCGTAGTAAGCGAGCTCGCGCCGCGGTGCTCAATTCACAAGCGGCTGCGGCGGTGCTAGCCTTAACCAGCGGTGTAATTGAGGTGGAAACTCGAACACAATCTCCTTCCGCTGTGGCGCGTATAAGCGCCTGGGCTAGCACTTCGGTAACGGTCAGCGCGGTTCCAAGGCGAATCGCGCCAAGAGCGTAGCGAGATGTCGCGACACATAGTAGGGGCCACGACTCATATCGGCTGATCGATGAGATAATGGATTCTGGAGAGATTTCGGGGATATCGAGCGCGGAACTCTCGGTCTCAGGAGCCACAATAATGTGCTCGAGGACTGGACAACGTTCGATCTCAGCGGTCAGCTTTGAGAGGTCTGTGAAGTTAAACGCGAGCGCTGAGCTGACGATGAGTACTCGTTTGCTCGCTGCCATCTCAGTGGCGCGAATGAGTCCCTCGGCAAGCGTCTCCGCCGAAATCCATAAACCGATCGAGAGGTTCTCGGGACGTGCCGAGGTACTTACGACTATGATGTCAGCGAATGTGTTGACGTCGTTCAAGAGCTGCGTTGTATCTTGCAGCGCCGATTGATTCCCCGTCTCGTCGATTACTATTGCAGTATGCATAAAAACCCCGACTAACCTTAATACTCTCCTAAAACAGTTTTGGTCCGTGAACGTGTATGCACTTACCACGATCACTCCATGGGCCACTGTTTTGATAGGATGCGAGGCTTGAAAAAAGAGTTCCGAGATTTTTACGCCTCGAAAATTTTTACGACTCTGGCGGAAAGTGTAGGTAAAACAGCGGGTTATGCTTCTTGGTCGGTCGGTTGGTATGGAATTGTAGACGCTTCGAACTTGCAATAATGCAAGATCACCGGCGCTAAAATCATTCCAGGGACTCCCCCTAAGCGCTCTCCCGCGAGTAGCCCCAATAGGGTAAGCCACATCGGGTTCTTGATCTTTCCACCGATAATTTTGCTGTTTAGAAAGTACTCAAACTTGTGGAGCACTACGAGATAGCTCAAAGCGATTATCCCAAGATTCATCGATTGAGAGAGACCGATGAAAAAGATTACTGTGTTGCTGATGAGGTTACCTACAATTGGTAGGAGTCCACAGAGAAAAGTCACGACGACAATTACGAATGAATACGGTAGGGGACAATTACAGAGATAAAGCACAATCAAGAATAGCCCCGTAAAGAATGTGTTCACTCCCGAGATAATTACCTGGGCCCCCATGACGGTATGGAAGCTTGTGTAAAAGTTAGTAAATCGGCGCGATAAGGCGTCTGTGAAGCCCGAATAGACGTTATTCGAAAGCCTGTAGCCCCCTAATCCTAGGTCTATGGTGCGCTGCGCGAAGACTCCGCATGTAACCACGAGCCCTATGATCACATAGAGAAACTCTTTGGTGGAAAGTTGAGCGAACTTCACTAGATGTTCTAATCGGTCCCGAAGTTCCTCCACTACGAATGATTTCAGGGTCCCTGAGTCACTAAAGGGAAGATCAAAGCCGTTCTTGTTGGCGAACTCGACTATCATTGGAATCGCTTTCTGAGCGGTAGAGGGAAGAACTCCCACAGCTTGGTGTAGTGAGTTAATAAAAAGCCAAAATAAAAGCAGAGTTAAGCAGCAAAAGCAAACGATGGCCCATCCCTTAGACATCACTCGACCCAGATACGTGATGATAAGATATCCGAAGAGTACCGTGATGAATGGGGTGCTTAGACCGAAATAAATGAGACCAATTAAGAATACGGTCATCGCCACGTACGATGCTCGTTCAAGAGTGCGTTGAGAGATGGGTTGTGCCGTTTTCATGATGTCGTTGGAGTGAACCATATGATCGATGCTACTCCTTACAGAAAAGGAACACAAAATCGCCACGCGAAGAATTCGTAGTACAGCTGAGCGGGCCCGCTTTGAGACGCTGTTATGAGACCCTAGGATCGGGTTAAAACATACTTCCGACTGAAAAGTGCAGTCGGACGGATGGTTCACCGCTGCGCTCATCGAGCGGGTGTCCAACATCGAATCCGATCGGGCCGATTGGAGAGAGATACTGAAAGCCGATACCGGTGCTTGTCCTGATATCAGCGAGGTCGAAGTCCTCGTGCCGTAGAAATACATTTCCGGCGTCCAAGAATATATGAGTGCTGAAGGAATCAGCTACCAAGTATTGCAGCTCAGTTTTGCTGGCGAGCATAGTATCACCGCCGATTACAGCCCCGTCACTTCCACGTGGGCCAAGTGAGTTCTCTCGAAATCCGCGAACAGTCGTGCGACCTCCGAGATAGAATCTTTGAGTAATGGGAATTTCAGTCGTGTCACCCCAGGGCTGAGAGAGACCACCACTTAAGCCTAACCCTAATGTGTATCGTGGCGACACGAAAGAGAGGGGGACAATCGCGGTGCTGCGAGCGATGAGAGAGGCGAAATTAGCTTGTGACCCAATCCCAACAAGGGAGAGTTTCGGTTCCAGGTTGAGCGTGTACCCCGAGCGAGGCAGGATAGAATCATCTCTGCGGTCGAGGCGCATCACGCTGGAAAGGAAGCTCAGTCGCACCGATCCATCATCGAGGTCAGATATGATGGCTCCCGGAGTCACATCCTGGAGATTGTCGAATACAAGCGAGTGCCCGGCGGAAAGCGTTATTCCGGAATCGTATCGCCTAAACAAGTATGATCCAAAGAGAAGTCGATCGAGGTTAAACTCCTGGGTCGAGAGTTCTTGACGCTGATATCGAACCTCTTCCGTCAACGAATATTCCGAGTCGAGGAAGGTTGGATCCTGATATCGCGCGCTAGTGAAGCCCTGGCTGATCAGACCGGAGCCATTTGGATTTATAAACCCTTGGTCAAAGTAAGTGTCAACTCTCAAGGAAAGCGTGCGCCCATCCGCGAAGTAGGACTTGTTGACCGCTTCTCCAAACGTATGGAGCCCAAACTCCGAGTTGGCGCCTCCACCCACTTCAAGGGTTTCAAGCGGACGTTCCACGAGTCTGATTATAACCGCCTCTGAAGGGGTATCGAAATTATTGTCGTTAGCGAGCACTTCAACTCGTGAGAATAGACCGGTGCGTAAGAGATTTCGCTTTGTCTGATTCACATCCTCGGCGCGATAGGGAGCGCCTGCTTTGAGAACCGTGGCTTTTTGAGCCGTCTTCTCGGCGATAGTCAGCAATCCCTCATACGAGACACTTGAGACAGTTGTGCGAGCTCCCGGCTCAATAGTTACGGTGATCGTTGAGAGATCCTCGGATGGTTCCAATATTATGGAGGGAAAGAGATATCCCTCATTACGGATGTTCTCTATGACCTGTTCCGCGTACGCGTTCACACGCGGTACGGAAATCGGGGTCGCGGGAAGAGACATTATCGCTAGCTCGCGAGGATATCCCTCCACGATAAGCTTGGACGCTCTCACCGGAGATCCCTCAGTGATGGTGAAGTCGACCGATAGTCGGTCTTCTGAGGCGATGGGAGAAACCGCATACGTCACCGCGACTTGAGGAAATCCCTCTTCCTGATACACGGTGGTGATGGCGTCACGTAGAGTATCCAGCTCCGCTGGAACGGCGTAGGTGGGCTCAAAGAGTCGGGCCTGCTCACCGAGGCCGATCTCGGTCATTATTTGAATGATCCTCGCTCGGGAGAGGTGTGAATTTCCTGACAGTGTGAGAGTCCCAACTCGCGTTGGCGCCTCCTCGCGGATCTGAATGTGATATACCAGACGCGTGGGGTCGCTACGATCCTCGATGTACGACACGTTCACAAAAAGATATCCACGCTCTTGATACCTCTGCTCAATATTTTGAGTTAGTAGTTTGATGGTGTTGTTGCCGAAGGCTCGTTTACGCGAGAAGAGGTCGATCGAGTTTAAAAAATCCTCTCCCTTGAGGACTTTGTTTCCAGAGAAGATAAACGAAATCGGCTCGCGAATATCAGCGGATATTACAAGGGTCGTGTGACCTGATTTATCCGACACTTTATACGTAGGAGTGATTCTCGCGGAGATGTAACCATCGCTTCTGAGAGCGATGACGGTCTTTTGCTCGATAGTGTTGGCTATAGTGGCGGTGGCGGGAGAGCCGAGTGGCGCGAGGTCTCGCACGAGTTTTTGCAGATCATCGGTAAGTTTATCCCCCTCGAAGATAATCGATGCGATAATAGACGGCGTCCCCTCGGACACGACTATTCGCAGCTCATTGCAATAGCGCTCGCCTCGTTCACATCGTACCTGAAGAGAAGCGTCTCGATACCCCTGATCAAACATATAATTCAGAATCTGACGTTCGATGGATCGCAAGCCATCCGGGGTGTTAAGGACACGCGAGGCGGCGCCTAGCCTAGCGGCGGATAAGATGTTTTCCTCACTAAAATTGCTGAGCCCCTCGATCACGAACGTGACAAATTCGGCCTGTTCAGAGAGCACAGTATAAGTGAGGTCGGAGCTGAGAATAGAGTTACGCTGTGTGCTCACAGTTTGGAAGAACGCGTTCACGTTCAATTTTGGCGTCAAATTGTACACAGCTCCCGCGCGAGAGTTGCTCACGGAGCTAAAAAGGCTTTCACCAAGCAGCGCTAATCGGGGGGAAAGATTTTTCCTGGCGATTACCGCGGGCTCGATCGTTCCCGTAAACTGATTATAGGCCGGCTCGAATGACAGCGTATCGATCCTTGTGAGGTTTCTCCAAAAGGCGCGTAGACTTGAGAAAGAGTCGTCGTTCATGAAGAAGCGCTGGTCGCTTCCCAACTGACCGCCGAGTCGATTGGCCTCCGTGCTTCCGCCGAGTCTACGAGAGGAAGTGAGAAGCAACAGTAGCTCGCCTTGAGAAAGCCCTCGATCGGACGAGAGCTCAATTTTCGGGTTGGGAAGGGGGCCGGAAGCGTCCAGTATAACCAGCACGCTGTCACCGGTTGGCGCTCGCAAGGTTCCCTCACTGGCAAGCTCAATCGTGGGGACCAGTGAACCGGGTTTAAACGTGACTGCTCCTGATGTGATGTCGAATCGGTTTCCCTTGAGCCCCACCCACCCACTCAGCACCTGCATCGAGCCAATGAGGGAGGGATCTGAAATAGTTCCGCCCGCTCGCAAGTTCGTATCTAGCTCGGCGCTGAAAAACGGCGTGAGCACGAAAATGTTGCGTGGAGCGGAGAGATTTACATCCAGGTCAATATCAACCTTTTTCTTGGCCGTGATGGGTTGGACTCGAGCGGGTAGGAAATAGCCAGAGATGGCGTTGATGAGTATCTTGTTTAGATCGAAGTCTTTCGATACCTCGGCGAAGTTGATCAAAATATCTCCAGCGAGCATCTGTCGTTTCGTCGGACCAAGCCCGAGGCGTAGTTCACCAGAGAACGTGATCGATGAATCCTGCACTGGCTCTATGGTCACTTCTTTTAGATCGGCGGTCAGTTCCGAATTGGCTAAATCAAATGGTAGTAAGGATCCTTTGACAGAAAAGGTACCGTTATTAACAGATCCAGATAATGTCTCGATCCTGACGTGTGATCCGGTCATCGTGAACTTTCCACGCACGTTGTGCGCTCCTACGTCTGGGGAGGAGAGTCCAAACTCGCCGTCTGTGAGTTCCGCGTTGCCGTTAAAAGAAGGGCTCGAAAGAGGCCCTTTGATCGTCATGTCAGCTCGTAATCCGCCTTGTATGTCGTCGATGGATGGAAGAAGGGGAATGAGTGAACTAAGTTGCAGCCTTCCTTTAGCGGACAAATCTAAGCCTTTCGCGATTCCAACTTCGCCGTTCAGCGTGAGTGTGCTGTCTAGACTAGATACGGTCAGATCCTTAAAGTTAAGCGCGCCAGCTTTAATTGGGATAGTCGTTCGCGCAGGTATGGTAAGAGCGTAGGGTGGACAACCAAGAGAGAAATCATTAAGCGAAAGTTCTCCCGTTCCATTGAGAGGCGCTGTCAGTTGAAACGAGTAAGAGAGCGCGCCACCGATGGTTCCGCATTCACCGTCATCAGCCAAGAATTTCTTCGCCTGTTGCGGGGGAAGTTTCGCGACTAGCTTGCCACCTCGTGTTCCGGTGAAGTCGATATTTAGCTCCGCGCTGCCACCGTAACTTGAGTTCGGCAGAGTGACTTTTAGTAGCCCGTCTTTTAGACTTGAAGATCCGCTTAAAGGCAGTGCGCTCGCGATTGCTGGGAAGGATACCGTTGTTTCACCATCCCCCTTTAATTGAGCCAGGTCGAGAGGGCCTTTAAGGGAGAATGACGTCGTGATAGCGATAGGCGCCAAAGTTTCTGGTGATATAGGTACGCTCGTTGGATAACGAAAGGACTTGAGCGTTAGGAGACCTGATCGCAGCAGTGGCTCAGGCCCAGTTAAATCAATCGATCCTTGCCATCCGAGAGAGCCTTGAAGTGGGCTGTTAGAGCTCGCCTTCACATCCACTGCGCTTGGCGAGATGTTCACCTCGATCTCCATCGGCCCCATCGACACTCCTTGTAGTTGAGCGTCCTGGGTGACAACCACTAGGTGAGTCACGATGCCGACTTTTTCTTGGGAGATTGAGATGCGCGCATTGCCGTCTTTGATCGTGAACGGCCCGTATGAGAAGTGAGGCAGCGTCGCCTCAAAACCAGCGGATAACCCACGGTCTGAAAACACGAGCGGCTGCGTTCCTCTGAGTGATGTGTTGGGCGAGGAACCTTGGATATCGGAAAGTGTTACGATAGGGGAACCGTGATTTATATCGATGGAGAGACCAGCTTTCATCGCCGAGAGTGAGACCTCAGAGGCGTGAGGAAACGAAAGTGTCATTGGAGCTGATGATGAGCTCAGTAGGTCACCGGTAATAAGTGGGCTTTCGATGAGTCCAGATATCGCGGAGCTGCCAGTGAAAACCCCTTTGAGCCACTCCGGTAGACCGATATAGCCGGGTGTCATCGAATATGAGGCATGTCCCGCCAATCGATTGTCATGGTCCGTATCGAGATCGGCTCGAGCCTCCACCACGGATCCACCATCCCCAAGGTTTAGTGACTTGAAGACTGTCTTCGAGTCCTCGATTACCACGGTACCTGTCAGCGCGCCGAGAAACACCTCGCTTGGAGGGCTGCCTGGCATGGCGCCGTATGATGTGTAGCGGAAGTCATTAATTCGCGGCGTCAGCTCAAAATTCTCCCCAATCCTGTTCACCAGAAGGCCCACTCCCGAACCGGATATCTCGCTCGTTGAGAATGGCTCTCGAAGGAATGAATCTTTTACCTCAAGGCTGTCCAAGATAACGCGCCAACGATCGGGTCGTTGTTTCTCTGGGGGAAGAGGAGTGGTTAGTTGGTCGATGAAGCGAAACGCCACAGAGTCGGGACCAACCCCATCCGCCGTGCCATTCGAGAGTATCACCTTGGTGAGATGAA
>CAIVDM010000184.1 GCA_903904735.1 uncultured delta proteobacterium
AGCTTGAGCAACGAGCAGTGGCGACAAAGACCGCCCTCATCTTTACGGGTGTTGTGGCCACATCTGAACGCTCTCACGTTCCTGAGTTGCTGACGATTACCTCTGGCTCGTCTCTGACCCTTCGCCACGGCGGCAGACACCCCGTATCGGGACTTTCTGGAACGAGTCAGCCGAGGTCTGAATCAGACATTATGAGCGCTATCGAGGTCGACCCACGCTACAGAGCTCGCGTCGTCTCAAGCTCATTTGCCAGCGCCGATGCCGTTAGAATTGAGGCGTGCGAGCTCGGCTCTCGGTTTACGACGAGCCGTTTTCGGAGCTACCTGACGCTTGGCACCCAGGGGGCGTGTCAGTTCACGGGCGAGGTGCAATCGACTGGCGCGGGCTGTGTCACTATCGACGCCCGCGCCCTCTCTGGACTTATTCGAAACACCCCCTGCCCCCGGGCTTCATTACTTGAGCTACTACCCGTGGAGCGAGAGTTCTCGGTATTTGTGGATCGCACGGGCGAGCTGCGGCTTGTGTCACACGTCGGTATGAGAATTATTGAGAATCAACCGATAGCTCGAGGGCTGCGCTCGACCACCATCTCTACGATCTCGAACCCTTTGGGTGCCGTCTTCTATGATCTCGTCGTTACCCCGACATCATCACGACCTACTCGTTTTCTGCTTGAGACTCATCTCGCTCGCCGTTCTTTATGGAATGAGGTCCTCTTATGAAATCGCGATCTAATCCAGAGCGCGGATCCGCGCTATTCGCGCTCCTGTTCTCACTCATCATAATCGCGGGACTCGTTCACGGGCTGACTACATACTCAACTCACTATGCGAAGTTAGCCGCGACGTATCGGGACGGCGTCACAGCCCGAGAAATATTGCGAAGCAGGCTGGATATCTCTCGTTCCACCGGGCGGGTCTGCGTGGAGTCACGAGTTAATGGCGGTGATAGCGCGCCTCGAACAGTCACGACCTGCACCACTGGAGAGCCGCCGTTTCGCTTCGAACCAGCGGGGCAAAGTTTTTTGGGACGTCCAGACTATGACGCGTTGTTAGCCGGCAAGGTGCCGTGTCCAACGAATCTCAGACCTGAAACACTCAGAACCTTCACCTCTCCTGTGTCTCCTGGGCGCTGCGTTGTGCCGCTTCTTACCGCGGGCGTCACTATGTCGCATAATATTGAGGCTGAAGTAATTGAGTTACAAGCGCAGGCGAGTGTAGTGCGTATCGCCACGCCTGGAGAGTTGCTGGTGACAAACACGCTCAAGACTGACTCCGATGTACTTATCCTCGCGGGCGGAACTATCAGGATTCCCTCGATTATCACGTCATCACAAAAACTCGTTCGCGTAACCCTTATGTCCGCCCACGGGGATCTCGAAGTGCGTACGGTTTCGCCGAACATCTCGATTCTATCGATCGGACGACGTCTTGTCGCCGTGCCAGTCAGTACCACGTCTTCAGGTCATCCCCTGCCGCCGATGACGTCCGCGGGGATTTCAGGAATGGTGTTGTGAGGGGCAAGGACTCCGTTTCACTCGTAGCACAGCGGGTGCGGAGACCCTCCCTCCCGATCATGATTCGTGTTTACATCAGAGGGAGCGGCTGTGTTGAAAATCAAGCTTGAACCGTCCTGAAATTAGAATTATTTCTAAGCATAGCGTTTAAGATAATGATGATTTTTCTCATAACAGCGACTAAGGCTACCTTAAAAGGTTTCCCCGCGGCTCGCAGGGATTGATAAAAGGATTTTATGATTGGATTCCACCGAGCAGCAGTCAGCGCGGACAT
>CAIVDM010000185.1 GCA_903904735.1 uncultured delta proteobacterium
ATAGAAAACTCGAGAATATAGATGGCACGCCCACTGATTTAAAAAAGGGCATGCAAGCTTGGGAGAAAGACCCGCTCTACTGTCAGCGCATGCATTTGACCAACGTTAATATGTCAATTACAGGGTTCGATAAGGTGATTAATAAGAGTCCCGGAACCGCGGCCTCTCAAAACAGCGTGGGACATACGTGCCTCGATAATGACAAGTTAAACGGTGGAATGGTGCCCCTGACTCTCAATCGACATGCGGCCGTCGAACGACGGACGGCGATAGCCGATCACGCGCTCGGATTTCTCATCGCCGCTAGGCTAGCGCCCGGTATGCACCAAGGAGGTAGGTCTTACCTAAAGGGCTTTGAGCCGCAGCCGTACTCCAATCAAATCACCTCTCCGATCTTTAGGGGGAGGCGGTATGGGGGCGGGGGCACAAACGAGCTTGAGCGAACTAATCCGGCGTTCTCTCGATGTGCCCCTCTTTCTGGAGAAAATTATCAGTTCCAGAACAAAGCGGATCGACTGTACATCAGTAATAAGACCCACGAACCATTTACTCAGAAGATGATCGACGACAAGAATACTATCGATAAGTATGTCCAAGGCTGGGCAGATTCCCAGAAAGAGAAGATAGCAAATAGAGGACTCGACGAAAAATCTTCAAACTATGCGACAGCTTTCAGGATTATGGCTATGTGCCCCGCTGGGAAGGTTCGTTGGAGACCTCTACCAGAACCACTTAACAACTTTCTGCCCCTAAACCTTGAAGCCACCTGCGGAGAGGAGAACTTCGGTGGAAAACCGTAATACGTAGGCAGATAGTGAGCATACTCGGCCTTAACCATTCTCGCGCGGACTCCTTAGGATTTTTGTCATTGCTGGCCGCAATCTGCGCCCCAATTGCCAGACGATCTATTTCGAGCACCCTGCCCCTTAAAAGACGACTAGGTAGACACGCAGTGTGTGGATTCGCTACGAGGGCCCTTTTTGCGATGAGTGTAGCGATATGCGTGGCGCGCAACGTGAACGCACAGATTCCACAGGCCAGGGAATTCTACGAGCGCGATTACGCGATCGCACCGGGAGTCGCTGGACAGGGCGGCGGAGCGCAGGCGCGGCCTCGCCCAAGAACTCAACCCGCGGGAAAGGATGCCGAATTACGTAGCACGGGGCGAGGCGAAGAGGGTGATGTGGCGGGGCGAGGGAATAGCCCTTCGGCGCGCGGCCGGAAGCGCAGACTGCTAGTGGATGTAACAGTTAGCTCAAGTGACCCGAAACATCTCCTTGGGGTTGTAGAAGCTATCAAGCACCTATATGACAATCGCCTGGTGTTTGTGCGGAGCGTTACTCACATCGGCGATTATCGCTCTATTACCGTTGAGATCGAAAATGAATTAGCGAGGCGCGGCATATCGCTCTCAGAAGGCGTCGCCCCACCAGAACAAGACCCCCCGCCCCTCTCGCCGAGGTGGGAGATACACACTCGAGACGGAACGCATATTGCGGAAGGATATCTCTCGCTAGAGCCGCTTATTAACGAGTATGGCGAATACGACCCGCGGCAGAGAGCCTCGATTTCAGATAAACCGGAAGTAGTGGCTGGGGGATTTTAGGCGTGGCAAATTCAGACTCCTTGCGGGCGATGGGGAAAATCTCGGAGTGGCTGGCTCAGGCGGTCCTATCGGTGTCTGGTGTCGCTTGTCTGATCATTCATGAAGCAGGGGCACAAGATCCTCCTCCAGGAGCGGCGGTCGAGAACGTCGTGCGCGCCATACAGGAGGCTCGAAGCGCTGGATTGTCGATGTCACAAGAGCAGGAGAGCGCCTATCTCGCGGCGGTCGCCCAGGGAGAGCGTCGCTCAAAAGAGATGTTTGAGGAGCTTGAATTCCGCCCAG
>CAIVDM010000186.1 GCA_903904735.1 uncultured delta proteobacterium
GAACTGAGAAAGGAATCGACGCCCGACGTTCTCAAGAAGCACACCGGGCAGGAGCCCTGCCTCACAAAGAATCTGAAATCCGTTACAGATGCCGAGAACCCTACCGCCCTGAGCCGCAAAATCCTTCACGGACTGCATGACAGGGGAAAGCTTCGCCAGCGCCCCAGTGCGAAGATAGTCGCCGTAGGAGAATCCGCCCGGCAACACGACGAGATCGGCGTTCTGCAAGTCAGTATCACGATGCCAAACAGGGAAAGCCTCCGCCTTGAGCAATCCACCGAAAACGTGCAACACGTCGTGGTCGCAATTCGTGCCTGGAAAAACGACGACCGCTACCCTCATGCGACCTCCCGTATCTCGTATTGCTCGATAACGGGATTGGCTAACAAGAGTTTACATACCTCATCCACCTGCGCCTTTGCCTTCTCCTTATCTAGCCCCTCAACCTCAAGTTCGATGACGCGCCCTACCCGGATGTTCCTGAAGGCCTCAAACTTTTTGTCCTTCAGCCCGGTTTCGATCGCCTTGCCCTGTACATCAAGAACACCTGTCTTTAATCGAACGAGTACCTGGTATCGCATATTCCCCCTTAGCCGTCGGTTGAAAGCCCTTTATACGAGAGCTCGCGTTAAAATCCTATCAACTTCTCTAAGGTGACGCTTTAAGCTAAACACCTCGGAGATCTCCTCATCGCTAAGCGCCTTGGAGACAACGGGGTCACCTTGAACCCTTTCCTGGAGCGTTGCCCCCCCTTCCCACGCCGCCAACGCGTGCTGTTGCACGAGCTGGTACGCATCCTCGCGGGAGATCCCTTTGTCCACGAGCGCTAACAAGAGGTGCCCCGAAAAAACGGTCCCGCGGGTTAACTCGAGGTTCTCCATCATCCTTTCAGGTGAGACGACGAGATTCTTCACCACACCGTTGAACCTCCTCAACATAAAATCGAGGGCGATGCATGCGTCCGGAACGGCTACTCGCTCAACCGAGCTGTGGCTAATGTCACGCTCATGCCACAGCGCGACGTTCTCAAAGCAGGCCTGCGCATATGAACGAACGAGCCGCGCAAGACCACAGAGGTTCTCTGTGAGGATCGGATTACGCTTATGAGGCATCGCCGATGACCCCTTTTGTCCCGCCGTAAATCCCTCCATCACTTCGCGCACCTCAGTGCGTTGGAGGTGACGGATCTCGACGGAGAAGCGTTCTATCGACCCGGCGATTCCCGCAAGCGTTGCCATAAAGTGCGCGTGACGATCTCGCTGAACGACTTGGGTGGCAACGGTCTCAGGACGGAGGTCGAGCTTCTTCATCACGAGCTCCTCTACGCTCGGATTGATTCCGGCATACGTCCCAACAGCTCCAGAGAGTTTCCCCACCGAGATATCCTCGATAGCGCTCGCAAGACGGGCATGGTGACGCCTCATCTCGGCGTACCAACCAGCAAGCTTAACACCGAAGGTAGTTGGCTCAGCGTGGATACCGTGAGAGCGACCGATGCATGGGGTGTGCCTAAACTCCTCAGCACGGGCTTTGAGCGTGGAGAGCAGCGTCTCGATATTCTTCTGAATGAGCAACCCGGCGCGTCGCATCTGAACCGCAAGGCAGGTATCAACCACATCGCTTGAGGTCATTCCGCGATGAACGTAACGAGAGAGAGGTCCCACATGCTCGGCCACGTTTGTGAGAAACGCGATGACGTCGTGCTTTACCTCGGCCTCGATAGCGAGCACCCGCTCAACCTCAAAAGCCGCCTTGTCATTGTAGGCTTGAAGAGCCTCGGCGGGCGCCTGACCGGCTGCC
>CAIVDM010000187.1 GCA_903904735.1 uncultured delta proteobacterium
CGTCGGTACTTATCAAGAACCTCACTGGCCACCGTGGACTTCGTGTCTGGCTCAGTGACCTTTACGACAGCTCCAACGACAAGTCCATTCGCCCCTCGGTATGGTTTGCCGAGAACTCGTGGAGCCGCGCGTGACGAGAAGATCGCCTCACGCATCTCTGGCGCCATGGTGGAGAGGGTGGAGGATGTGGGGGCCGCTGGTGAGATCTCAAATTGATTTGTCACCGTCGCGTTCATCGTCTTAGCGAGGGTCGCGAAGTTCGCGGGATCCTTTGAAGCTTGAGCGATTAGCTCTTGAGCTTTGGCGTCGAGCAACTTGCTGGCCTGATCCTTTTTCCAGGCTTGTCGTACCTTCTCCTTTATCTCCGTGAAGGCAGGTGTCGTGGGCTCCTTAAAGTCCCGTATTTGAAGTGCGACCGTTGACTCACCGAGGTCAACCACTGTCGCGATGAGTCGTTCCGACGCGGGAATCATGAGCGCTTGCTGGGTGAGCCCCTTTAAGAGTGGATCTGGATCTTGCCCAGTTTGACTTAGAACCGATGATTTCGGGGTGGGGAGTCCCATCGACTTCGCGACATCAGCTACAGAGCTTGATGTTTTCTTCGCCTGCTCTACTACATCGCGCGCCTTTGCCGCCGCGTACGAGGGCGCCTCTTGCGCGCGCATGGCATTCTCAATCTCGTCCTTTACCGTGTCAAAGGGCTTCGGTGTGGATCCCTTCTTCTCCTCTACCTTCGCGATCTCAAAACCCCAGTCCTCATCGATTAGCTCAGCGATAGTGCCAGGCGCCGCTTTGAATACGGCCTTTTCAAAGGCCTTCGAGCCTGAACCGCGTGGTAACCAGCCACGGTCGCCACCACTGAGCTTCGCAGGAAGATCATCAGAGTACTTAACTACTAATTCGGCGAATGGCTTGCCTGAAAGGGCCTCCTCGTGAGCCTGCTTGGCTTTCTCTTTAACCGACGCCATCTTGGCGGGGTCGTTTTCCTTGGGGTAGAGGAGCTTTATCGAGCGAACTCGAACCTGCTCGGGCGCTTGGTAGCGCGCTTGATTCTCCGTGTAGAACAACTCTAGGTCTTGCGGCAGTATCTGTACTGACTTCTCGTAGTCGCTCGGTTGGAAGACCAAGTATTCGTAGGTCACGCGCGCTGGAAGGTCGTATTGCGTCGCGGTCTGGTCATAGAGCTTCTTAAGATCCTCCTCAGAGGGCTCTGATGTCTTGGTGAGGTACTCGTCCTGCGCGAGGAAAGCGGCGATCACCGCGTACTTTGTCTCTTGTTGAGTGTAGCGCGATTGAATCTCTGACTTTGAGACGAACGACACGTCACGTAGCGTGTTAACGAGCGCCTCTCGACCGAGCTCTTTCTTAATTTGCGCGCTGAACTGTCGTCCATTGATGCCAAGGCTCTGAAGCATTCCTCGAACCGCGTCCGAAGAGACCTCTCGACCAGCGAAGATTCGATTAGCGATGTATTTCTTGACCGCATCGTCGTTTCCAGAGAAGCCCCACTCAGTGGCTTCCTGATTAAGCAGCGTGGAATCCACTAGGTTGTCGATGGTCTGTTGCGTTAGGTCGAGGTTGAAGGACTTGGCGAGCGCCTCAAAATTGTCGCCGAACATCTGGCGGTATCGCTGCGTCATATTCTCGCGAGCCCGCTCGAACTCCATCGTCGATATCTTCTCGTCGTTTACCTTGATGGCGTAGTCTTTCTGTGTTGGACCATCGTGCAGAATGTCCAGACCAACGCCGCTCAACATGAAGCAGACCGCCATAAAGAGAAACACGTAGGTGACGATCTTGTTGTGTCGATGAATGATTTTAATCATAAAGCTCTCATTTGTTACGTTCCACCTCGCGTGAGCGAGAAGAGCGCGGCTCGTGCCGCTTACGCTATTCCATTGGGTCTGGTGGCACGTTGTGGCATACTTGCCACGTGACTTGCGCTCTGACCGTCTGTAACACGTTAAGACATGTGTCCAGTTGTGACGGGGTCGTCAATACACACACCACGGAGCGATCGCTTCGAAGCGTCCTTATTGTCCCCACCCCATCATACAGGTCAAAATATGCCTGGAGAAGCACTACCTGGCTACGGGGAACTTCCAGATATAAAGCCACCGAGTGCTGGTCCACGAGGATGGCGGCCGCGCGAGCTTCTTCCATTCCCATAGGAACCTACTTTTGTCGGCGAGTGGCTTCCTGACGGATCAGCTCGTTTACCTTCTTAGGGTTCGCTTGCCCTCCAGTCGCCCGCATTACTTGACCGACAAAGAAGCCGTGGAGGCGTTCGTTACCTCCCAAGTAGCCAGCCAGTTGCCCCGGATTAGCGTCGAATTCCCGAGCAATAGCGGCAAGTATCTCCTCGTCATTGCTGACCTGTTTTAGACCCTTTTCCTGGACGATTGTCTCAGGGTCTTTGCCTGTCGCCAACATCTCCTCAAACACGGATTTCGCCATCTTGCCCGAGATAACATCGGTTTCGATGAGTTTAATGAGAGCGCCCAGCGCGGTAGAGGTCACCGGGGACTCTTCTATCGATAATCCCGCCTTGTTTAAGGCGCCGAATAGCTCGGAAGTCACCCAATTGCACGCTGCCTTGGCGTTTCCGCAAGCCGCGACCACCTGATGGTAGTACTCAACGGAGGCTCTTTCGGTCGTGAGAACGGTCGCGTCGTACTGCGATAGACCAAACTCAGACACGAGCTCGTTAGCCCATTGAGCGGGCAGCTTTGGTAGAGTGCGTTGGATCTCTCGTATCCAGCTCTCCTCAACGACCACTGGGGGCAGATCTGGATCTGGGAAGTAGCGATAGTCGGCGCTCTCTTCTTTTGACCGCATTGGTCTTGTCGTGCCGTTGACGCTGTCAAAGAGAAGAGTCTGCTGCACGACTAGTTGACCAGCCTTCAAAATCGAGGTTTGTCGAGCGATCTCATACTCGAGAGCCCGCTCGACGAATTTGAAGGAGTTCAAGTTTTTAATCTCAGTGCGGGTGCCGAATGTCAGCTGACCGACGGGACGTAGTGAGATATTGGCGTCACATCGCAAGCTGCCTTCCTCCATGTTGCCATCGCTCACGTTCAAGTATCGAACGAGCTGGCGAACGGCGCGCAGATATGCGGCCGCTTCGGCGGGGGAGTGGATCTCAGGTTCAGACACGATCTCAAGCAAGGGAACGCCGGCTCGATTCAGGTCCACCAGCGAGGAGTTAGTCCGACCATCGTGGATGTTTTTACCCGCGTCCTCCTCCATGTGGATTCGCTTCAGACCGATAGTCCTCTTGATGTCCCCGATGAAGAAGTCGACGTGACCCCGTTCGCAGATGGGCTCATCGAACTGCGATATCTGGTAGCCCTTCGGGAGGTCAGGGTAGAAATAGTGCTTACGCGCAAATCGATTGAAGCTGCGTATTTCGCAGTTCGTCGCGATTCCGAGCATTATGGCGAACTCTACGGCGCGCTTATTGGTGACAGGTAGCGCCCCCGGTAAGCCAAGCGTCACAGGGTCGATGAACTCATTGGGCTCTCCACCATAGGCCGCCGACGCCGCGCAGAATATCTTCGAGTTCGTCGCGAGTTGTACGTGAACCTCTAGACCGATGACTGTTTCAAAATCCATGCCTAATCTCCTTAGAACTCTAGGCGTTCATCGAGGGCTTCTTGGTGTGCCACTCAGTCGCGCTCTCATACGCTGACGCGACCTGAAACAGCGTCGCCTCATCCCACGGCTTGCCGATTAGTTGTAGCCCGATCGGTAGTCCGTTCGACGTGAACCCGCATGGAAGGCTCATTCCAGGCAGTCCGGCTAGATTCACGGGGATAGTGAAGATGTCGTTGAGGTACATCTTCAACGGATCGCTCACTCGCTCGCCAAGTTTGAACGCGACATCAGGCGCCGTTGGCGCGAGAATGACGTCACACTTGTCCTTGAACGCGTTCTGGAAGTCTTGCACGATCAGCGAACGTACTTTCTGCGCCTTTAAGTAGTAGGCGTCGTAATACCCCGATGAGAGCACGTACGTTCCGACCAGAATTCGACGTTGAACCTCTTTTCCGAACCCTTCGCTTCTTGAGCGTGAGTAGAGAGTCTTCAAATCGAGATCGCCCGAAGCTCGGTGTCCGTATCGAATGCCATCATAACGGGCGAGGTTGGAGGAAGCCTCCGCGGGAGCCAGGATGTAGTACACCGAAACGGCGAGTTCTGTGTGGGGGAGGGAGATCTCGACCGGGATGGCGCCAAGCCCTTCGATTGTCGCGATCGCCTTTCGTAGCGCGGATTCGGTCTCTGACTCGAGACCGCTCACGAAATACTCGCGTGGGATTCCGATTCGGAGTCCTTTCACGCTTTGACCGATACTCTTCTCGAAATCGGGAACAGGTTGATTCACCGACGTGGCGTCGTTTGGGTCCTGTCCACAAATCGCTTGGATGACGAGCGCGCAATCACGCACGTTGCTGGCGAAGCCTCCGACTTGATCGAGTGACGAGGCGTAGGCGATTACGCCATATCGACTGACACGTCCGTAGGTTGGTTTCAATCCTACGATGCCACAAAAAGCCGCTGGCTGTCGGATCGATCCACCTGTATCGGTACCGAGCGTTATCGGACAGATGCCCGCGGCGACGGCGGCGGCTGAGCCTCCGCTGGAGCCACCCGGAACGAACTCGGGGTTCCAGGGGTTCTTTACTGGACCGTAGGCGGAGTTCTCATTTGAGGAGCCCATCGCGAACTCATCCATGTTGAGCTTCCCGATCGAGACAGTTCCGGCGATTTTGAGTTTGCGCACCACCGTCGCGTCATACGGCGGGATAAAGTTCTCAAGGATCTTGCTCCCCGCGGTTGTGCGAACTCCTTTCGTGCAAATGACATCCTTGATGCCCACAGGGACACCCAATAAAGGGGCCTGCTTTCCAGCTTTGAGAAGCGAATCGATCTGCTTCGCGTCTTCGAGGGCGGCGGTTCTTGATAGTTCGATAAAACAATTGAGCGACCGCAGCTTCTCGGCTTTATCGAGCGCCGCGGTGGTGAGCTCAACGCATGAGAACTGTTTTGACTGAAGTCCTTCCCTGATGGCGGATATAGAGAGCGACGCTAGATCTGTCATACCGTACAATTACTCCACAATGAGGGGAACGCGGATGAAACGACCAGAGTGGTCGGGCACGTTTTGTAAGAGAGATTCCGCGGAGAGCATCTCCTGGACTTGAATCGTTGTATCACCCAAAGGAATAGCGGGGGTCATGGAACCCGGGGCGCTGACTACATCTTCTCGCAACACGTTAATCGCTCCGTGCACATGGCTCATTGGCGCCACAGAGGATGTGTCGACTTGGTCTAGCCTTTGTACGTAGTCCAGGATTGAGTTCAGATGCTTGGTGATAACGGGTTTGAAGGAGGCTTCTATCTCCAATCGAGCGAGAGTGGCGAGCTTTTCAACATCTTCTTCTGAAATCATAGTTGTTATATTAATATAATCACGTAGTTATAATTTCCCTGAAGGATCGTATATACTTGAAGCTGCGGCGAAATCTCAGCAGAATAAAGCATCTTTACGGCGGGGAATCAATGTCGTTCAAGGGAAGCGCTAGAGCTTTAAATTACTGATATCCCAGAAGGTGGTGTTCAATATGACAACGACGAACTCTAGCGCGTACGACTACGATATGATCGTGATCGGGAGCGGCCCCGCTGGTCAGCGAGCGGCGGTTCAGGCAGCTAAGCTGCGTAAGCGAGTCGCCATCATCGACAAGCGAGAGGTTGTTGGCGGGGTATGCGTCAACACGGGGACGATTCCCAGTAAGTCCTTCAAGGAGGCGGTCCTCTATCTCTCCGGATTTCGTCAGCGCAACATGTACGGCGCTGGTTATCGAGTAAAAAGCGACATCACGATGGCGGATCTGACGTTTCGCTGTAACCGGGTGATGCAGCTCGAGATCGAGGTTATCAAGCATCAACTCCATCGAAATCACGTAGACACCCTCTACGGACACGCCTCTTTCATGGATCCTCACACACTCGAAATCGCGTCGCACTCTGGCGTGCTGAGAAAGACCGCGGAGAAGTTCGTGATCGCGGTCGGAGCAAAACCGTATCGTCCGCCGAATATTCAGTTTAATGGTCAGTCCATCTTCGATAGTGATGACGTTCTGAATCTTAGAAAGCTACCTCGAGAGATGACCGTCGTCGGAGGGGGAGTTATTGGCACCGAATATGGATCGATGTTCGCGGCGCTCGGGGTGGCGGTGACGTTAGTGGACGCGCGCAAGAGATTACTTGGCTTCGTTGATGAGGAGATCATCGAGACGTTTCATTATCAGATGAGAAGCCTCGGCGTGCGACTGCGGTTGGGAGAGGAAGTTGAGAGTTGTTCGGTTCGAGAGGACAACCAGGTTGTGACCGTGCTTAAAAGTGGCAAGGTGATTATCTCAGATTGTGTTCTATATTCGGCCGGCAGGGTGAGCGCCACCGCCGATCTTGGCCTGCAGAACGTGGCTATCAGCGCCGATGAGCGTGGAAAGTTGACGGTGAACCAGCACTTTCAGACCACACAGCCAAACATTTACGCGGCGGGAGACGTAATAGGTTTTCCGGCGCTCGCGTCGACATCAGCCCGTCAGGGAAGGTTGGCGACATGCCATGCCTTTGGGGTAGTTGAGCAGGCAATGGAGGTTCCTTTGCCGTATGGCATCTACGCCATCCCGGAGATATCTTTTGTCGGCGCGAACGAAGAGGATCTCACCAAGCAGGGTATCCCCTACGAGGCTGGGATAGCGCGTTATCGCGAGATCGCGCGAGGTCAGTTGCTTGGCGATGAGCACGGAATGCTTAAGATTCTCTTCCATCGAAAGACTGAGGAGATCCTGGGCGTGCACATTATCGGTGAATACGCGACTGAACTGATCCATATCGGTCAGGCGGTTATGGCGCTTAAAGGGGGACTGACCTACCTACGAGACGCCGTGTTTAACTACCCGACGTTGGCGGAGTGCTACAAGGTGGCGGCTCTCGATGGGTACAATAAGTTAAGGAAGTAATTTCAGACCCGCTAATTTTCTGATCGTTCCCTGAAGGATTTATGCTACACAAGCACGCATGACTTCCAACACGGTCTGCGCGGAGATTTCGCCACTAGCCGAAAGTGAATTCGCCGTTTGCGCGCGACTTTTGCGCGCGCTTTCGCACATCGTTCGGGGCGATCTTTCGGTGATAACGAATGACCTAACCTATCTGAGCGCGATTGCTCCGCCGGAGGAGCTTGAGAGACCACGCGCTCGGTGCGCGAGCGCCGCCACTACCCTGGGAAAAGTGAACATTATCACCGGTAGCATGTCGTTAGATGGCGTCTCGCTTTCAGCGATAGTGCGCGAGCTAGGCGGGGCGTTCGAGGTTGAGTCGGAATTGGTTCGGGGAGACTCACGTAAGCTGGCATGGATGGGCCAGACGCTTCGCGGCCTCATCGGTGGGCTCGTGGTTGGAAGTATCACGCGAGACTCGCGCGACAGTCGCGTGATTGAGTGCTACGCGGCGCGTTCCGCCGATCGTGGGAGTCGCGCTGGATCATTGAGTGACGCGCGCTACGGTTCCTTGGGGGAGTACGCCTCCCGCGAGCTTGGGGAGCGAGAGGTCGTCGAGGCGTCGCTCGTGGATCTGGTGTTTCACGCGTTTACGTGGCGGCTTGATCTCGAGAGCGACGCGACTGGCGTGGCGCTCCGTATCGTGGTTCCGCTAGAGAATAAGAGGAGGTAGCGCCGATGAGCGATGTGCTTCTTGTGGATGATGACGGTGAATTAATTCAGAGTTTAGCGCGAGTTCTCTCGGTGCTCATAGCGCCACGTACCTTGAGCGCCGCGACCACAGCTGAGCGGGCGTCGCGAATGATCTCCGCGGAGAAGCCCCTCGTGGTTGTGCTCGATCTCTGTCTCGAAGAGCGTATAGGGGTAGAGAGTGGATTTGATCTCCTCTCAAAGATCGTCGAATACGATTCGACCGCGAGAGTGATCGTTCTCACCGGACATGGAAGCTCCGCGCATGGGATTCGAGCGCTTCAGATAGGGGCGGCGAGCTTCGTCGAGAAACCCGCTAACCCGGAGCATCTGGCTGCCTTGATTAAGGACGCGTGCTCTCAGGCCGAGCTACGCCGGGAGTTGCTCGTGGTGAAGAACGCGAGACACCCGTCCTTGGAGAAGTCCTTGATCGGCTCAAGTGACGTGATGCGGCAGTTGCGCGAGCAGATAGAGTTCGCGGCCTCAATTAGCAAGCCGATTCTTCTGACGGGAGAGACTGGCACGGGGAAAAGTTATAGCGCTCGTTTAATTCACGAGAGCGGAGAGAGACGAAGGAAGAATTTCGTCCATTACCACCCAAATTTTGGAAGTGGCGATCTTGTGCAGAGTGAGTTGTTTGGACACGTAAAAGGCGCTTTCACTGGAGCTAACGAGCCACGCCGTGGATTGGCGATCGAGGCGGACGGCGGCACCCTGTTCATCGACGAACTCGATGAGATGACGCATGAGACCCAGGTGAGATTACTCGATTTATTGCAAGAGCACCGAGTACGTCCGATCGGGGCTGACTCCTACACCCCGGTGACGTGTCGCTTTATCGCCGCCACCAACAGGTCAATCGAAGAGGCGCTTGAGAGTGGAAAGATTCGACGGGATCTTCATCACCGTCTCGCGCATTGCTCTATAGCGCTTCCACCCTTGCGAACGAGGCTTTCTGATATCCCCGAATTGATCTCCTCGATGCTCGAGGAGCTTCGCGCGCGAGAAGGTATTCATGTGTTTGAGGTCTCTGAGGGGGCTTTAGACGCTTGCCGAGCGCACTCGTGGCCAGGAAACATTCGTGAACTACAAGGAGTCATTGAACGGGCGGCGTTGTACGCGCATTACAAGGGAAGAAGAGTTGTCGCGCGTGACGATTTGGGAGCCATCGCTCGAGTTGAGTCGACCCCTTTGCTGTCTCAGATGATTGAGTCGTTTCACTCGCGCGTAGAGGAATTCAAGCGCAAGCTCGTCCAGGAGGCGCTCACTACCTGTGAGGGAAATCAATTGCACGCGGCGCGCCTCTTACGGGTCGATAGGGGAACGATTCGTCGATTAAGTTCTACGCGTTGATAAGTGGCCGGCGCTAAGACTCGCGCGACCTTAGGGAGAGCCACTGGTCTCTTACCCACGCCCCTTGGCTCGAGAGGGGATCTCTGAGCGTATGATTCTACTCGGAGTTATAGCCACGTACCATCGCTCAGATACAAGCTCGACATCTGCCCTGAACGCGCCATGATCGATCGAGTCAACAAACACGACACCAGAGGAGGGATCAACCTGAGTCGCCCTGATTTGTCGTATGCCGCTGGGCTCGAAGTGTGACACGTTTGGAACGCCGTTGATGGCATCGAGCGCCTCGCGCAGAATATACGAGGAGCCTTTATGTCCCAGCGCCATTCGCGAGCCCTTTTGGTCAATATTGCGCAGCTCTTCCCTGAGCGCGTCGAAGGAGAACAACGGGCAAACGTCGAAGGTCGGATTCGTTGAGAACGAGGCTTGTACGTGGGTAAACGCCGGACCACCGGTATGTCGGGTGAGTCCATGCGTGGAGATTGTCAGCCATCCCTGGGGGTCTCGTATTTCGACCAGGAAATTGACGTGGTGAGCCTTATCTTGAGAGTCACGAATGACTCGAGGCGAGTGTCCAAAGATAGCGCACGTCTTGCTGGCTATTTCCGGGAAAGTAAGACGGGCTAGGCGTCTATACTCAAGCATAATGTCCCGCGACGTTTGCTTTTCGTAGAGACTCATAGAGCCTTCGACAGCGGCGTCACCACCCTCATCTCGGCACATTACCAGGTGCCCACGCACGAGCGCGCTCGTTCGGTCAAGCGAGCCACGCGACGGTAGAACGGGTAATGATCCGAAGAAATCGTTGTTTGGCTGCTCTGATCTGGGTTGATTCGTGAGCATATGCAATCCCTGTAATCGGGGGAAGTATACCACCCAGGTGTTTCTTAAGCTCGAGCTGGGGTCTGATACGAAGCGAATTTGATCGGTTCTGGCTTGTCCTTAGTAACGTATTGGAGGGATTATAAAAAACGTAGTGACGCTCGTGAGCAACCGATGAAAACCTGCCTTAATTATATCGCCTACCTGGCTGTACGAGGACTTTTTGGGCTTTTGGGTCTTTTATCTCAGAAGGCGCGAGTGCTGCTCTTTGGGGGGGTGTTTCGCCTGATCTTTCTTGTGGTTCCCCGAGTTCACTCCACTATTCTCACCAACCTCGCGATAGCGTTCCCCGACAAGGACGAGAAATGGAGGAGATCGCTGATGCGGAGAAACGCCACGGAGATGGGAAGACTCCTCGCGGACATGATTCGGCTCCCCTCCCTTGACGCTCAATGGGTAGGGCGACACGTTGAGATACCGATCCTTCGTAGGTACATCGCCGCGCACGAGGGGGGCAAAGGGATCCTCGTAGCCACTGGTCATCTCGGCAGCTTTGAATTGTTGGGACACGCCATCGGTCTTGTCGGACATCCGCTCGCGGCGATCGCCAGAAAATTTAAATCACCACGCCTCGATAAGTGGTGGACTGGCCTCCGGGAGGCGCGAGGAAACCGAATAATTGATCGCACAGGGGCCTTCAAGGAGATGGTCCGTACGATCGAGTCGGGAACATCGGTGGCGATGCTCTTTGACCAAAACGTGAAGATTAATCACGCCGTATTCGTCGATTGGTTCGGCAAGCCAGCCGCGACGACTCGCGCTTTCGCTTTAGCGGTCGTGAAGACAAGAGCGCCCGTGTTTGTCGCCTCGATTCGCTACGTTGGTGACGATCGTTATGTCGTCGACGCGAATGAATGTGACTTCGCGCCGGTGCTCGACAACGCGACTCTTTCGGATGAGGAACGTATCAGGATAATTACCGATGAGGTATCTCGCCGATACTGCGACATGATTCGCGCGTTTCCTGAAGGGTGGTTCTGGTTGCATCGTCGTTGGAAGACGAGACCTGAGGGAGAGGCGGAGAAGGTTTATCGATGAGCGGCGATCGAACGGATCAGTGTGAAGTTCGGGGAGAGCTCCTCACTGCCACGATATTTTTCTGTTTGATGCTGTTCATTTGCTGGGCTCGGTTGCCGTGGTCCGAAGGACTCTGGCTCGATGAGACGCTCACGGCGTGGACAGTGTCAGGTGGCTTCCTTGACACATGGAATCGGGCAACACACTTTCAGACGCAATCCCCGCTGTTCTATTTGATAGAGTGGGGCACCGCGCGGCTGTGCGGAACTTCCGAGATCTCACTTCGCGCTATTAGTATTCTGGCGGCCTTAGGGAGTCTGTGGGTGGTGACGCGGCTCGCGAGAGGGTTGTCTGGGCGGCGCTCCGTTGGGCTGTACGCGAGTGGGTTCTTACTGGCATGCGATGTTTTTCAGGTCGGCTCCATTACGGCGCGGCCGTATGCGCTCGCCACTCTTTGGGCGTTGATCTCAATTTCCCAGGCATACTCGCTTCGAGATCGCTATTCACGAGGACGAGCAATGACCTGGAGCGTCGCGACCGTTTTGACATGGTATGCTCACTATCTATTCATCGTGGTGGCGCTTGGAAACCTGATTCTATGGACTCGTGAGAGGGGGCTGACCCGAAGGATGCTACCGTGGATGATCGGAGTGGCGGTAGCTTGCCTTCCTGGTGTCGCTCATTTTCTTGAGTTGCGAGAACGCTCAGCAGGTTTATTTTTTACGGGGTTACCGAGTGCTCGCGATATGCTCGCCGATGTGGTCCCACTGCCGCTCGTGGTCGCGGCGATACTTGGGGTGTTAATCGCGTATATTTGGGACGCGCGCGCTCAATTCGATCTTCGTTCGAGAAATGCCCTGAGCACGTTGCTTCCGTACATCGTGCTGCCGCCGCTGTGCTTCGGCGCACTCGCCATCATCGCAGGGGGCGCCGTATGGCTTCCTCGATATTGGGAATGGCAGGTGGGAGTGTTCGCGATCGCGTTGGCGGTAGCGTTGGGGCGGATTGACGGCGCTCGATATCGTTCTTTCGCCTTGATGGCTACGGCGTGTTTCGTTGTCGCCAGGGCTGGGTTGCAAGTATGGCACAGTGAGGGATGGGATAAAGTTGGGCGTGTCGCTCGTGAGTATCCAGGTCCCGTCGTTTTGTTCTCTGGTCTCATAGAGGCGGAAACGATGGTGAGCACAGGTAAGCCTGAATCCGATGAATACCTGCGCGCGCCACTATCGGCGTATGGGCGCTCGCGTGATGTCGAAGTCGCGCGTCTTTCAGCGACAGATGATGAGCTGCGAGCGCTCCTCGCTAAACCGGTTTTGTTAGTCGCGGCGCGTAAGCGAGTTGGTGATCACCGCTCTCCTGAGCGGTTTCTTGATATCGCCACCAGTATGGGGCGCGATGTGGCGCCGATCTTTGAGGACTCCTCTCTCATCACGGCCTACGAGATCAAGTAATAGCTTTCAGCTCCGTTTTATGCCGGCATTAACGACGAGGCATGTCTTTTAAGCGGAGCTAGAAGCTCCGCGCTCCGGGGGGCTTGATTCGCCATGTGGAGCGTCCTGGACCGCGGAGCTTTCAGCTCCGCTTTATGCTGGTATTAACGCTGATGCGTATCTTTTAAGCTCGACGCTCCGGTTGTCCTGATTTCGGAATAAGATCCGTTTTTCAGAAGCAATCGCCTGGCTTCTCACGATAGAGGGGTAGGGAGAATCAGAGACAGAGCGGCATACGAGTCTTTCGTAGCGTCAGTGTCGCCTCATGAGCACTACCCCGATCTCCCGCGCAACTGCCAAAGGTGCCGAAGAAGCGGCTTCTGATCCTTCAGTCACCACTGATCGCTATCAAGAGATAATTGAGAAGCTAAAGGTCGTTGACTGTCCCACGACACAAACGTGGCTCGACTCTATGTTGACGTCTTTGCATGCGGTCGCGATCGCGTGGGAGGATCCTCTCTCAAAGTTTCCGGCCACAGTCGTCCCGAAGCCAGAAGTTCATCTGCTCAACATGGGAACGTACGCGGTGCATGTGACGGTCGATGGACGCGTCTTGGTTGGAATCGACAAGCAGCTTCTTCTGGAGATGAACAACGTAGACGCCATCGCGTTCGCGATAGCGCATGAGTTGGGACATCAGGCTTACAAGGAGAGATATGGCTCCTCTCGTTCCGCGCGGGCAAGCGTAGCGGAGGAGATGTTCTGTGATCATTTCGCGCTTAACGTCATGACCATCGCTGGGTATTCCCCTCAAGGAGCGCTCGATCTTTTTGACCATTTTATAGACCAAAGAGAGCGGCAACCTCAGAGGACCGAGATTCAAAATCTCATTGACGGCGCGCAAGATGAGCATTTCAGTGACCATACTCGTTGGGCGCAGCTGAAGGAGGATTTTGTAGGTGTCACCCGCCTTACGACGGGAAGGTGTATGGTCACGGGCGATGACCGCCAATGTGAGTCCTTACCCGAGGAGGTCACGCAGGCCTTAGAGCAAGCTCACTTCATCTCAGTGATCGAGCGAGCTCTCGTGGAACGACACTTCGCCGAGGCGCCGCTCGACAAGCAGTTAATGATCATCTCGGAGGTTCTTTCGCTTGTCACATATTCGCATCGAGCCGATGACGTACTTCTGGCTGTGGGAGGGCTCATAAAGAAACATGGAAAAGAAATCGTTCAGCACGAAGAGTTTCATGAGCTTTTCGACCAACTGTTGGGCCGCTCATTGGCGCAAGAGCCCGCCTATAAAGGCGTAGCCTGCCCGATTCTCAAGAGGCTCGAGAGACAGAATAAGGAGGTCCCACTGCTAGGGACGATGAGAGACCTCGATCACGTCGCTCAGTATCATCTCGGTTCCGAGGAGTCGCCGCCGCCTACGTCGGAGGTAGTAAGGCGAGTTCGCCGAATCGCTAGAGTATGCGATGGTAGCGCCGATCTGCCCATTAAATTGGAGGCCGCTCGCCCACCTCTCGAGATTCCCTGGAAAGTGAGAATTGATTCCGCTATTCAAGCCGCCAGCGCTGATCCAACTGGCCTCAAGGCGTCGCTTCTGTACGCGACGCTGTGTCACGATCATTATTTCAGCCGAGTGATAGATCGACTCCCGCTGGAGGTCCTTGAGGCGTCGCTTGATTACTGCGAGAGCCCGATCTTACATCGGATGGTCGAGGAGCGTCGGTGGTGGGAGCGGGATGTCTCCTCATATGCGCTGTTCCGTGAGAATCCGATTCAGTTCCTCCATAACTTCGCCCCAGGGCTTGTTGCCCCAGACTTGATCCGCGTGTCGAGGCAGTATTGCGCCGCGCATCCGTATGCGAGGCGCGAGGAAAGCAGGACGGTATATGAGATGTTTCGTCCAACAAGCGAGATAGTGATGGGGCATCTTGAAAGGTTTCTCGTCGAACACCCCGCGCAGGGCCGGCTTATCGCTCGAGCGCTCTTTCTCGGCAGAGAAGCTTCGGACCGTCAGAAGCTAAAATTGACAAAGGACGCCACGATTCCCTTCGAGATCGGCTGTGAAAAGTATCCAGTAGATGGTCCGCTTGCCACCTTCGTACTCCGTCATCGAAAGCTCTTTCCAGGAAGCGATCTTGATCAGGCTTTGCTCCACATCGGGGTTCGGGTCGCGTTGCCGGATTTTGAGTCGCTCATCGGCGTAACATATCCCAGGACCATCTCTCAGCTAGAGCGTATGACGAGGACCCCCTTCGCCCATCCGATCTTCAGCCCGGCATCCGGCTTTCACGGCGAACTACAGTGGCGATTCATCGAGGATGTGGTGAGGGCAAGCCCCGCGTCGCCACAGTCTATAGAGCAGATCGTCAAGATTATCGTTGGGAATGAGTACGTATTTGGTCTCCTTCCGTTCTCCGGCTCAGCGGGCCTTCGCGAGGCGTTACGCGACAGAGTGTTTACATCGCCAACTCAACCGCCCGAGAAATTCTATCGCTCGATGTCAGTGAATGGTCTCATCTCTCTGGTGAAACTAGGGGAAACAGCATCGCTCTTTCCTTCAGCGCGGGAGAAAGAACTCATTAGTGCTGTTCTCGCGGAGAAGTTGCGTGGCGTATATCCAGAGGTATTACGGGCTCGGCTCTGTTCGATGATTCTAACGATACCTCCAACCGTCATCGAATTACGAGAAACGACGACGTCACATCTTGCCGACTATTATCGACATCGCTTTGGGAGGGATAGCGGTTCCACGGTGTACAGCGAGCTATTGAAGAGACAACTCGTGAAAGACATGAAAAAGATGCCCCCTGATATTCGACACCTCCTCAGTAGAAAGATCGCGGACGCGGTCGAGTCTCAGGAGGCTCTATCATACGCGCTGCGAGATGTCGCGGGTCCCTCCGATGCGCCCCTTGAGGCATACCACGTACCCCTGAAAGGCGCGGAGACGCTCTTTCGAGCGGCCGGCAAGACGAGCGAGCGCATGGAGGCGACACTTGAGTTCTTACTTGAGCCTGTGACACCGGACTCGGTGGATCGATACCGAGTGGCGATTCGGGCGTGGGAGGTTCTCTCGGACAAAGAAAGGAGCGATCTAGGTTGTTTTTTTCTCAGTAGCGATAGTGAATCGGAGTCGAGGCGGCAGCAGGCGATCTCGCTACACACTCTGCATCGATACGTCTCATCGTTATCGGTTGAGACGCGCGCTGTCGTCATGAAGCAGATCCTCGTCGCGCCCGAGCGTTTGCATAGTGACAGTGAGGCGGCATACCAGCACGCCGTGCGATTCACCCTTGATCGCATCTTTCCCTCAACACGGGAGGCAAGCGCCGCGGATACGGATCCCTCGTCGCGGTGGAGTCGGCTCATGGTTGAGTCCTTCGTGGTGGCGGCGCATCCCTCTGAGAGAGGGTATCTACTCGCGGCCATGTTAGCGGCGGGGCAATCCTCAGCCGGATCGACGGTGCGGGCGGGTGTCCAGCTTAAACGTCTCTTGGAGCACCTGGGACCCGCGTATATCAAGCTTGGGCAGGCGATTCACTCATACCCAAGTACCCCTCGCGAGATACGAGAGGATCTGGCGGGCTTGAAGGGCATGGCGGCTGTTCCCCCTCGCTGGGAGCTATTTGAGATGATCTCTGAGCGCATGGACCCAAGCATACGCGGTGCACTGGCGCGAGTCGGCAAAATTAGGGGGGCAGCCTCATTCAATATCGTCGTGACATACAGAGACCAGCGAGGTCGCCCGGGCGCGTTCGCTCTCTTGCGCCCATACGCGCTTGAGAGAGCTTTAAAAGGCTTCGATGACTTGCGGCGTATGGTGGATATCGTCGTCGAGCGGGACCCTTCCCTGGGTAGATTCAAAGATGACGCGATTGATATTCTCCGTCACGCGCGGGAGATGACGAACACCGAGACTGATATGCGCTTAGGGCTCCTCCAACATGCCTCAGCGAGGCGGCGGTATGAGGGTAAACGATATATCGCGCATGGTGTGCCTTTTCGGATGACCACCGCCCGTTGGCGTGACGTTGGGGAAGGGTATCGCACCATGGATGAGGCGCCTGGCGATAGTTTTGACGCGCTTCCTGAACGTACATCGACACAGCGGTGGTTTAAGCGAGCCGTGGCTAAGGTAATTATCAGCGGTGAGCTCGAATCAATCCTCTCGGGAGGGGGCTTCGACTATGATCGTCACGAGCGGCAATACCATGTCGCCGGCACCACCATTATCGCGCTCGACCACGGCGGTGAGGCGCTCACAGCGCCGACGGCGGAGGATAGACGATGTCTCGCCTCGTTGGTCGGTCGCTTGGCCGAGCGACTGATGTCACATGATGGTAATGGTGAAGCGCTTCATGCCGCGCTTGAACAGGGGCTCGGGAAAGATGACTACGCGCAAAGACTGCAGAAGGCTCTTTTAGCGTTGTCTGGAATTCTATCGTATCTCACTCCAAGTGATCTGGCTGGTATCGTGGCGAGCTGTTGGATTCAAGGTGATGTGTGCCAAGAGGTCGATGCCGCGCTGACCCGAGTGATTCCAGATAACACTGGAATAGGACAGCTACGCGCGACTCCAGCCTGGCTTCGAAATATCGTGTTATGGAGGAAAAGTGGCGTAACTAAAATTAGCCACTCATGTGATATGTCGTAAAATTCACGTGGAGTGATCGTGATGAAAAAAACTACATACAAGATGGAGAGATATAGATAAAGGTTCTCTATTACTAACTTTTTTTCCTCGACCGCTTCTTCTGCGTCAACTCAAGCTCAAGAAAATCCGCGAGGTGCTCCGCGGTGGCGAGTTTGATGTCTCGTTCGCCCTTCATGAATCGCCGCAGAACGGCATGATCCACGCCAGACCCGATGGCTACCGCATACCGGGTCTTCTTTGAGGCGAGCACTGCTTTTCGTAAACTCTCAGAGAGTCTCATAAAACCTTTTGGAAGGTGATAACGTAGCGGAAATGTAGCGCAATCGAGCGAACACAAAAATACGGGCTCATCGACCCATATTTAATAGTGTTGAAAACATTCGCCCGAAAATATATGCGGGCAGCTATACTGCCTTGAGGGCGCTTATTCGTTGCAACAAGTAATATCGAGGGACTGTTTATACACTACACGGCTAGCTGAGGAGCCTGAGAGAAGATACGGAATCACAGACGAGTCTGTAGCCCCATTTTTGCTCTAAAAGTCGACCACTCCGGAGTAGCCTGGGACGCCATGGATTACACGTTTAGTTTCTTGGTCCCTGAAATATGTCCCCTTACAACACTCATTAGCCCGGTATCGCCGAGAAGATTCGTGGGCACGCGTGAGTGCTTTATGATGGAGAACGCGGCTTCTGTCAGTTCTCGGCGCGATTCATACGAGCGAGGGACGCCCCCACAGGTACTTTGCGTTCGCGCCCCTCGGAGTCGAATGGGCAGCCCGGATCAATGCGCCCTGGTGAGCCCGCTGCTGGTGAAATGATTCTCGGGTGACCAACTGCGCCCGCGTTCTGAGGCGGTGATTCGAATGGAGACTAGTCTTACGCTTCCGTGGAGTTTGGCGCGTTTTTGTCGATATGCCCACCTGGGGCTAGAAACAAAGTGTACGGATTGGGCGCCAAACGTAGGTGCCACTGGTTCAAAGCTGGCAATTGCTCGCCTTTGACGCCTGAGAAGCGCCAGTGGTTTATCGTGGAGCTGAAATATCAACGAGCCTTTATCGAACACGACATTTTGTTTAAAGTCGCTCTATGACCACTAGGGGTCTCTCAACGTAGGTGTTTGTATATGAAGGTAGAACGGCTCGCGGTTCCGGATGTTTTGATTATAGAGCCGACCGTATTTGGTGACGATCGAGGGTTTTTCTTCGAGAGTTTCAATCAGCGACGTTTTGAGGAGACGATCGGTAGATCCATCTCTTTTGTTCAGGATAACCACTCCCGCTCATCTCGTGGGGTGCTGCGTGGACTCCATTATCAGGTCGAACAGACGCAAGGAAAGCTGCTGCGAGTGATACAGGGTGAGATCTTCGATGTGGCGGTCGATATTCGGCGAAGCTCCCCAACGTTTGGCAAGTGGGTCGCGGCGACGCTATCGGCGGACAATAGGAAGCAGATGTGGGTGCCGGAGGGGTTCGCGCATGGGTTTCTTGTTCTCTCGGATATGGCTGAGGTGCTCTATAAGACCACTGATTTTTACGCCAAAGAGGCCGAACACTGTATCGTTTGGAATGATCCGACAGTGGGAATCGAGTGGCCCCTAGAGGGAGAGCCGCTACTTTCACCTAAAGACATGGCGGGCATTGCTTTCGCGGACGCGCCCACCTTATAACGCGATGTGTCATTGATGACTCGTCTAGGTAGGTCAGCGCGGTCGGACGTGGAGACATCGATTGGGTAATAGCCCAACTACACCGCAAGCTTAAGGAACGCCTCATGCAGAGTGGTATCCTGGCCTAATTCAGCGTGAAATGAGCACGCCCAGATATTTCCCTGTGAGAAAAATACAGGCTCTCCGCGAAATGTCGAGTGAACTTTGAGATGCTTCGCGCCGCTCTTGGCGCTCGTCTGGGCGAGGAGTGGCGCTCGGATGAAATGAACATCGATGGGATCTCTCAGAAAATCAACTTCAAGCGCGGTGGTAAACGATTCGGTCTGGGCACCATAAAAGTTCCTGTGAGCGGCTATATCAATGGCCTTCAGAGAGTCTTGATCCGGATTCATGACCTCGTTCGCCAGCAGGATTGCTCCAGCGCAGATGCCCCACATCGGATGAGTCTTGGAAAACTCTCGAAGCGGAGACATCATTCCATGGATCTTTATGAACTTGAGCATCGTTGTGCTCTCGCCGCCTGGTAGTATCAGTCGGTCAACGCGAGTGAGATCCTCAGGGGAGAGGACTCTCATGTGGGGCACGTTGAGTTTTGAGAGGAGCGCCTCATGGGGCTCGATACACCCCTGGTAGCCCAAAATTCCGACTACTGAAGACACTGTTTACCAACCTCTATTAGCGAGCTTCGCCTCGGGCGCGATCTGACTCATCTCGAGTCCTCGCATCGCTTGCCCGAGGTCGCGGGAAACTTCCAGGAGCTTCTTTGGCTCGTTGTAGAAGCATGTGGCTTGCACGACGGCTTTTGCCACCTTGCCTGGGTTCTCAGACTTAAATATGCCTGAGCCAACAAAGACTGACTCAGCCCCCAGTAGTCTGCACAGGGCGGCGTCGGCGGGTGTCGCGACTCCGCCGGCCGCGAAATTCGGTACTGGTAAGCGCTTGAGTTCTCGTACCCGCTTCACGAGGGTGAGTGGCACTCGATATTGCTCAGCTCGCTCAAGCAGTGAGTCCTCAGAGAGAGATTGAAGGCTCGCGATGTTCGCGGCGATCTCTCGCAGGTGGCGGACCGCCTCAATAATGTTGCCTGTGCCGGCCTCTCCTTTAGTGCGGATCATGGCGGCGCCCTCATTTATTCTACGCAGAGCTTCTCCGAGGTCCGTGGCGCCGCATACAAAAGGGGTCTTATATCCATGCTTATCGACATGCAGGTGTGGGTCAGCGGGGGTTAGGACCTCCGATTCGTCAATGAAATCTATTCCGATGGCTTCCAGGATATTCGCCTCGGCGATGTGACCGATTCGTACCTTCGCCATAACTGGGATGCTGACCGACGCCTTGATATCCTCAATCATGCGCGGATCGCTCATGCGAGCGACTCCGCCATCACGTCGAATATCGGAGGGGACTCGCTCGAGCGCCATCACGGCGACAGCGCCGGCATCTTCCGCTATTTTAGCTTGCTCAACGTCAATGACATCCATGATGACGCCATTACACAGCATGCGGGCGAGACCGACCTTAATATCGAATGGGTTGTGTGAATTGGCCGCGGGCTTATCGATCATAACACCTCTGGGTTAACGAAGGCTGACCAAGGAAAGAATAAGTGGTGACCCCAATGGGACTCGAACCCATGTTTCCGGCGTGAGAGGCCAGCGTCCTAGACCGCTAGACGATGGGGCCACAAAATGCAGGAGGGGACCGTAACACGGTTGAGGAGCGTATTCAACCTGCGAGCATTATTTTCCCTCGAAAACGCGACTTCCCTGCCGTGATAGAGCTAGGTGGCGGAAACTGCCAGCGATATGAAGGAGTTCTGTTCTTAAGCGGACCTCAACTATCGGTCTGGTGGTTGGCGGCTGTCTTGAGATAGGGTGTATTTGAAGGTCGAGGACTTGGTATAAACGGGGATTTGAAGCGAGAGCGCTGGCATGCTAGACTCCGCGACCTGAGTTAACTCGAATGCCCTGTTCGCCCGTGGTGCAATGGTAGCACGTCAGGTTCTGACCCTGAAAATCGAGGTTCGAGTCCTTGCGGGCGAACCATATTCCAACCTCATCTGATCGTGTGCGCGCGTCGCTATGAGTGACGATTGCGTGATGGGAAAGAGTTGTAATGAAAGGCATTCTCA
>CAIVDM010000188.1 GCA_903904735.1 uncultured delta proteobacterium
AGCTTCCGATCTCCTGACCAAGAGTTATAGGTGTCGCGTCTTGGAGGTGCGTGCGACCGGTCTTCACTATCGAGGAGTATTCGGACGCCTTGGAACTCAGGGCATCACGCAGCTTTTGAGTCGAGGGAACGAGCCTCTCGTGCAGCTCAGTGACAATCGCGATGTACATGGCGGTGGGGAACGCGTCATTGGACGATTGCCCCCTGTTAACGTGATCGTTTGGGTGTATCGGCTGTTTACTGCCTAAGGCGCCACCACATAGCTCGATGGCGCGGTTGGAGATAACCTCGTTGGCGTTCATATTTGTCTGCGTGCCGGATCCTGTCTGAAACACTACCAATGGGAAGTGCTCATCGAGACGACCCGCGATGACCTCATCACATGCCTGCATGATAGGCGTGGCTATCTTAGGAGGTAGTTCATCTAAGTCTTGGTTCGCTATCGCCGCTGAGCGCTTGAGCACACCAAAGGCGCGAATGATCGGCTTCTGCCAGATGAAGCGAGACCGTCCAATCGGAAAGTTCTCTATCGATCGTTGTGTTTGGGCGCCCCAGTACCTGTCGGCGGGAACTTCGATGACTCCTATTGAGTCGGATTCAAGGCGTGTCTTTGCGGTCATGTGGTTCCTATGGTGGTTTCGTCTGAATAGGAGCTCGTCGTATGACTCCTCTGTCCTTGGCGTGATCTGTGACTATGAGAGACGAGGGTATAATACGGGATAAAGGCTGCGATGGAGTACAAGAAATCAGGAATCAGGGCAGGTCTCCCATATCTTATTGGGTTGACTATCAAAAATAGAGGAGTATCAACCTAATTTCAGAATGTTGCGAATCCAAATCATGCCGAACTCATCCAAATAAGTAGGGTCGGTAAGGTTAACTCCGTACCTGACTCGAACTGCCATTTCTACCGGAATCGGCAAGCGGTCGGTTACTCCTAACTCAATTGTGGGACACTTGGGTGGGCGAGGTAGCGATGCAGGCACGCTCTCCATGAGTATGTTTTCGTGGAGACGTGGGGCGTCGTGATGTTGTTGAAGCGGCGTCCGTGAGCCTTGGCGTGATAACGCGCGTTGAGGTTTCTCCCAAGGAGGGAGCGCTTGAAAATACATACTGCCGCTAACGTGCTCGACCTAGACCCGCAGCAGTTCGATTCCTCATCTCCCCATTCCGAACACAATCAGAGACGTCAAAGGAAAAAACAAGCGTCAGGCAACCGAGACCTGAGTGACGCCTATGAGATGCGCGACATTAACGCCGCCGAGGACTCAATCGACTACATATCGCCGGCGACGGGGGTTAAGTTTTGTTCTCGATCCGAGGCGATCTGCGCGGAACTCCTTAGACGATATGTTCCTCACTTTGATTTGCGAGAGGGGCTCACCTTTCAGGTACCTATTGGACGAGATCAGCGCGGCAACGTGCTTGCGGTGGACTTCTTAGTGGATGGAGTCTTATTCGAGTATCATCCCGTCCGTTTGTTCAAGAATAGAAGACGCTTCGGTGATTTCCTCAGCAAGCAGGAGTACCGAGCGTACGTTGATGTCTGTCACTCACTCTCGAGGGATCAGCGAGAATTCTTCCAGGATTCCGTGAAGGCGCGCCTCGCTAAGAACTACTTTACGAAGCGTAGAGCTCTGTTAGATCAACATCCGACGTACCGACGTATGGAGCTTGTTGTGGCGAACTCGCCGGAAGATTTTTACGTTCTTATACTAAAACGTTTTGGCAAGAATATTCCGCGCTCAATGGAGCGTTTCATGGCTATTTTTGAGGAGCTGCGAGAGTCACTTCCAGAATAACCTCCAACCGCTTGCGTTTCGACATTGATGACGATCATCCGATCAGTTCAGAAATGATTCCGTCATGCCGCCTCTCTAACGCGCGATCGATTTGTTTCACGAGTTTCGCATGTCTCGCCTGGAGCGTTGGATCGTCGAGGTTGGGCGAAACAAGACGGCCGTCGGGAGTAATCGTCACTGAGGATGTGGCTCTTTCCTGGTAAACTTTTTGAAATGAGAGGATATCTGCGGGCTCCATGCTCTCCGGGGGCGTCAGATCGCGGTGAGAATAGTCGCGGGGAGCTATGAGGTAATTGCCTGAAGGGAGATTGCGTAAGGCGTACGTTTGATGAGAGTTACCTTCTGTAACCGAAAAAGTCCTGGATTCCCCGCAGGCTTCGACGACGCTCTCAAGTACGGCGGCTCTGCGAATCTCTTCCTGCGTCCGTGGAAGAGATGCCGCTTCAGATAGTTGGGCGATTCGTAACATCATCTCCGTCATACAGAGAGATATGGTCAGAGTGTCTCCCAACGTGACATAAAACACTTTCCTTTATCAATGAGGCAAAGCGTCCGCAATAATCGTGAGTAACTTAGGTGGACATGCGCCATGCCACGTAAGGAACGCTTACTTGTGAGTACAGCGCTATCCATATGCGGGACCTCGTACCACTTCTGCGCATGTAGCGACTTATCACTTTTATACGAGGCTTATGATTTCAGTTCTCAGTCTGAGGTTTGAGGCGTTCCCGCCCGCGCTTTAGCGAGCTACGGCGGGCGAGCCGCTTGCCTGTCCACTGTAGCTCGTGGGAGCGAAGGTTAAAGTCTTCTGGCTTTCGTTTCTCAAGTCTCCCTTTATATTCGTCTCTTTCTTGAAATTCACCGATGGCCCCGGAGCTTGTCGTCTCTCGTTCGAGCTAGCGCTCGACGCTATTATTTCACGGGCCTCAGAGCGGATCGTAACACAGGGACTAGCGCTATGCCTCTTTAGTCGGCTGTATTGGTTATACCGGTGGAACTTGTGAGTAATTGATGTCTCAAATTGGGCTGTAAGCCCCTCGGGGCTCGTGTATCTTCGACACAAGTAGATTCCTTAAGAAAAAGGGTAAAACCCACGTTGATGGAGGCTGTCATTCTCCTGAATCAACGAAAGCCCGGGGCAGCGAACAGATACTACGTGAGTACCGAGCTTAGATTAGCGTATGAGTAGTTGCTATGTAGACCCCTAAAAGAATCCCTCTCCGCTCGTAAGTCTCGCTCAAAAAAGAATACCAAGTTTAAACGCATCTACTCCCATGATACCGATCGTAGTACTGGCATTATCGCCGATCAGACGAT
>CAIVDM010000189.1 GCA_903904735.1 uncultured delta proteobacterium
CGTTCATGGGAGCGGTTAGCGCTGGCTTTTACTTTCTACCTACCTTTGGTCTCTCGACGACGATGCGCATTATGGGCGTGGTCAATGTGATAGCGGGCCTGCTGTTCATTCTTGTGGCGCGAACAGTTCGTGCTACGGGTGAACTTCAACAAGTCACCACGACCCCTGAGAAGGTTGACTCAAAGCCCGCGAACTTTTGGACGTATGTGACGCTCGCGGCGGCGGGAGGCTTTGTCTCAATCACCCTTCAAACAGCGCTGGTGAGGATCGTCGCGCTAAGTTTGGGGGCGTCCGTATACGCGTTTTCAATTGTGGTGAGCGCGTTCATTTTGGTGTTGGCGCTTGGAGCGTGGGGAATAGCGGAGAGACGAGTGATAAGGCTCACGCTCTACGAAAATCAGCTGTTGCTTGTTGTTGGAGTCGCGGCGCTCTACATCGGACTGCCGTATCTGCCCTACAGCGCTCATGTCTTTAGGACGCTTCTGACAAACCAGCCACCAACATTTCCAGTGTACTACGGTGTGGTGTTCGTGGGATTGGTATTGTTACTCCTTGTCCCAGTCGGTTCGCTTGGCGCGGCGTTGCCGTTACTATTTCGTGAGAGCAGGGATAGACAAGAGTCGTTGGGAACTCGAGTCGGCGCGCTCTATGGCGCTAATACGATTGGTTGCGTGTGTGGCGCCATCGTTGGTGGATACCTCTCGTTCCTGGTGTTGAATCTCGACGGTGTATGGCGCGGGTGCATGATCGTAGCCGCGCTGATGCTAATACTTCTCGGGCGCGCGTCGAAGGCTCGACTGGCTGTGGGCGCGTTCGCCCTGGTTCTTCCGCTTTTGTTGCCCGCTTGGCACCGCCATGTCTTCGGCCGCGGACTCTTTCGGATATCAAGCCCGACGAGCGGCACCTATCGAGGCTTCACCGCGTTTTATAAAGCGTTTAACGCGAACTATACCGTACGTGGTTATAAGGATGATCCAAATTCCACAATCTGTGTAACGGAGAGTAAGGAGGGAGATCTCTCGATTCTCGTGAATGGCAAGTCCGACGGGAATACCTTGGGTGGAGACCGGGTCACGACGAAGCTTATGGCGCACCTGCCCGCGTTGTTGCAGGACTCAACGAGTGGTAAAGCCGCGGTGGTGGGCTTCGGCACTGGAATAACAGTCGGATCGCTCGCCAAGTATGACGAGATATCTTCTATCGATATCCTTGAGATCTCATCGGCGGTTCGCGAGTTCGCGCCGCTTTTTGATCCTCATAACGGAGCGGCGTCAAAAAGTGAGAAGGTGCACTGGAACATGGGAGACGCGTACAGGTTTCTCATGGAGACCCCAAACAAGTACGCGGTGATCGCCTCAGAGCCGAGTAATCCGTGGGTAGGTGGAGTGGAGCGCCTCTACTCGCGAGAGTTTTACCAACTCGCGCGGGAGAAGCTCGCGTCAGGGGGAATCTACGCGCAGTGGTTTCATACATATTCCGTGTCCGAGGAGACCTTGGCGATGGTGCTTCGCACGTTCAAGGAGTCGTTCCCCGTCACGCACCTCTTCGAGCGTGGGAGTGACGTTATCTTGATTGGAGCGAACGAAAAGCTTGACGCGCGCCATCTTGACCTGATGCGTCGGCGTTTTACGAGCAGTGTCATCGCTGATGATTTGAAAGACATCGGAATCGTGTTGATGAACGATATCCTTCTATCTGAGGCGTGGGTTCCCTGGGATGGTCTCTCTGGTTCGGATATTCACACCCTGGATAAGCCGAAGTTGTCCTACAAGGCAGGCAGAGATTTCTTTCTTCAATCCGACTCGGGCGTCTCGGAGCTAGCGGAACGTCCGTACTATAAAGGTTGGAGCGCTCGGGCGTTTCCGAATACCCTGCTAGGGGGACTTTTTGCGACAGCTTCGGTCGAGGATCGGTCACAGGCGATTGCCCTTATCTTTTGTGGCGCCAGTGAGCAGTCAAAGGAGGATTGGAGTAAGCGCTCGCAACGGTGTAAGCACGCGCTTCTCGGTGTCATGGTGCGTGGGGACTTCACCTCGGCTCCAGAGGTGCCTGCGGAGGTGATGGCGGCGTATCGAAGTGTCGTTCGTGGCGCGAAAGAGGCACCGCTACAGCCGGAGAAGATCGAGACGATTGGGGGCACGCTTGATTGGTTCGGTCAGTTTGGCGCGCCGTTCA
>CAIVDM010000190.1 GCA_903904735.1 uncultured delta proteobacterium
ATTCAGATCTCGCATTAGGAGAGAGGCGCTACTGCAAAATCAGTTTGAGGCGGTGGCCGTCCAAGCGAGAGATATATTCAACTACAGCTCAAGCGTTAATCCAGCTAATTCAAATATCGCGATCGTGATGCTGGAGGATAATCTAGAAGTCGCTTCGTATCGCGCCATGCGAGATTTGGCGGCGAAGCACGTTGGAGACCTTGCGGATTTTATTCGCAATCCCTGTGTCGGGTGTTACGAAGGAAACGATGATGCGCTGCTCGGAAACGCTCGAGAGGAGCATGAGATCTCTCGATTTCAAGTTCTTCGCGCGGGAGACGGGTTTTCTCTCGACGGAGTTGGTTTTCGATATCCCACCTCGAGGGGCACCTTAGGGATCTCGGCACCACAGCTTGAATCGCTTATGATGAGCGCGATCGATCGAGAATTGCGCTATGTTGGTCTTTGGCGCCATGCTTGGCAGGGCGTGGAGGAGGGGATCGCTGGATTCTCTCAAGCGAGCACTCGCAACTACGTCGCGTCAACAAGTGAAGAGTTGGAGTATGAGATAGACGTGTTGCGAATGGGGCTTCTAGAAGAGCAAGTCGAGGAGTAGGGTTACCACGGTTTTGGGAGGAGAGAGAAATGGATCGTGATGAGTTCGATCGCTTGCAAGATGAGTTGAAGGCCACGATTGGTGGTGTGACCAGTGATCACGCTTTTCCGCTCAACGCCGCAGTTGAGGCGATGCTTGCCCAGCATGATAAGCGATTGAAGGCGACGCGCGAACGCGCCGATGTTCACGAGCGGGACTTGCGTTTGCTTGGATTCTTCGACGTCACGTCGGTGAGCGCCACCGCGGCTATTCGCGTACTGTCAAAAAAGAATGATGACACCTCGGGCATATCAACCGCTCTGGTGGACCTATGGACTCAGTCCCAGGCGGCACGCTGCTTATGGTTTGAGCGTTTTGCCGGCGGAGGTGGGGCGGAGGTCGACGGTAAGGTTGAAGCGCTCGAGGAGACAGCCAAGTTGCTCGCGTCGGAGGCAATCGCCGTGGCGATTCGGATGCGGCAGCCGGTCACCCAATATGTTGAATTTGTTTCAAAAGTTGTTCTCTCGTCAAGGCTGGGGTAAAAGCGAAATTCGTGAGATTCCGAAGGCTTGACCGAGATGGTGGTTGTGGTACCCTCTGCCACTCGAAAAAAGAGGGGTTCGCCGTGTTCTCACCGACCTCTTTAGCATATGCGTAGCTTCATAGCATAGAACGCTAAGCGGCAGCGCAATCTCGATGCGGATACCTACGAGAGGATATCCGTGGCATAGATGAGGACATAGAGGTCTGGTCAACGTAGTTATGAGTACCAAGTTTGTTTCAACAGAAGCGGCTCGTGAAGGGCAGAAATGGTGGGTTATTGACGCGACGGGAGTTCCTGTCGGTCGTATCGCTACAGCGGCGGCTACAGCGATCCGTGGAAAGCTCAAGCCAACCTACACTCCAAACGTTGATGGCGGCGATTTCGTGGTTGTAGTGAACGCTGACAAGGTGGCTCTCACCGGTAGCAAGAAGGCGACAAAGTTATACACCCATCACACAGGTTTCATCGGAAGCCTAAAGCAGGTTGCGGCAGGCAAGATGCTTGAGCAGAACCCAGAGCGAGCTATTGAGCTGGCGGTTCGTGGTATGTTGCCAGAGGGAGTACTTGGGCACCGTTTGAACGGCAAGCTTAAGGTGTATCGTGGCAGCGAGCATCCTCATCACGCGCAGCAGCCCGAAGTATTGACGATTAGCAGGTAGGGTAAGGAGTACAAATGATCAAGGGTGGTGGTTTTCACGCAGTAGGACGCAGAAAGTCAGCAGTAGCTCGCGTCTATCTTCGTCCCGGCTCTGGAAAGTTCCTCGTGAACGGACTTGAGACCAGAGAGTATTTCGGGCGAATAAGTTTGGAGTTAATCCTGAAGAGCCCGCTTGTGGCGACAGGAATGACAGATAAGTATGACGTCTTGGCGAACTGCACTGGCGGCGGAAAGGCTGGTCAGGCTGGCGCTCTCAAGATGGCTCTCGGTCGAGTACTCTGTCAGGTGGACAGCGCTCTCCGACCAGCGGTCAAGGCAGTTGGAGCTCTCACACGTGATTCACGTGAGGTTGAGCGTAAGAAGTACGGACGTCACAAAGCTCGTAAGCGTCCGCAATTCTCGAAGCGTTAACACTCGGTCTTTTCGAGTATTACACAGAGACCCGGTAACGAAAGTTATCGGGTCTTTGCTTTTTTGGCGATAACTTGGATTGTTGTGCGATAGGTCATCGCGTGCCTAGAGTCGGTAAGACTCGTTTGCGGAGACGGATCGCCATGCCAAAGACAAAGCCCCTCGTTATTCATGCCAAAACCCTTATATCCGATTCTAAGACTGTCGCCGATCGCTGGGTAGTCATCGAAGGGGACACGATAACAGAAGTTTCTAAGAAGCGACTGCAAGCCTCACATAGCGGCATCGTGACCCCCGCGTTCGTCGATCCGCACTCGCATATCGGTATGTTCAGGGCGGGAGAGCCCGGCTCTGAAGCCGAAGGCAACGAGATCTTGTCCCAGATTCAGCCGCTCCACGATCCTGTACGGAGCGTTTATTTCGACGATCGGGCGTTCCGCGACGCGGTTGATTTCGGCGTGCTGTATAGCTGCATCATGCCTGGAAGCGGGAATCTCTTCGGTGGAAAGAGCAAGGTAATACGAAACTTCGCCAATCATGTAGGTGAGTGCCAACTTCACGATTTCGGGTACAAGATGGCGCTGGGGTATAATCCTCGCTCGACGGGCGCCTGGAAAGGCGATCGTCCTAACACTCGTATGGGAATCTACGCCCTCTTAGAGCGGCATTTTGATGATGTGCTTCTACGAGAGAAGCGAGCGTTAACAGCTCAAGAGCGAAAGCGAGAGGAGCTATCTCGTAAGAAGCTCTCAAAGGGTGAGCGAGCGAAAGACCTGGCTCTGATAGAGCGAGAGTTCGATAACGAATTTACGCCCGATGACCGAGCGATACTTGAGGTTGTTCACGGAAGGCGCCCGGTGAAGATCCATGTTCACAAAGAGGATGATGTCATCTATCTCCTACGCCTTGTTGAAAAGTATGGACTTAAGGTTTCAGCGGAGCACACCGGGGATGTGTTCAATCAAGAGATATTTGAGATGCTTCGTGACGCTAAAATTCCCGTCATATATGGTCCTCTTGGGTCACACGCCTACAAGGTGGAGTTGCGGAACTCACGGTATCAAACCGCTGAGACGTTGATGAAATCAGGAGTGACTTTTGGGCTCATGACTGATCACCCCGTTATTCACGCGAGTCTTCTGCGCGACTCATTACGATATTTTCTGATCTACGGTATGCCCACCGCCACCGCCCTGAACTTGATCTCGCAGGTTAACGCGACACTCGTCGGTGTTGGAGATAGGCTTGGAAGCGTCACTCCAGGAAAGCTTGGAAGTGTGCTTGTATGGGACAGAGATCCTCTCCATCTTTCCGCGATGCCAAAAGTAGTAGTGGCGGAAGGGCGTCCCTGGACACCACGCCCTGCTATGTGAGCTTTCGCACGAATTGCGATTTGAGCTTCATCGCCCCGATTCCATCGATTTTGCAGTCGATATCGTGATCTCCCTCAACGAGTCTGATGTTGCGCACTTTTGTGCCGACTTTCACCACCGTTGATGACCCTTTAACTTTGAGGTCTTTAATCACGGTCACGCTGTCGCCGTCTTGGAGCACGTTACCAACCGAGTCCTTGACGACGCCATCGGATGATTCCGTTGGGGCCGCGGCCTCCAGACTCCACTCGTGAGCGCACTCAGGGCACACGAGTAGCTGACCGTCTTCGTAGGTGTGCTCGGAATTGCATTGGGGACAACGGGGTAGGGTGCTCATAGTCGGTATCTCGAATTATTGTACGGTAGTCGCGGCAGGCTAGCCCGCGCATGGTTATCTTTCAACAGTTCCACTACGAAGATCTCGTAGAAGATCCGAGTGGGTTGTTTCTCGTAGGAGCGCTTTAGTTGGGTTATTGATGCCGCTATCATGCAACGATGCCCCTTGAAAATCACGTTCAACGCCAACAGACCCTGTCCTTTCCACCCATCGAGTCGGAGATAGCGCTGAGAGAAGTGACGGATTTCGACGAGAGGTTTCAAGAACGCTTAGACATTCTGCAGCCTGGACGTTTTCTCGCGCATGCGCCGACGGTGATGATTGTGTTCCACGCGCTCACTGGTGGTGGGCATGAGCAGCGAGTGAGTTCTATCACCAAGAGGCTTTCAACGTTTGACTTGAATGTCTGTGTGTTGTCGCTCGGAAGAAATCTCTTCCACGAGGAGGGCGGCATCTATGACTACGGCAGGAACACACTTGTAGTTCGACCTAAACATTTCTTTCGTTCCTCTAGCCAACAGAAAACGCTACTGGCGACAAACGAGGAAAATCCGCGAAGGGTCAACGAAGCCTCTGACTGGATGATGGAACAACGCGAGGATTTAGCGACCCTTGTTTCTCGTGTTCGCCCCTCGTTAGTAGGCACTGAGTTCTACCCCATGGGGTACGATAACAACCCGGCTTTCAAGACATTGCTCGAGTTAACCGATGGCATCGAGAAGATCTGCATCGTCCGAGACTTTACGGTGGGGAGGTCAGAGCAGGCGAAGCGACTCGGTATCTTCGATGACCTATGTGGAGTGGGTAAGGATCCACATGACATCTTCAAAACGAACGATTCTCTCAACGCTACCAGACGAGATATTCTCGAGTCTCACTACAAAGGTGTTTTCGTGATGGGAGATGGGACCCTTCCGGCGTCTATGGGCATGGACCCACAGATCCTGAGCTGGTTAAAAAGTCGGGAAAGTTGCGTATTACGACAGGTTGGATACGCGTCCGAGCCTGTTCCGCCCCGCGTCGAGATGCCCGATGAGCATCGACCGATCGTAGTCACCGCGGGAAGCGGTGCGCTTGATAGTGGCGCGCGAGAGCTTTATGGCAGTGTGATAGCAGCGTTCGAGCGAGGGTTGTTAAAAGATCTACATCGACGAGTCATCCTGGTGCTTGGTCCGAGTTATCCAAAAGGGCTTGGAGATGAACTGATAGCGAAGGTGGATGAGCTGTCAAACGAGCAGCTTGTGATAGTTCGAACGTTGCCCAGTAATGAGCTGGCGCAGCTTATCTCTCATTCCGCCATCGCGGTGACAAAGGCCGGACTAAATACGACCCTAGCGTGCATGACGGCGAAGGTGCCGAGCGTCCTAGTGCCAAAGCACGATGCCGAGCAGCTAGCGAGGGCGTATTGTCTTAGCAGACAGGTGGAGCATTTTTTGCCGGTGGTGCTAGACCCGAAGCCGGAAGTTCTCTCAGAGGCGATCGTTCATTTGCTCGAGGCGCGCCACCGAATAGTGTGGCCAAGGATAGAGAACACGCTCGGAGATGTGTATATCGCTGGAGAGATCGCCGCCATGTTGGGTGTCTCTGAGCCCCCGGAGTTTTCTCAGATGCTCTTCGCAGGCAACTCAAGCAGTAGCTTGCGGACCGCGGTATAGCGTTTTCTGAAAAGACAATCCGAGCGATTCCGATGAGCGATTGTGACTCTATGCGGGACTCCTCGCGTTAAGCTCAGAGCAAACGATCCGACCATCACGGCGTGTGACCGCGAGGTGAACTTGCATCGGGCGCGTCTCGTCGCGAAGCGATACGTACGTCTCTACCTGAAACCTACTACCGTCTAAGCTTGTTCCGGTGTCATGTATTTCAGGAACCTCGCGCTCTCCGCACATGGCGCTCTCTGAGCGAACACGGCTTCGAATCTCAGGCACTAACGCCTCCTCGAGGATAAAGGAGAACTCACGCGATTCACCGGAGATAACCGCTGAGGCGGCATGCTGCAGAGCTTCAGAGAAAGCTTGGTCGCTGAATATCGGGTGAGCCTCCGCAGGCGCGTCCACCGAGGATGATGGGAGAAGTACCAGGCAGATTGGTGACGCGGAGGAAAAGTGTTCGAGACGTAGTCCACCCAGCTCACGCCCATTATCCGCATCAACGCCATCAGGAGCGATGACGTGCTTGCGCTTAGAATCTCCCTCGTCAACTCCACGCTCCTGTGGCGGAGCTGGATTCCACACCATATTGATATCGGGAAGGACATAGTCTCCGCTGGATGTTTGGGCGACAATCACGGGAAGGGGATGCTGGTGTTCCTCTGATTTGCAATATCGCAGCGCCACGTTGAGGCCTTTCGAGGTTAAGGCCTCACACAGCTCTCGAGCCGCTGTTACGAGCTCTGGGCGCGCGGCGCGCGTGTTTAGAAACTCCTCGATCAAAGCCGATGCGGCGCTGCTTTGTAGCGTTCCGCCCGCAAAAGATTCCACCGCGTCTTGAAGGGGATCGAACGGGGATACTCGGACGGATGAGGCGCTAAGGTGAGGCGTCGTCTTTATCTGGTTTGGCTCGTGCATACCCCAATAATATGGTGGGTATAACGAGTAACGTAGCATTTTCGGAGTGACGTTTAATTGCCAGCGTCACTCGTCGCCGCTCATGGAGGGCCACGTTATAAGTAGTCGTGCCTGTTCAGGCACTTATTCCGAAAGGAGCTCCAAGGGTCTCGATCATGGGATAAACCTTTTTAGGACATTTATCTGTAATCTTGAGACCCCTGAAGCAGTCAGTAGTCGCTAGATTCCAAGCGGCATATCGTCGTCTGATTGATACGCTCGGACGATATTTCTGCTGGCCTTCACGACCGTCACGACGGCGATGACCGTGGCACCAACGGCGACAACGGTGGCAGCTCCGATACCGTAGACGACCTTCTCACGATGAGTAAGCTTCCCCGAGAGATCGCGGAGAACCTTGAATCCCTCAATCGATAACCTCATGCTGAACCTCTTTCACTCGCTGGCTCGAGACCTTGGAGTGAGGAGATGATAACGGAAGGATGTTCTCGGCGCAAAAGCGAGAGGCTGGATTCGAGGGGGTAGTGATACGAGATTCTCGTAGTTCCCCAACAGCGGGACTCGCAACGCTCCTCCTACCTGGCTCGAGTTGGTAACAAGGCAGGGAGCTCGTTGGGCCGATAGATCTCCGTTTGCTCATCAGGTCTCCTTTTAGGACATCTGCCTTGATAGTCGTCAGCTGACAAAACATCATTAAAACAAGTGTTTAAGCGAGTCTCGGCCAAAGGGGAACGTTGTTTGACGGCCTGCGGGCCCTATCATAAGCTTGCGCAAGCTTTTTCTCTTATGCCAGAGACGGAGCGCAAGGTTTTCGCTTCCGATTGGTACAGCCGCTTAGAGTAGTCGCTAGTGTTGCGACGTGAGTGGTTGTGTCCCGCCAGTCAAGGAGTTCGGGTTATGTTGGTTTTATCTCGGAAACGAAATGAGAGCATTGTGATTGGTGATAAAATCAAAATCACCATCGTGGAAATGCGAGGTGATAAGGTTCGCATCGGCATCGAAGCCCCTGAAGATGTCTCAGTGCATCGACAGGAGGTCTATGACGCTATTCAGAGGGATAACCAGGGGAAGAGGCCTTAGTCGCACTTTCTCCTGATTCCTGAGTGACTTGTGAACCAGAGGGACGCATGGACGCTGCCCTTTTGGTTCACATAGTCGCGCGAAATCGGTTTTTACTAACGCTGTAGTCTCTGGCACACCCAATCGCATCGCTATGAGCGATGGCATGAATCGCTTTCAGATCCAATTGCCTGACAGATTCGCATTGTCTCTTCTAGACCGCGGGACGTGCCTCGTAGACACCCAGCAATCTAAACGTTGACGCGTACTCCTCAATTCTCACGAGGGCCTCTTGAAGTTTACTTGAGAGATCGGGAGAGCACTCGAGATCGATGTGGAAGGAGTACTCGAAGGGTCTTCCCAAGATGGGGCGAGATTCAATCTTTGTTAAGTTAAGCGAGAGCGACGCTATTTGCCCCAAAAGTTTATACAGGCTGCCCGGCTCATGCGGGAGAGAAACCACGACTGAGCATTTTGTGGGGGACGCGCATTGTAGGGGAGTTTTGGAGATCGCCACGAAACGAGTTGAGTTGGTGATGTGATTTTGGATTGATCGTTGGATAATGGGCAGCCGATATGTGGTAGCGGCCTCCTCGCTGGCGATAGCGGCGCTGTATGGATCCTTGATTCTCGCGACTTGAAGCGCGGCCCCTGCGGTGTCAGAACAGACAACAGCGGTAATAGTGGGGTGTATCTCAAGAAAGCGAGAACACTGCTCAAGGGCTTTGGGATGCGAGAGAACCCTCGTGATTGAGGCTAGGGTCCCATGTCCCATAAGGTGAAGATGCACAGGACAGAAGTGCTCAGCGACGATGTAGCACTCATATTCCTGCAGGAGATCGTAATTCTCGTGTACCGAACCGGCGAGGGCGTTTTCAAGTGGGATGACGCCGTAGTCAGCGTTTCCTTGATCGATCGCTTCAAAGATATCCCTAAAGCGCGAGGTTTGGATCGGCGTAAAATCCTCTCCATACAGGGCTCTAGCGGCCATGCTGCTAAAAGAACCGACGATTCCTTGGTAGGCTACCCTATTCTCCATGAATAGGGGATGATAGCGGAAAAAGCCTATGGATACCATTGTTGTTATACCCGCGCGGTACGGTTCATCCCGATTCCCAGGCAAGCCCCTCGCTCAGATAGCGGGGCGAAGTCTCTTGGAACGGGTGTGGATAATCGCCAAGGCGGTTCCGGGAGTAGATGACGTCGTCGTCGCCACGGACGATCCGCGAGTGGCGGAACATGTCACGTCGTTCGGTGGTAGCTCGGTGATGACGAGCGAGTCATGCCGAAATGGATCGGAGCGGGTGTGGGAGGCCGTGAGCAACCTCGCCCGGAGCCCCAAGAATATCATAAATCTTCAAGGTGACGCGGTCTTAATGCCTCCCTGGGTAATCGGGTCGCTTGTGGCTGAGATGAATCGAGACAGCGGGGTAAAAATTGCCACACCCGCGACGAGACTCTCGAGGGAGCAGTATGAGGCGATGGCGAGGATGAAGGGCTCAGGTGTGATTTCAGGCACCACGGTGACCTTCGCGGAGAATCGAGACGCGCTGTATTTCTCAAAGACAATTATCCCGTTTCTCAGGTCATGGTCTGAGGCAGGTATGAGTCCCGTGTTTCAGCACATTGGGGTCTACGCTTATCGATACGACTCACTAAAGGAGTACATCGATCTTCCACAAGGTCACCTTGAGCAGGTCGAGCAGCTAGAGCAACTCCGCGCCTTGGAGCATGGAATGCCGATTCGAGTCGTTGAGGTTTCGCTTAACGGTCGCACGATGTGGTCTGTGGATAATCCTGAAGATGTGAAGCGTGTCGAGGAGATTATCGCTCTCGAGGGCGAGTTAGTATGAGCTCGGTAGTTGTTTTGTGCCGACACGGCAATACCTTCGGTAAAGGGGAGAAGGTCGTGATGGTAGGCGCCAAAGAAGATCTCCCGTTGACCGATGAGGGGTTGCGACAGGCGGCTGATGTTGGTGAGGCGCTTCGAGGTGTCGCTTCAAAGATAGACCGCATCGTTTCAGGGCCGCTGCAACGTACCCGTGTGTTTGCGGACATACTTAAAGAGTCTTCCGGAACGGAGGCGCCGATTTCGATTGATGCGCGGCTCACGGAACTCGACTACGGAGAGTGGAGCGGACTCTCGAATGAGGAGATCGTCGCGCTCTCTGGTGAGGAGGCGTTACGCCAGTGGCAAGAACACGGTGTGCGACCACCGCATGTGCGGTTTGAGCCCAGTGCGCAATCTCTCGCCCAAGACGTTACGAGTTTGCTGCGTGAGCTAGAGAATGAATCGGGTGTATCAGTAGTCGTTTCAAGTAACGGACGCCTTCGAGAATTTCGGCGCCTTATCGAGAGTAATGATACTATCCGTGGTGACGGCAAGGTTCGCACTGGGGGGAGTTGCGTCTTTGTGTCAAGCGACAGCGGCTGGAAAATAGTGGCGTGGAACTGTGATCCGAAAGCGTTAGAGGCCGCGCTTCAGGATGTGAAGTAGCCCGAGGCGTTTCCACCTCGGGCTAGCTGCACGATGTACTTCCGTATCAACTACCTCTCGTATCGATCGGAGGTCTCTTTGACTTTCACATTGTATGTCTTGCCGTCCTTCATCGTGATCAGCACGATCGCGTTATCGGGATAGCTGCTACCTGCCTTTGAGAATCGGAAGTGCTCTCGATCCCCATTTCCTACGCCGGAATACTTGCCCTTAGCGAGTATTTTGTTCTTATCAGGAGATAAGATCGCAACGCTTTTTACCTTGCCAGTGAGGCGGGATGGAAGGAGTATCGCTAACTTTCCGTCTTTGTCAGAAGTTGGCTTCCATAGGAACTGTCCTGAGCGGCTGAGTGTCGTCCCAACGGAGTATTCCTTGGTACCTGGTGCCGGTGGAGCCGGTAATTCTGGATCGAGATCGGGGATCACTTCAGGGTCCTCTGAGTTGAGCGTACCGATCCCCATACCTCCTGTATTTGGAGTTGTAGACGGTGCTGTAGGTGTCG
>CAIVDM010000191.1 GCA_903904735.1 uncultured delta proteobacterium
ACAGCGACCTCTTGTGGTCTCTCAGCCTGAGCTTCACGGCGAAGAGCCTATCACTAAAGTTCTCGAGGGAGCTTCGAGTCTGGTTGTGGTTCCCATGGTGGCGATTGGTCAGGTTACGGGGGTCCTCGTTCTTGAGCCCCTATCAAGAACGTTATTTCGCTCGCCTGAGCGCATTCGGCTCCTCATAAGCATGGCGAACGAGATGGCGACCGCGATGATGGCCGGACGGTTCGAGAATAAGATGTCCGAGGCGCTTCGCATGCGTATGGCTGGCCTATTGGCATCGGGCGTGGCGCATAATTTCAATAACCTCTTGCAGGCTATCTTGGGTCAAGTCGCTTTGATTGAGATGCAGACTCCCAAGGGGTCGCCGATCCTCGATTCCTCGCAGACGATTACAGAGGCGGCGAAGCGTGGGGCCTCACTCGTGAGTCAACTGCTGAACTTCGCGACGAACCCCTCAGCCACGAAGGCACCCACTTCAATGGCGGATCTGGTTCGTGGTTCTTGGGACCTTTATCAGTCGCTTGTCGGTAAGCGTATCGTGTTGGCCATCGAGGCGAGTGAGGAAGACGCCGCGACCGTGTTGATAGATTCCTCCCAAATCCAGCAAGTAATCACCAATATGCTCGTTAACGCGAAAGAGGCGGTGGAGAGTAATCCCGAGGGGAGAATCAGCGTCGCGGTCCGCGCTGTGACGGTTCGAACAGGAGAGCTGCCGCCCGATGTTTCACCCGGACCGTTTATTCGTGTGGACGTCAGTGATAACGGCGTGGGAATGACGCCCGAACAGCAGGCTCGATGCTTTGAGCCGTTCTTCACCACGAAGAATATCGATCATGGCACAGGTGTTGGGCTCTCGGGTTCAGGGCTTGGCCTATCCGCTGCTTATTCGATTGTGAGACAACACGACGGGATAATCACGACACACAGTACACCGGGGCACGGTTCGACATTTAGCGTCTATTTACCGGTCTTCAGTACTCAGCGCCTGCTTGGGGACTCCAGCGCTCCAATCAACGGCGTAAAGCGGGAGGCGCGGGGAGTCTTGCTTTTAGGAATGGAGTCGGGGGTTCAGCCGTTTGTTAGCTCGGTACTAGAGTCCTTAGGATACGCGTCCCGAGGCGTGTTTGACCTGAGACAGACGAGCGACGTGATTGCTCGCGAGCAGGGAAGGTGGAGCGTCGTCATGGTTGACGCCGACGGTCTGGGAAATCAGGCGGTTGCGGTGTGTACGCAACTTTTATCCGATTTCACCGATTTACGTATCGTGTGCGTCGGATCGAACATTAGTGGACGAGCCGGTAGCCCGATGGAGAGCCTGAAGGTGCCGAGAGTACAGTTTGTTGAAAAGCCACTCAGTGTTTGGAGCGTGGAGGCGGCATTACATAAATTGGTGCGGGGCGAGCAGGGCGAGCCCGATGACGCCAGAAGAGGTAATCCTGAGCTTCGTTTAGCGGGATCAATGCCGGCTGAAGCGGTATAGCCCCCAAGCCCGGCTCACAAAGGGAGCTTTTCAGAGAGCTCTTAGAAGGGAGATGCGATGAGAAAGCGAATATTCCAGGCTTTTGCGCTCGATATACCTCAAGTTCAGGCGGGCGTGCCTAAGTTGAGTGCTCGCGGCGAGTACGAGCTTGCCCAACATATAGTCGCGTGCGCCCAAAGGTACGGTATACCGGTTGTGGAACAACCCGCCCTCGCCAGTAGTTTGGCGGAGGTAGAGGTGGATGAGGAGATTCCCGTAGAGCTTTTTGAGGCGGCCGCCGCGCTCTTAGCCGAGGTCGATAGACTTCGGTGACCCTTGTGACGACGAACCCTTAGCAGTAAAGTTTCTCGGCTAGCGACCTTTGCCCCCGAGGAGTTCTTATCGATGCGAGCCTGTATCATCGCCAATAGTCCGAACTTTGAAGAACAAGCCGCGCTATGGCGCGCCAGCTTGGCCGATCTCGTGGTCGTTGCCGATGGCGCCATCGAACGTATTCCGGCTACATTCGCTCCGCATATTGTCTGTGGTGATATGGACTCTCACGAGCCTCGAGGACATACGCGTCGGTTTCCTACCACTGAGTGGGTCCATCGGGAGTGTCAGGAGTCAAACGACCTCGAAAAGTCAATTGCCGTAGCTATGGAACGGGGAGCGACCGACATTGACGTGGTCTGTGCTTTTGGGGGAAGGCTCGATCAAACCCTAATGACGTTCTCCGTTATGGAGCGCTTTCACAAAGAGGTTCCGATTACGCTTTATCATGACGGCTGGGAGGCGCGATTGTGCGGGTCCGAAGACGCAACCTCCAGCGCATGCGCGCTGAACTTGAAGTCGGACGCTATCGTCTCTCTTGTCGTCCGTAGTCCGGTGGCGACAGTCACGATCTCAAATGTTCGCTGGCCACTCTCTCAGGAGCCGCTCAGACCGGGAAGTAGGGGCTTAAGTAACCGTTCGCTGGGCGGTGTTGTCACCACCACAGTTCACGATGGATGTGTTGTTGTGTGCTGGAGAACTGAAGATAGGGCGGACCAAAAGGCTTAAGAAATCACGTCGGCGTCAACGTTTTCTGCGCTTCTCTTGGGAGTTTTAAATCGATCGCTATCCGGCCCGAGCCTTAGAAGTGTGATGCACCACGGTGCAATACGTCTTCTGCGAGGCTGCGACACACTGACTGGCGAAGTCTTTGCCCGGCGCGGGATACTCAAGGTCAATGGTGCGTCCCGAGAACGGGCTCTGCACTTGCCCATCGATACTCATTCGTAGATAGAAGGAGCGAATCGGTAAATTCACGAGATCGCTATCGCCAAACGCTGGCGCGAACTCGGCCGAAACCGCGCTCGCGTCATCGGCTCCCACCCGAAACGAGAGAAGGTTAGCCACGTTTCCAAAGATAGTCTTTCGAATGGACCCTGGAAGCTGACTGAGAAATTGGTTGGCGAACGTGAGACTCAGGTTATACTTGCGAGCTTCGCTAAGAATCTCACCGAATGACTCAGTGGCGAAGTTTTGAAACTCGTCGACGTATAAAGAGAAGTCTTGACGATCCTCCGCGGCAATATCGGCTCGCGACATCGCTGCCTCATATATCTTCCAAACTAACATCGAGCCTAAAAGCGTCGCGTTCTCTGAGCCTAGAACTCCTTTTGATACTTTCATGAGAACGATCTTCTGGTTGTCCATAAGATCTCGGAAGTCGAAAAGGTTCGTATCCTGTCCAAGGATATGGCGTACAGTGTCTGTGGCGAGAAGCTCATCGAGGCGATTGAGAAGGCGGGACATCGGCCCCTCCTCAAATTCCTTCCGCCGCGCGACAAACTCTCGCAACCAGAATCGCTTAACTGATTCATCGCGAGCCTGACGCACGATGTCGCCGCGGAACTTCTCATCCGCTAGCATTCTTCGGAGCGACACTAAGTTAGAGCCGGGCGCGCTGAGTAATCCGAGCACCGCGTACCGAAGCACATGATCCATCCGCTCGGACCAGTCAGCGCCAAAGACTCGCTTAAAGGAGTCAAGGAAGCTCATCGCGACGCGTAACTTGAGCTCCGGTCGAACGGGCGCCATGGGGTTGAAGCTCGGCGCGAACTCCTTGTTGGAGGGATCAAAGAGAACAACGTCGTTGACGCGATGTTGGGGAATTAACCGCAAAATTTCATCAACGAGGTCGCCGTGAGGATCCAGCACCGCGCAGCCGCGGCCCTTCTCGATATCGTCTTTGATTAGAAGCTGAAGAAGGCACGACTTGCCACTCCCGGATTTCCCGAGGACATAGAGGTGACGCCGTCGATCGAAGCGCTTTATACCAAAGTCCATTTGATGGTCCCGATAGTTCGTGTGCGCGAAGCCGCCGACTGATGGATCTCTTGATGGTGTTGGGAGATCTGGAGGCGCGGGAGCGGTAGCGGACAATACCTGCGCGGTATTGGCGAAGTCGCCTAACATTGGGGGGTGAAAGACTGAGGTCAGTTCATTCGATGACAACCTAAAAGGCTTGACGAAGCGTCGCTCGCGAACCTTGGTGAGGTGAGCGCCGCCAGAGCGTAGCGGACCGATAATAAATTTTTGCTCGGGTAGGTCGTAGGTGTGGCAGCCAAGACCCACTCTCTCTACCTGGCCCTTGAGTCTTTCGAGAGCCACGCGCTTCTTGTCGCCTTGAGCCTGGTTGTTATCTACGCAAAACGATGTGATTCGGTAATTAACGGAAAAGAGATGCTGAGTGCATTTGAGGAGAATAGCGTCTTGAGCGTTAACCGGGAGATCTTTCTTAAACCAGTTTCGGATCCGAAACGAGCTTCGAAGCCGCTCCTTTGCCCTGGCGCGGCGAAGCGAGAGGTTAGTCAGAGCGGAATCTCGCAGGGGGCGCACAATAATTTGCACTAAGATTCGATCGTCTTCGGGGATCTGTTGTAACGGCATGAGGACCGGAATGAGGGACTCCGCCTCCATCTGCGTCCAGACTCGAATCGGATAAATATCGGGTCGCCACAGGGCTAAGTCCGCGCCGACTACAAGACCGTTGCTTCCTAGACTCTCCGTGTAATCGTCGATGTCAACGATCTGCGCCGCGCCTAGCCACGAGTAGATGCCCGTAGCCAAGACATCGATCATCTCGTCTGATCCTGCCATGCAGAAGTAAACGGTCTTTCCGGTGGAATACATCTCGAGAGAGAAAGGATCCCAAAGAGTCTCGGCCAACTCGTCTAGCTGGTGCATGAAGAACTTAGGCCAGTATTGTTCCCACTTGGTGGCGTAGATAGCGGTTGCCGCACCGTCAGCGGCCTTGGGTATGTTGATGCAAACGACTCTCATGAGAACAGCTTTGACCTCGACCGTGGCATTTGCCTTGTATGTCGCAACTCTTCGATTATACGGCGAGCTGATGACTTAATCCAAATATAAGGACACCTTGGCTATTCTGCATACTCTATAAAAACGAACGTAAAAACAGTGGGTTATGTGAGTCTCATGGTGCTTCGTCTCTGCAGCGATTCTCGGATTACCCACAAAAGAGCGCCGAATCGTTACGCATACCCCCAAAACAACCGTAGCACTTTGTGAGAGGAATAGGTCCTCACACAGTAGGAAGTTTTCTACTGCCTTTTACAGGGAAGTTGTATGAATCTAAGTTCTGATTCGCTCCCACACCAAGATAGTCAATCAACACGAGACAAGGCACGGAGTACGGCTCCATCCCCGTCAGCTCGCGGATGGTTCGCTCTAGATCAAATGGTGTGCTCGCTCATCGCGCAACATGAGCCAGAGCCAAATATCGAGGCACGGCTCCGCGCTGAGATGCGGCTTATGACGTTGTCAGGGTGCGTCGACCCCAACCCATCGAACACGGCGAAAGCCTGTGCCGACGCTGTAAGGATCTTTGGCGACCTACGTAGAGCGTTGCCGAAGTAGCGCCAAGCGACAGTATTGGAATGGCGTAGGCTAGACGGCGTGCGTCATATGCTTACGCAGAGTGCTTGTCTATGCGTCAACGAGCCATGCGCACGTGGTCGTCATGCGACGGAGGCACATTGTCTTTTTGCGGGAGGGGAGTGATGGAGACCATATTAGGACTACTAGAAGGACCGTTTGGCGCGCTGATCATGGCGCTGTCGGGGATTGTCTTCATTGTAACCATGGCGATCGTGTTTCCGATCGTGGCGTTTAGAGTCGCGTGGTGGTGGGGGCTGTTGTGCTTTTTCTTCGCTGGGCCCGCCACGCTCATATTTACGATCCTTCATTTTCAGAAAGCGAAGATTCCCTTCGTAGCCACGATCATCTCGGGACTGGTGGCTATTGGGATGTTTATGATGCGGTCGTTTATTAATACGTTCTTTGTGGTGACGCAGTAGGAGAAGTTATGCTTTTCTTCGATTCTGTCCTGCGACTCGGATACGAAAGAAGGGATTCAGAAATGAGGCGTTGGGTGCAACCAATCAGGACTATCACCTGCCATTAAAGGGCTACGTTCATGTATGCCTTTTAATGACAGGTTATAGTCTTGGAAAATCCGTAAAGGACATCCTAAAGTATAACCTGCCTGAGTGTTCACCTCCTTTCTAGTGCGAGGATTTATCGATTACTCAGCAACGTCGGTAGTCTGAGCAGAAGTCGATGGAGTAGTTGGAGTAGTGGCGGGAGTCATGCTCTTCGCCATCTGCGCCATTACCAATGCCATCAGACCGTTGCCACTTCCACCACCTTCACCCGAGACTTGGACGTCCGGGGTGATCTTAACATTACCTTCGGCAACAGCCTTGATAACGTTAACGAGCATCGTCGCGGCTTCGCCCACCGCAGCACGCTGAGCGTTGAGGCCTGTCGCCAGGGCAAGGCCCTGAGCTTCAGTAGCCTTGGCTTCGGCGAGACCCTTTGCCGCAATGGCAGCAGCCTCGCCTTCGCCCAGCTCCTTGGCCGCAAAGGCTTGACCGGAAGCCTCAGCCTTGCGGGCTTCAGCTTGGTTGCGACGGATCTCTATGGCCACTGCAGACTCGGCAAGAGCAGCTTGCTGCTCCGCCTTGCCGCGAGCGGCTTCGGTCGCGATCCGCTGCTCTTGTGCCTCTTGCTGCGCCTTGAAGGTAGCGACTTCCTGTGCCGCGATTTCTCGCTGCTTCAGAACAGACGCCAACTCCTCGGGGAAGCGGATGTCCTGGAGGAATACCCCCAAGGTCTCCACTTGATACCCGGTCAACTTTTCCCGGATATAAACAAGGGCCTCTTCTTGCACACGTTCGCGTTCTTGGATGAACGCGGTCGCCTGCATGGATTGGACCTTGTTCCGGAAGTAGTTACCCACGGCCGATTGGAGTACCTCATTTACTAGGTTTTCCACGGATCCGACCATGCTGATAACCCGCGGGGCATTCACATCAGAGATGTGAATTTGCACCTGGAGCTCCAGCTGGAACTCGAAACCATCTCGGCTTTTCGCCTTGATGGTCTTGAGTTCCTGGTCGAGTTTGCCAGCCGCGTTCAATCCGTCCGCCCAGTAGAGCGTCAGGATCTTGGTAGGCACGATCGTGGTTTCATAACAACGAGTGTTAATGAGCCACGATCCAGTGCGAATCGCTTCGCACCAGAGACCGCGGTGACCGGGCATCACGATAGAACCGAACTTGAAGTCGGCTCCCGAGATATCCGTGTCGACCGCACCGACCTTGGACTTGACCACAGCGACCTCACCCTCCAAGACGTGGAGGACAGGGAGCTGTTCTACCCGAACCAACCAGGGGTTCAGGTAGTATGTGCCTTCGGTCAGGACGTCGTGCTGGAGACCAGTCTGGCCTCCAGCCGCTAGAAACGCCGCGAAATCCTGGTAGGCCAGGTGCTGCGTGTTCTGCGACGACAATATCAAGTTGATCCGGTCCTTGGGGTTCTCTACCTTGAGCACATCGTCCCAGCCGCCGAGGCGGCAGGCGAGTTGCCCGCCTTGAAGTGCCGGTCCCTCGTGAGAGGTTACGACACCCATCTTGTTGATGGCGAACTTGCGTCCGCCACCACCCCGCTTGCGCGGGTCGCCGTGATCCTCATCGCCGGTGACCTCCAAGGCTTCCGCCTTGATGACCACAGGCTTGAGGTTCTCAGCGTGCAGACCGAAGTCCTCGACGGTCACCCCCTTTTTGGAGAGGGCGGGGTCCATGGGGTTGCCGTAGACCCGGTCGCTTGTCAGGACCAGGAATGCCACCGGGTGGACCCGATAGACTCCAGGTCGCAGAACAATCGACTGCTTGCCCTTTTGGCCCCCATTGTTGAGGAACGCTTTCACGTCCTCATAATCACCAAACTCCGGCTTGGAGATGGCGACACGGGAGCCAATTGGCAAAGGCTCGCCCACTTGGGCGATCACGAGTCCCTGATCATCGGGCCCGATCTCCACGGCAGGGTGCCGGGTGACGGTCTTAATGAACAATGGGACCCATTGCCATCCAGGCGAGAGCACCTCGCCTTCGTAGCCACATTCCCCGTTGAGAGCGATGAGCGCTCCCGACGGAAGGCGGCTTCTTCCGAAGCGCTTTTCGACCAATCCGACTTCGTTGCCGTGGATATTCCGCCACGACAAGAGCCACCAGAGAGCAACGAGAACAACCGGAACCGACACGAGACCAACTGCGACAGAAGCGAACATTTACTGAATTCCTTTCATTCAGTAAGAGTTTTCGGGTCAATGCGAACTACCACTTTGGCAGTTAATAACGCCGACCCTAAAGAAAATCAGTGAACACCACTGAATCCCTTCTTCCCTAGCCAAGTTTGTAAAGAGCTAAGTTGATATGGCGTGTTCCTAAAGGACTGTTACATACGGAGTGCCCTTAAGGCTGGGAGCTGATCATCATAATTGTTGATAATCGACTGTACATATTGAGTAAAGTTCCAGCCCGTCGATGGGTATAATCGAGATATGCAGGGAGCTCTTGCTGTCTTCCACCGCAACGACCACTGTTCCATCTCCCTAGTTTTCACTGAGGCAATAAATATAAAGCGCTTGATATTTAACGAAGGCATGAAGCCTCCGCCTCAAAAAGAGGCTCGAGGTGGAACATAATCTAGAAATACATAACATTGCGGTAGAAATGTTCCGACGCAGGGTGCGTTAGGCGTGGCGACTCGGCTGCCTGAGAGTGATTATTCGAGGTCGGTAGCTAAGGGTTCGGACCTATGCTCATTCGGCGGATTAAAGGCCATCAAAACCCGATGAGCCCCGATATCAGCTGAGACCGCGCTTCCGTTGGGGCTAATAGCTGAGAGATACAGATTCGACTCGAGTTCCTTCCGACCAATCTTGACCCCTCCAACATGGGCAATCCGACTCAGAAGTCGCCAGCGTGAGGCGATCTCCCGTAGAGAAGGCGAATCGTCAAGAAACCTTACGCCAAGAGTTGGCTGGGCGAAATTGAAGAGTTCCGAATTGTGAATAAGTATCATGCCGTGTGGCTCAGCGGCTGAAAAGCACTCGAGCTTAAACGCGCCGAGGTGGTCGGAGAATAAGTCGATGGCGACGCTCGATGAGACTGGAAGACTCTCTCGGGGATGCGGAGAGAAAGGCGTTTTCTCCTCGTCGTCGGAGAGATCCTCTTCGACAAACTCATCCTCCTCTTCGTCATATGCGGACGGGAAATCCGCGTCATCGGGGAGATCTTGAGAACTATCGTCCGCCTCTTGCTCGGGCTCGGATATCACAAGCGAGCCCAGCTGGACCAGTCGCGTGAACTGAAGCGTTACCTCACTGGGAACGCGAGCGCTGCAGCGGTCCAGGAGTCGTGTCTGAAGATCCGCGTCACGTCCCCCGAAAGCGTCTATCGTCGGAAGTAAGCCACTCTCGACAAGGAGCGCGCTAAGATCCGGAGAGATTCGATGGATAATCTCCGCTTGTTCTCCATATAAAGGCGCCGAGACCTGAATCGCTTTTGGGGTCCAGCGTGAAGATATGTCCGCGCTCTCCGCCTCCTGTAACGAGGATGAGAGGGGGGACGAGGCGGGCTCGGTACGAATAGAGACATCGCCGGTTAAAAGGCTCGTGCAGCAGCCGAAGCGATCCTGCTCGAAGAGCTCGGGCGGTGTGTTGCTAAATAGAGACGAGATTGAATCAATGCCAAGGAGAGCTCCCCAGTCGTTCGCGTTGTCCCATCTCTCATCTTCGTCCATCCACGCGTAAGCGATTTTGAAGTCCACTGAGCGGGGATTCGTCGTACCCAGAGAGAGCTCGAACACGCTTGGTTCCTCATCCGTGCGTCGCTCGATAATAATTCGGTGAACGATCTCCTCTGCGGGGCCACGTCCGAGTCGAAAGTGCCGGATCTGTGAGATCGAATAGGGCGTCAGATCGAAGTAGCTGTCGAGAAGCGTGTTGTGCGGAATTGTGGCGCCATCGAGGATCGTCTGTCGTAAGCACTCGGCTACGATGGGCGCGATCTCTGGTAGCGTCTCGGCGAGAAGAACCTCGAGAGTTGTCGCCGACACATTGTGAAAACAGAGCGAAAGGGGGAGATGCTGCTCAAGGCTTCGTGAGGGTGCGTTTTCTGGGTGTTGAAGATTGGGTGACTCGGTGTCGTTTCGTCGTGATTCACGAGCATCGTGGTGATGAGTCGGTTCTTTGGGCTTGTCAGGGGTTTGCTCGGGCTGCATTGACTAGGGACCTCTTGGAGACGAAAGCGAGAAGATAACCCCAATTCGATTTTCGGTGTACAGAAATCTCATTGGGAGAGAGGTTTGTATCCTTCGCGGCGCGGGTGTTCTGATTCGGTAATTGGATACATCTGCGCAGCCTGCTTACACTCCCGATGCGTGTTCTCATTAGATCTCGTGGGTTTGAATCCGTGCGAAACAGGGCGTGTGTGGAGCCACGCCCCCCCCCCCCCGGTCGTGATTCGCGTTCTTGTATGGGAGGGTCGGTGTCTCACCGACCGCAACCTGTTAGGAATTTGTCGGGGAGTCTGAAGTCCTCGACGTTCCGTAACGCGGCGTGTGCGGAGACCCGCCCTCCCGGTCGTGATTCGTGTTGTAGTACGGACGGTCGGTGTCTCACCGACCGCGACCTGTTAGGGATTCGTTGATGAGGCTAACGTCTTCGACGTTGCGTGATGCGGCGTGTGCGGAGCCACGCCCCCCCCGATCGTGATTCGCGTTGTTGTATGGGAGGGTCGGTGTCGAAGATTTCTCGATGATTCGTAACGCGGCGTGTGCGGAGCCACGCCCTCCCGATCGTTATGCGCGGATGCACTTGAGGGAGGGCAGGGCTCCGCACCTGCCTTGTTACGGGCGGTAAAGATATTTACCTATCGGCCATGATCGAAAAAAATTATGCCGCTAACATTCTCTCAAGAGCGACGCGGGCTCGTACCGAGATATCCTCGGGAACCTCGATCTGCTGCTCGTTGTTTCGCAGGGCGTTCAGGGTGTCTTCGAGTGTTATCTCGTTCATGTGAGGGCAGCGGATGCTGCAGAGGCGCAGAACGTCCTTATTCGGATTCTCAGCTATGATGTTGTCGGCCATGCTGCATTCGGTGAGCAAGAGAAAATGCGGAGCTTGTGAGTCTCTCACGAACTCAACCATTCGAGAGGTGCTCTGAGAGTAATCGGAGGCCTCTACGACATCGGGTGGACACTCAGGATGCGCTAAGACAGCGACGCCAGGAAATTGCGATCGAATGTTCGTGATGTCCTCGACGGTGAACCGCTCGTGCACCTCGCACGCGCCGCGCCATCCGATCATGACGTTGCCACTTGGCTGCGGATCCTGTGGGGTTGGGAATAGGATCTGCTTGCCAGTCTCCTTGGCGACGTTCGCCGCTAAAAATTGATCGGGCAGGAATATCACGCGGTCGGAGTTAAGCGACTGAACGACACGAACCGCGTTGCCCGAGGTGCAGATAATATCTGACTCAGCCTTCACGTCCGCGTAGGTGTTAATGTACGAGACGACAGGAACCCCGGGATAGCGAGCCTTGAGGGCTCGCACATCAGCTGCCGTGATGCTTGACGCGAGCGAGCATCCAGCTACCTTCGCCGGCAAGAGCACTGTCTTGGATGGATTAAGAATCTTGGCGGTTTCCGCCATGAATCGTACACCACAGAAGATAATAGGATCACAAGTGGTCTGCGCCGCCTTTCGGGAGAGCTCAAGCGAGTCCCCGACGATATCGGGCACGGTGTGGAAGAGCGCGGGCTCCATATAGTTGTGCCCGAGGATAAGCGCCCCACGCTCTTTCTTGAGGCGATTTATCTCGTACACGAGCTCGGCCTTAATTCGAAGCTCCACTTCCGGCACGACCTTGGAGAGCTTGGCCTGCATTTTAGTGAATGTTTCTTGAACTGTAGAGCCTTCGATTCCCATGGCGATATGGTATGCCTGTTGCTGGTACTAAGTAAACCCGCGAGAGCGCCTCCCGCGGTCGCGTGGTGTCTCTCAAAGGCATTATGCGCGAGGCTTGACCGAGCTTTCTATCTTCACTTTTGCTCCCAGGCACTTACGATAGCTCGTAAACGCTCATGAAAGGTGGAGATAGGAGTTGGCTCCCCTCGACCGTAGCGCTCCATCTCAAGGTCATCAATCAGAGCAAGAAGGCTCACCACGTGGGCTTTCTCGGCGTTGGAAGCATTTACCACAGCGCGCAACTCATCGAGTGACGATTTCTGGCTAAGAGAAGGAAAACGAGGGGCTAGCCATGTACGCAAAAAGGCTTCTATTCCGGCAAGATCTCTCAGGGTGGCGATGTGGTTAAGGGAGCCTTTCGCCCGGTCGGCGCGTCGAACCCGACTGAGAAATAGGGCAGCGAGACCGACGAACGCGACCACCGCAGAAAGAATCAGCAGCGATAACTGAACGCTTACTCGTTCAGTGATGCTCTCAACGAAAGACTTCTCACGATATGATAGATGGGGAGCAACCGGAATCGGAGGAAGAGTTGGGATGAGGTTCTGAGTGGTTGATGGGCCGTTCTGCGAGGCGGCAGGTTGGGACTGATCGGCGGTAGGCCGTGTCGAGTTCAGAGCGGATCCTGACACGAGAATAGTTAAGTCTGAGGTGGTGGCAAGCCGATGCTCACCCGTGTGAGGATCAAAATAAGCTATACTCACGCCAGGTATGCGCGAGGTTCCCGGCTGCAGAGCGACAAGCGAGTATTTGAATGTTCTCTCGGATAGAAGCCTGCCATTACTTATGCGATGCGTGGTCTGGGGCTGCGCATCATAGAGCTTCATCCCTGATGGCGCCGTGAGGGGGAGCGTCTTTATTGGATTGACGTTGCCCTCGGTGCGGAGAGTGACTGAGATCGCCTTGGTGTCGCCGGTCTTCATAACAGCCGCGGAGGCGTCCATTACAATTGAGGTGTCCCCAACAAGCGCGACTCCACTCGAGAATTTAGCGAGCTCGGTTGGAAGCGGAGGTAGGGGCTTCACTTTGATCGGGACGCTATTTGAACTTAAGGAAATATCCTTAATGACAGGCTGCTGGAATATGGAGTCGAAAAACCCGTCACTGAAAGGGTCCAAGATGCTGCCGGGATTAATGCGCCGCATCGTGACCGCCTTCGCTGTTCCCTTGCGCGGCGAGATGGTTAGATCTCCGGCTCGTAGCGGAAAGAGGGCGCGAGAAAGCTCTAGCGCCGCGTAGTCCTTACCGCGAATGGTCTTCTGACTCGAATTGTTGTCTGCGATTACTTCCTGCCAGAATCCATCGGCGACCTCATCGTCCACGGTCACGCCTTGCAGATTAATGCGGGAATAGACGCCAATGACGTTCACTATCTGTTGACCGAGGTAGACCTCCTTGGGGGCCGCGGATTGGGAGAGAAATAGCTCGTCTCCCGCCGTAGGCGCTGAAGGGACATGGGTTCCTCCGCCTCGAGATCCGCCTTGGCCACTGATGGTGACCGCGATTGAAGGGGCTGAAAGGGTTCCTTGTGCGGTGACCGCCTGCACCTCCGGCGTCTTGAGGGCTCCTTCCCGTTTCGGGGTTAGTTGGTACACAAAGCTCTGCTGTGACCGAAGTGCGCCGTTGATTATCGTCACTGAAGTTTTTGGTCCAAGCAGTTGTACTTCGAAGTCCGCGTTGGTTTGCAGGAGAGGGGTTACTCGCTGTTCGCCACCTTCATACGTGACGGTGAAGATGAAGAGGTCGTCGAGTGCGCCCGACGTCGGAGTAATCTCGGAGCGAAGTGTCTGCGAGGATTGCGCATAGACCTTCGAGACCGCGCATGGAACTGCGGTTACCGTGAGTATCGACAACAAAAAGAAGATTGCACGCACTACGAGACCCTTCATGGCACTCACGAGAGTACCTCGAGAAGCCTTCAGTGAGAAGTACGCATGATCGTTCACTGTTAAACCTTCATGCCATGCGGAGTGGGGTGAAAAATGCTCTACCATGTTTGACCGCTCCGATCTGACGAGCCTCGATGCCGACGGATGAGAAGTGGTGAGTCGGGTAGCGATTCAAGCCAGGCGCTCGCCTCAGTTGATGTCTCCACACTTGGAGTCGGGCTCTGACTAATTGGGGCGTTCGCTGAATCGCTCGGGGCTGGGCTTTCTATCGATTCCTTGAGGCGCTCTGCGGGAGTAGGGGCTGCGTCTCCGGGAGTGCCCGGCACCTGGGTGACGGGTGGTGTGCGCTCGGCGTCAGGAGTAGCTGATTCTCCCTCCTCGGGGAGTTGAGAGGGATTTGGAGATGGAGTCCCCGATTCCCCCTTACTCGTTGATTGTGGTTGAGGACTCTCCGCAGGGGGTTGACCAGGTGTGGCGTCCGAGGATGGACTTTCGCTAGCGGCCGGTGTGGGTGCGGGGCTCTCTTGATCTTGTGGCGTGGGAGATGGCGCTGCTTCCGGCGACTGTTGTGGGTCTGGATTATTAGTCGCTGTTGATGTTGGGGTGTTGGTCGGGGTAGGCGTCTTAGGATTGTTCCGTTCCTCATCCAAAAGCGCGCGAGCGACAGAGAGATTGTGTTGAGCCGACTGGTCCTCTGGTTTTACGTCAAGCGCCTTGCGGTAACCGTCTATCGCGTCCTGCAGGCGCCCCATGGCGAGCAGCGCGTTGGCCTCGTTGTAGGTACTCTCAAAATACGCGCGCCCATCGTGAGTATTCCCAGCAAGCTCATGAAAGAGCTTCTGACTCTCGGCGAACTTTCCAGCCTTAAACAGTGCACTCGCCAATCCGAATTGTAAGCTTCTATCGTTTGGTGAGCGCTTAAGATCTCGCATGAAGGCCTCGCTCGCTTCTTGATACGCGCCATGTTCGTAGAGCGTAAACGGTGACGCGTTCGGCGAAGGTGTTGCGTGCGCCGATAGCAGAGGCAAAAGGAGAATTAATGGTACGCCGAGGAGCGCCGTTCTGCGATTAACTAGTAGCGGCGCCAGGAGCATGAGTAGCGCCGCGAACGCAAGCCATGAGCCGAACTCCCTGTAGGAGCGAATCGTGGAGTGCGATCCTCTCGATGAGTGTCCAAGTTGGATAGAGGGGCTTGTAAGCGCCTCGACATCAGTGTCGTCTACGGTGGCGGTTTGGTATATGCCGCCGGTCGCGTTCGCGAGTGTTTTGAGGGCTTCTTCATCGAGTTTACTCACGACGGTTCGCCGCGACTCATCGGTCACCAGGGATCCGTTTGGAAGAGTAATCGGTGAGCCTGTAGGTGTACCGACTCCAAGGATGTCGAGTCGAACACGGCGATCGGTCAGCTCGGCGAGCGCTTTCGACATATCGCTGTCACTGTGCTCTCCGTCGGTAAAAAGAATCACTCTGGGGTAGCCCGGGTGCTGGCGATCGAAGCGAGAGACCGCGAGAGCTATTCCCGCGCCGAGGTTGCTTCCGAGCCCAGTGACGAGTTCTGGAGAGATAACATCGATAAATTGCTTTATCACCCCCTGATCAGAGGTGATTGGGCATACCGTGTAGGCGTCCCCAGCGAATACGGTAATACCAAAACGGTGTGTTTCGCCTCGCTTCGAAAATTGGTCGATAATATCCTTGAGCTTGCGCTTGACGAGCTCGATTCGATTGGGTGGTACGTCATCGGCGTACATACTACGACTGACATCCACCAGAAGCACCACCTCTAAGCCATGAGTCTCGACCTTCAGATCCTCGAATCCCCAATACGGTCTTACTATGGCTATCGCGACAAGAGCGGTGGCGAACCAAACCGCCATGATCGGCAGAATTTGTCTTGAGGGATTGGTTGCTCCAAGAGTCGCCCTAGCGCGCGCGCTCGTTTGGGAGGCTCGAATAGTCAGGAGGATGACACCAGCGATCGCGAAAAGTGACATGAGGGCGAGTGGATATCTGATTCCAGGGAGTTCTTGAAAGATGCTCATGGCACCCTCCTGAAATACGAAGCTCTGAGCGATAACGAGAGTATGAGCGAGATGAGCGCGATGATGGCGCAAGGAGCGAAAAGCTCCTCGACTATCGGTTTTTGCGGTTGCTGCTCCTCGGTCTCCGAGAGCTTGTCGATCTGTCGATAAACCTCCTTGAACCCGTCGAGTGACGTGGCGTTGAAGTACACGCCACCGGTGAGGTTTGCCATCTCTTTGAGGGTCGTCTCGTCGAAATCCGCCATTTGAGAGGGCGCGCCAAGAAACCCCCCGAACCCTGGCTGTCCGATCATCGCTTTGCCAGTGCCGATACCGATAGTGTGAACTTGCACGCCGACGTCTTTAGCGATCATCGCCGCCTTAAGTGGGCTCACCTGGCCAGCGGTGTTTACACCATCAGTCATAAGAATGATCGCTCGAGAGGAATCCTTAACGTCCTTGAGGCGTTTAAGCGCCAGACCGAGCCCATCTCCGATAGCGGTTCCGTCGCCGGCCATGCCGGGCTGTAGGCTGCTGACGAGACCCTCGACAAGCTGTGTATCAGTAGTGATTGGGCTTTGAAGATAAGCGGTATTTCCAAAGACAATGAGCCCCACTCGATCGTTGTGTCGAGTTCGCACATATTCAGCCACGACCGTTTTCACGCCTTCCATGCGGGATGTCTTTCCGAAACTTGTTGGAAAGTCCTCGGCCGCCATGCTTCGAGATACGTCGACGACGAGCATGATGTTCCGACCAAGGTTTGGCTGATCAATAATAGTCAATTTTTGAGGTCTCGCCGCGGCAAGTGTCAGGGCAGCGATTGTGATGGCCTCGAGCGCTGAAAGAACTGGCGCACGTAGACGCACGCGCGCAGAGGAGGGAAGTCTCGCGAAAAAAGCGGCGTTTCCACACGGCACGCTCTCTACTACGCGTCTCTTCGGTATCAACCGAAGCAGGCAGTAGATCAGACCAAAAGCAAAAGCGAAGGGCGCGGAGAAGGTCATGAAGGTCTGTACCTCCGCGTATGCGCGGTTATTGCCGCCGTTAGCTGGTTGACGTCGGTGTGTAAAGCGCTCTGCGGAGAAGTCTCTTTGGGGGCGTACTCTTGGTCCTCTATAGTGGCCAGGAGGTCAACGATATGCGCCGCGGAGCGTGATCGGTCGTCGCACTTTCGAAGAGCCTCGGCGACCATACGTGTCTCGGGGGATGTGAGACCAGTGAGATCCTGAGGGATATAAAACGCGATAAGCCTCTTGGCGAGACGGCAGACGCGCTCTAAACGCACGGGATCCTGAGTGGCCGCGTGAGTAAGTTCTGACTCAAGACCTCGAACGATCTGCTCGACTGCCGGGGTGCGACGCCTGCGCCCGATTCGACGGATCAACCAGCTTGAAAGTAATAGCGCGCACATAAGCGCAATCCACGAATAGGTTGTTGGTACCCATGGACCGGGTGGAGGAGGGATGATGTCGAATGGGGTGGGAATAGCCGTTTTCATCCGAGTCCTGTGCCTAACGAGCCGCTCTGTTCACGCGCTCTCTCATGAGCTGTACGAGTGGCGGAGCGGCCCTTTCGTGTATAACGATGTGAGCGGCGCCAGCTCGCTCGGCTGTTTCGCGGAGAGTTTCTCTCTCACGTAGTAGCGCCTTCTTCCACGCCTCCCGCACGAGTGAGTTCCCTGTATCGACGGCGATGAGCTGTCCAGTCTCGGCATCGCGAAACGTGACGACTCCGGCGTTAGGTATTGAATGCTCCGATTGCTGTAGTTGAGCGAGTACCACGTCATGACGCGCGGCGAGGACTCCCAGTCGTTCAGAAAACTCAGCGCACGCGAAATCAGAGATGACAAATATGATACTCGGCTTTCGCACCGTTAGCGCCAGGTGCTCAAGCGCCAGGTCCATGCTTGTACCGCCGGATTGTGGAACTTCGCTCATGAGTGACGAGAGGACGCGACTGAAACGCCGCGCGCCGGCTTTAGCCGGAAGAAATGAGAGCGGTGTGTCGGCGAAGGTAAGTAGCCCCAGCAAGTCGTTGCCGCGTTGCGATAGCGCCCCAATCAAGGAGCAAAACTCGACTGCTTTCTGAAAGGGCTGAAAGCCCACCGACGTTCGCATAGAGGCGCTGACATCGACCGCCAGAAAAATTCTTAGTTGCCGGTCCTCTTCATATGATTTGACGAAAGCAGTTCCGGTTCGCGCCGTCGCCTTCCAATGGATGTGCTTGACATCGTCGCCCGGTTGATACTCTCGTAGCTCGGAATAGATCAGGCCGGTGCCTCGAAACGCGGACCGGTACTGCCCAAGCAAGTCGCCGGTGATGAGCCTGTTAGTTCGAAGCTGTATTCGTCGTATTTCGTTGTTTGAGGTTGTCGGGTTCGTGATCATGCACCTGGTCGTCGGGGTACTAGCCTAGGGAACACTCACTGACGACAGCAACACTCTAATAACCTCGTCGCTGTCGATGCCCTTTGCTTCAGCCTCAAAGGTTACCAACACCCGATGCCTCAGCACATCGGGCGCGATCTCCTTAACGTCGTCCGGCGTGACGAATGTTTTGCCTTTGAGGAACGCGAGAGCTCGGGAACAGGTTTTGAGCGCAATGCTGGCGCGGGGGGATGCTCCCCATTCAATAAGGCCTTTAAGACCGTAGGAGTCTCCAGCTCTCGTGGCGTGAATCAGAGAGACAATGTAACGATCAATCTTCGGATCAGTGTATACCTGCTGCACATGAGAGCGGAGCCCCGGTAGCGCGCTGATCGGCATGATCTTTGAGAGCACTGGCTGCGAGCTGCGTTCGCGGGAAGCCAGATCGATAATCTCAACCTCTTCATCGAATGACGGATACCCGAGCTTCACTTTCATCAAGAATCGGTCGACCTGCGCCTCGGGCAGCGCGTACGTTCCTTCCTGTTCGATCGGATTTTGAGTCGCGAGCACCAAGAAGGGCTCGGGCAGCGCGAAGGTTGTCTCGCCGATGGTTACTTCCCGCTCCTGCATCGCTTGCAAAAGCGCTGATTGGACCTTAGCGGGAGCGCGGTTAATTTCATCCGCTAGCAGTAGGTTCGTAAAGACTGGCCCTTTGCGAGTGACGAAATCTCCGGTCTGAGGGCGGTAGACCTCCGTCCCTATCACGTCTGACGGAAGCAAGTCGGGAGTGAACTGGATGCGGTTCATCTGAGCGTCGAATACCTGCGTTAACGCGAGTAACGTTCGCGTCTTCGCTAAGCCAGGTACGCCCTCAAGCAGTATGTGCCCATCAGCGAGAAGAGCTATCAAGAGGCGGTCAAGGAGCCTGTCCTGACCGATGATGTGGCGATGAAGCTCACGCTTGATTGATTGAAAAATCTCGGTGGAGGGGGTACTTGAGGTGTTTTCCATACGGGTGGTTCTCTCGGATCGTCGTGCCTGCTCGCCCAAAGCGGTTATTGTGTAAAGTTGTCGGTACTCTAGCCTCTTTGCCTGATGTTCAAAAGGCATTGTGTGAAGGTGCATTTTGGGAGAATCTATCGAGTGGTGAAGAGCTTCGATGGGAGGAGTTATGGCGATCAAGATGAATCAACCGATCGGGCCCGCGGTGTATGGTCCAATGATCACTCGTTGTGTCATAGGCGCATATTTCTTGCTGGCGGGAATGAGTAAGTTGCAGATGCTCGCCGCCTTTGTAGCTCAAGTTAAGACGTTCTCGGTTCTTCCTGATAACTTCTCGTCTCTTTATGGCGTGTTGCTTCCATACGCTGAGATTTTCGTCGGTGGGGCACTGATTTTGGGTCTTTGGACTACCATGGTGGGCATGATGGCGAGCTTCCTCTTAGTCTCGTTTATATGCGCTTTCGGGGTGTTTCCTGGGTCGACCGATATTTTCAACAAAGATTTGGTGCTGTTGGCGGCGACGATAGGGCTCCTGTACACGGGACCCGGAGCCTACGCCGTTGATGGTATGCGTAAGCCGCTGCCGCAAGCCTAACAAGTAGTCATTTGAGTGTCTCGTCGTCGCATTTCGGTACAAACAGCCCTTAAGCAGTCCATTGAGCGTGGAGCGAAGCTTCTTGTCGCCGTGTCGGGCGGAAAGGACTCCATAACGCTTTTACACGGACTTTTGTCGATTCAACGGCTCCTGGGGCTGACGATAGAGGTGTGTCACGTTGACCATAGATTACGGCCGGATAGTGGCCGCGACGCTGAGTTCGTTCGCGGTCTTTGCGCGCATGCGGGGGTCGAATGTCACATTGTTACGTTGGAGAGTAGGCCGTCGGGGGAAAATCTTGAGGCGTGGGCGAGGGACCGCCGCTATCAGGCGTTTTCTGAAGTTTTACGCCGTCGGGGCTTGGATGTTGTCGTGACCGCCCATAACGCCAATGATGTCGCCGAGACGCTTCTGATGAGACTTATCGCCAACAAGGAGCTTAATACCATCGAATACTCCGATCCGGTTCGCGGCTGCCTTCGACCACTCATCACAGTGTCGCGCCAGCAGATTGAAGAGTATGTTCTCGCTCATGCTCTTGAGTTTGTTGACGACCCTTCGAATTCTGACGTGTCCTTTGTTCGCAACCGTGTGCGCGCTGAGTTGATCCCGTTACTTAGCGAGCGCTTTGACCCGTCCATCGCCTGGATTTTATCAGAGCAGGCGAGGGTGGTCGCCGAGGATTGCGAGGGACTACAGGAGATTGCCGGAGTCGCGGCCGCTACGGTGGGGCCCCTCGAGGAGCGAAGCCAGGCATGGTTGGCGCGCCTCCATAAGGTCTTTGGCCAAAACCCCCCAGCGGTTAGATGGCGCATCGTGCAGGCGATCTTCGCTCCATTTCTCGGTTTTACGGTGGGAGTTCACAAGGCGAAAGCGATTTTGGACGTTCTTGAGGCCATGGAGGGGGTCATTCAGCTCGGACCATCCGTTAGTCTTGTGGTTTCCAAAGGGGAAGCGTGGTTAGAGCGCGTGGCCTCGGGGGACTAGGATGCCGAACCTGGCGGCATTTTTACATTTTTTGCTAATTAAACGGTGCCCGCCAGGTCTCTTTTGGGTATAGTATCGGGGTTGTCATCGATAGGCCCTGTTGGGTTTGGCGTGCGTTGTTACGCTGGTGATATTAAGCCCTCCGCCATGAAGGCGGTAGTGGATACGTGATTAAGGTGTCCTCTTGACGAAGAACGGATTATTTTGGGTTTTCTTAGTGCTGCTTTCCTTGATGGGATACAGCCTGGCGAAGAGTAAGACTGATTACGCCACGCATCTGACGTATAGCGACTTCCTGCAGCAAGTCGAGAGCGGTGATGTTCGTGCGGTGCGCATTGAAGGTAGCACCATTGTCGGCGAATACAAGGATAAGGGTGGGGAGTTTCGAAAGTTTAAAACCACCACTCCTCCACAAGATGAGTCGCTTATTCCTCTCTTAAGGAAGAGTTCGGTTGATATCGAGGTCACTGACCCGGGAGATCAGTCCTCGTATATGCTGTTTTTATTGAACGTACTGCCGATACTCTTCTTCGTTGGGTTATGGTTCTTCTTCTGGCGCCAAGTACAGATGGGCGCGGGCAAGGGTATGAGCTTCGGTAAATCACGAGCGAAACTTTTGACCGAAAGTTCCCAAAAAGTGACGTTCGCGGATGTCGCCGGAATCGATGAGGCGCGCGGCGAGCTCGAGGAGATTATCGATTTCCTGAAGGACCCAAAGAAGTTTACGAAGCTAGGCGGAAGAATTCCAAAGGGCGTGCTTCTGATCGGTTCACCGGGTACCGGAAAGACTTTGCTGGCGAAAGCTATCGCTGGTGAGGCAGGGGTTCCCTTCTTTAGCATCTCAGGGTCCGACTTCGTCGAGATGTTCGTCGGAGTGGGCGCTTCACGTGTTCGTGATCTTTTCATACAGGGTAAGAAGAACGCGCCATGCATCATATTTATCGATGAGATCGACGCGGTAGGTCGACACCGTGGCGCCGGTATGGGTGGCGGGCACGATGAGCGTGAGCAGACACTTAATCAGCTTCTGGTAGAGATGGATGGTTTTGAGAGCAATGAGGGTGTGATCCTTATCGCCGCGACTAACCGACCAGATGTTCTTGACCCGGCGCTCTTGCGCCCAGGTCGGTTTGACCGACGAGTTGTTGTTCCCCGACCGGACCTAAAGGGAAGATTGGGAATCTTGCGCGTTCACACGAAGAAGGTGCCAGTCGGGCCGGATGTGGATCTAAACATAATAGCTCGAGGAACCCCTGGGTTCTCGGGAGCGGATCTAGAGATACTTGTTAACGAGGCGGCGTTGTATGCCGCACGCAAAGACAAGTCGGTAGTAGAGCGATCTGACTTCGAGTACGCGAAAGATAAGGTAATGATGGGGGCCGAGAGACGTTCGATGCTTCTATCAGAGAAAGAGAAGTTAACGACGGCATACCATGAGTCAGGGCATGCTCTTGTAGCCAAGAAGCTCCCGAACGCTGATCCGGTGCACAAGCTCACGATCGTTCCGCGTGGTATGGCGCTTGGGCTAATGCAGCAGCTTCCAGAAGCTGATAAGCATACCTATTCGAAGTCATACTGGATGGACCAGCTGGCGGTCTTCTTCGGAGGGCGTGTGGCTGAGGAGCTCGTGTTCGATGAGATGAATACGGGAGCAAGCTCAGATATACAGAGAGCTACGGAAATAGCGCGCCGAATGGTGTGTGAGTGGGGGATGAGCACCGCTTTGGGGCCGATTCACTATGACTCTAAGGAGGAGCACGTCTTCCTAGGGCGTGATATTGGGAAACCACGAGAACACTCAGAAGCGATCCAGCTAGAAATAGACCAGGAGGTAAAGCGTATTCTTGAGAGTCAGTACAACGTGGCGAGAAAGATTGTCGCGGACCATCTGGATATGCTCCACAACCTGTCTAAGGCTGTGATGGAGCGAGAGACCCTCGATTCCGATGATATCGAGCGGATCCTCAAGGGCGAAACTCTTACTCCAGGGCCAAAGGGAGGTCCGTCCAACGGTGGGGAATCCTCAGGAGGTGTGTCTGTCGCCGCCTAGGTACGGGATCGATCGCCGGGCCGTTGCGATTGTGTCGACGATGTCCCGGATATGAACCATGGACTTTCAATCGCTAAGCGCTAATAGGTTGTTTCCGCTCGTCGTCAAGGCGATCGACATCGGTATAGTGTGGTATCTAGTATACCGCGGCTTACTCGTTATTCGAGGTACCCGAGCTGTGCCGATGTTGCTCGGCCTAGCGCTAATCGCGGTAGTTTATTTCGTGGCGCAGCCGCTCGGACTGACCACACTCGCGTGGATCATTGATAATTTCCTCAGCTCAATCATCCTTGTAATCGTGGTGATTTTCCAGGACGAGATTCGCAGGACGTTGACGAAAGTGGGAGTGCAACCGTTTCTTTTCAAAAACGCCCGGCTCGACGCGCCTAATATGTTTGAAGAGATATCCATCGCGGTTAGTCGCCTCGCGAAGGCGAAGCTCGGCAGTATTGTCGTGCTCGAGCGAGAGGTCGGACTCGATGAATTCATTGAAAAAGGTGTGGTGCTCGACGCACGCCTCAGTCGAAAATTGTTATACAGTATTTTTGTCAAGGAGACTCCTCTTCACGATGGGGCGGTAATCGTGCAACGAGGAACGATTAAGGCTGCTGGTTGTGTGCTTCCGTTGAGCTCGAATCCCGATCTAGACCCTGGTTTTGGGACGCGCCATCGCGCGGCCGTAGGTTTGACAGAACGCTCCGATGCCATGGTGATCGTAGTATCTGAGGAGTCTGGTTCAATTACGTTGTTCATAGACGGCAAACAGTATCGAAATCTCGATGCCGTGGCGTTGCAGGCTTTGCTTGAATCGCATTCTAACCAGCGGTCGCAACGTAAAGGCGCGGAAGGTAGGCCTTTGTTATGACCCGCAATTTTCCTCTAAAGGCGCTATCGTTTTTAATCGCGCTGTTATTAGCGTATGCCGTGCATAGCGCGGGCAACGCTAGTGTTGTCAGTTTGTTCGTTCCGCTTGAGGTAAAGAACGCTCCCGAGGATAAGGTCCTCGTAAAACCTACAAAAAGAGGTGTGCAAGTTACCCTCAAGGGACCTTCGTTTTTGGTAGGGCCCCTCGCGTCGTCGCCGCCCGCTCTGCAAGCGAGACTACCGGATAACGTGGACGATAGAGTTATCGTGTCCTTGAAGGCCAGTGATATCTCTCTACCTCATTCAGTGGAAGTGCTTAGTATTGAGCCGCAGCAGGTAGAGCTTTTTTTTGATTCAATCGAGAGGCGAGAGGTCAAAATCGAGGTCCCACGTTTCGGGCAGTTGGCTTCCTCTCTCGTGCTTGAGGGAATTGAGGTAACTCCAAAGACCGTTACCGTGAAGGGGCCGAGATCAGAGGTCAAGCAGTTGAAGGCGATAGAAACAGAGCCAGTCAACGTGAGCGAGATTTCTCAGACCACCGAGTTGACGAGACAGTTGAGAAGTCCAGGCTCGTCGATTAGTTTATCAAGCTCGTCGGTGACAGCGCGAGTTATGGTGGGACAAATACCCTCGCAGCTCCAGTTTTTGGCCAGACCGGTCGAGGTGAGAATCTCCCGTGGTTTGGGAAGTTTTGTTGTCGACCCGAGCGAGGTTTCTGTCACCGTGTCTGGTCCGCCGGAGAAGATCATGAAGTTCTCGGCGAGCGATGTTATCCCATATGTCCGTATGAGCGAACTTCCGAAAGATTTGTCGGCGAAGCTCAAAGTTCAGGCGGATGTCCCGGAATCAGTCAAGGTGCTGGCGATCGATCCGCCGGTAGTGGCTATTCAACGGTTCGCGCTGACTGAGACACGAAAAGTTGGGAAGCGATAGGTGGGATAGCTGAGGCATCATCGATAAGGAAGGATTTATGAACGCTAGAAGGCAGTATTTTGGGACAGACGGTATTCGAGGTGTGGCAGGCGCGGCCCCGCTAGACCCTGAGACCTTGGTGAGGTTAGGCAAGGCTGTCGCTAGGATCTTCACACGGGATGGCAAGAGAGCCCGTATATTGTTGGCCAAGGATACGCGGCTTTCCGGGTATATGATCGAAAGCTCACTAGCGGCCGGAATTACCGCGATGGGCGCGGATCTTATGTTATGCGGTCCGGTGCCTACTCCAGGTGTGGCCTATCTCACCAAAAGCATGCGGGCGGACGCGGGAATAGTTATATCGGCCTCTCATAATTCGTTTGAGGATAATGGAATAAAAATATTCGGCGCTGATGGGTTCAAGTTGCCCGACGAGCTAGAGCTTCAGGTCGAGGAATTGCTTGATCCAGGTGTTCTAGACGGTAAGACCGCTGATGCCGGAACGATCGGGAAAGCCTACCGAATCGATGATGCGATTGGTCGATATACTGTGTTTCTCAAGGAGAATTTTCCACGCGAGCTGTCTTTAGAAGGTGTGAAGGTTGGCGTCGATTGCGCTAACGGGGCGGCGTATGTAGTTGGTCCGCAGACAATGACTGAGCTCGGCGCCGAGGTTGTTTCTCGAGGAGTTAGTCCCACCGGTAAAAATATCAATGCGGGGTTCGGTAGCCTCTATCCAGACGTGGTCGCTAAGCTCGTTGTTGAACAGAATTTGCATCTCGGTGTCGCGCTGGATGGAGATGCGGATAGATGCATCCTCGTAGATGAAAAGGGACGCATTCTGGATGGTGATATCCTCTTGGCGATCTGCGCCTTGGATATGAAGGCCCGCGGAGTGCTGCGACGGGATCTGGTTGTGGCGACTGTCATGTCGAACCTTGGGTTGGATACGCTGCTAAATTCGCACGGTATTCGAGTAGTGAGAACTGGTGTTGGAGACAGGGCGGTTCTCGAGGAGATGATTCGTCAGGGCGGACAGTTGGGAGGCGAACAATCGGGGCACACTATCTTCTCCGATATCTCCACCACGGGAGATGGATTGCTCACGGCGCTCATGGTGATGGCGATTATGGGCCGCCAAGGTAAGCCGCTCTCAGAGTTGGCAGCCGCTTGTATCACGTTTCCGCAGAAGTTGATCAACGTGAAGGTGTCGAGCAAGCCGCCACTTGATTCGATTCCTGCTATATCCAAAGCCATAGAGCGCAAAGAGAAGGAGCTTGGGACGCGTGGACGCGTACTAGTTCGCTATTCTGGGACCGAGAACAAAGCGCGAGTAATGGTCGAGTGTGAGGATGAAGTCTCGTGTAAGAAGCACGCTGAGGAGCTGGCGGAGCTTTTGGAGAAGGAGTTGGGTGCTGTGTGACCGAATACCCAAGAGGTAATTTTGGAGATATTCGAGTAGGTTCCGACTCTCCATGGTTCGCGCCCTCCACGGAGGAGATGTCGCTCATGGATCGTTTGACGATCGAGGGGGGTGTTTCGGAGAACTCTCTGATGGAGAGAGCGGGTAAAGAGATCGCCCAGGTGATTATTGAGCGATATCCTGAAGCGCGAAAGTTTCTGGTTCTTTGTGGTCCGGGTAATAACGGCGGCGATGGTTTCGTAACGGCCAGGCTACTGCGAGCCTCGGGACGCGAGGTTCGCGTTGTTTTGGTCGCCTCGGAGCGCTACTCGGAAGAGTGCGCACGACAAATAAAAGCTCAGGGCAAAGTTTCAGTCTTCGGTTCAGGAGCGAAGCCTGCGGTGACTCCATCGATTGCGCTTGAGGATGTCTCGGCTGATGACGTTGAGAGGTTCGTGGCCGATAGTGAGATAGTTGTTGACGCGCTGTTAGGAACGGGTCAGCGCTCAAGTCCGAGACGCGATATTGGAGCGCTGATACAGATAGTCGAGAAGTGTCGGGGTGCTAGCGGACGCTTTTGTGTTGTTTCGATCGATATTCCAACCGGTATTGACGCGGATACTGGGCAGACGTTCTCGCCTCATATTACGGCGGACCTGACAGTTTGTGTCGAACATATAAAGCGCGGACTGCTCCAATTTCCAGCTCGCCTTATGAGTGGCGCTATCAAGACAGTCTCCATTGGCATCGCGCGTAGCTCAGAGACTGAATTCCAGATTTTGGAAGGTCAAAACTTACCTGTGCTTGGTGCTCGTAGAGCGGACGCGCATAAGGGTGATTTTGGACGGATTGCGGTGGTTGGTGGATCCGTCGGAATGCCCGGCGCGCCACTTCTTACCGCGTTAGGCGCGTTACGCGCGGGCGCCGGGCTCGTCTCACGGGTGGTAAAACGAAGCTGGTCGGATTCCTCTGGATTGCCAGAGTGTATGCTGAGTGTTCTGTCTCGTGATGGTGATTGCTTTACTGGCGAGGACGCTCAGGAGGTGCTTGAGCTTCTTGGGGGATTTGACGTTATTGTTCTTGGTCCTGGGATGGGTGTAGGGCGAGGTGCGGATGAGTTCTTGAGTCAGTTGTGCGATGGTCTCCGGCTTCTTGGAAAACGCGCCGTGTTCGACGCCGATGCTCTCAACGTACTATCGCGCGTCGGCATCTCGCTCGCAGGTATCGACGCTGTGATTACGCCGCATCCGGGGGAGGCGAGTCGAATGCTACAACGTCCGACCTTAGCGCTTCAGGCGAATCGATTCCAGGCGGTCAGGGAGCTTTGGGAGAGGTATGGGGCGGTGTCAGTGCTTAAAGGTGCTGGCACGCTCGTGTTCGGCCCTCAAGGAGGTCGGATTGTATGTCGAGGTACCCCCTATCTGGCGACGGCTGGAAGTGGGGATGTTTTGGCCGGTATAATCGCCGCCTGTTGTGCTAGGTTCGAGTCGATGTTCGACGCGGCGTGTTTTGGGACCTGGGTGCACGCTGTGGCAGGAATCGTCGCCAGTGAGCATAGTGGCGGCCCTGTGCTAGCGTCGGATGTCGCGCATGTAGCCTCGGCTATTATTGGAGATCTCGAACGATGATAAAAGTTGTGTTGAATAGCGAGGCTGATACTGAGGTGCTCGCCAGAGATCTCGCCAAGGTTCTGCGACCGGGGGAATCAATAGGCTTGTCCGGAGATCTCGGCGCTGGCAAGACGACTTTTGTGAGATATGTGATTGGAGCGATGGGCGGAGATATTCAAGAAGTTTCATCTCCGTCGTACACGCTTCAGCACGAGTATAAACTTCCAGCGGATCTTCTTGTCGAGCATTGGGACCTCTATCGACTTAGGGACCTCCCAGAGGAGCTGCGAGAGCCGACAAGTTCGAGTTCGATTCGCTTTCTTGAGTGGCCAGAGCGTTGTCCAGGTCTTTCTCAGGATTTAGATTTTCACTGTCAATTTTCGCTTTGTGGCGATGGTTCGCGCGAGGTGGTTATAGCAGGCGCCGATATCGATGTCCGTCTAGCATCGGTCGGTGTGCGAGGGGTGCCGTAGTGCTAATGACGGAGAGCGCTTCACTTGTGGTGATGAAGTTCGGCGGCACCTCCGTCGGTGATGTCTCACGCGTCAAGCGCGTCGCCGAAATCGTTGGCGAATATCGCGAATCGAATCCGGGCGTTGGCGTTGTTGTTGTTCTCTCAGCTATGGCTGGAGAGACGAATCGTCTAGTGGCCCTCGCTAAAGAGTGCGTCGAACGACCGAATCCTCGCGAGCTCGATGTGCTACTCGCGACGGGAGAGCAGGTGACGGTCGCGTTGCTCGCGATGCGCCTAAACGAAATGGGTATTCCCTCAAAGAGTCTTCTGGCCCCACAGGTCAGGATCGCCACGGATAGTAGACATACAAACGCTCAGATTGAGGAAATTGAGTGCGCGACGCTGCTGGAGGCGCTGCGAGAGGGTGGAGTGCCTGTCGTGGCTGGCTTCCAGGGGATCGCCGGGAGCGGTGATATTACGACGCTTGGTAGAGGCGGTTCGGACATTACCGCCGTGGCTCTCGCGGCGGCGCTTAAGGCCGAGACCTGCTTCATTTATACCGATGTGGCGGGTGTTTTCTCTACTGATCCACGGGTGTGCGGTGAGGCGAAGCTTCTTGAGCGCGTGTCCCACGAGGAGATGCTTGAAATGGCGAGCCTTGGCGCTAAGGTTTTGCACACGCGCTCAGTGTACTTCGCGATGCGATATGCCGTTCCGCTTATCGTTCTATCGACATTCGCGGGCCCTTTTGAGCCAGGGCGTAATGGGACTTGGATAGTGAATGAGGAGGAGCTTATGGAAAAGCCGGTCGTGACGGGAGTTACCCTCAGGCTTGATGAGGCTCAGATAACAATAGAGGCGATGCCGAGTAGCATCGCCACCATGGCGGCCCTGTTCGACGGGCTATCTGAGCGTGATGTTTATATTGATATGATCTCTCAGGAGAGCGTCGGTGGTGACGCGGTTAATGTCAGCTTGACGGTGCCTGATGAGCAGAGCGTTACCGCTTTAGAGACGATACGCGCGCTGGTTCCTAGTCTCAGAGCTAATGGAGTTACGGTTGAGCGAGACATAGCGAAAGTGTCCGTGGTGGGGATAGGGATGCGTTATCACACGGGCGTGGCCGCCCGAGTGTTCCGCTGCCTAGCGAGAGAGAATATCGATGTTCAGATGGTAAATACGTCTGAAATCAAGCTGTCGGTGCTCGTTGCTCGAAAGTATTGCGATGCCGCCGTGCGCGCGTTGCATGCCGAATTCATCCCTGAAGGAGCGACGGTAAGCGCTAAAGGTTGAGAAGATGACGCGGGGAGCGGCGTCGTTAGTCAGTTATTCGTTATGAATATTCGGACTCATCAATATAGCTCTTCACCTGTTCGATTGTTTCCTGAAGGTCTGATGACCATCGAGAGCGATAATTAAGCTCCGCGTCATACTCTCTGCCGATGTCCTCTATCTTTGATATCATTCGGTGCACGAGATCGATAGCGTCACGCTGCCAGTATGAGACTAGATGTAATTTAACCGCGTCAGGGTCGCGTTGGTAATTAGGCAAGGTGGGGCTTCGTCCACACAAAAATCCTCCAAGTTGAACCGCCGCGTCAAAATCCTTCTCGCCGAGAAGGTAATTTAACTCGCCACGACATTCCTCGAGGTCGTCGCACATCTTCAAGAGGCGGTTCCATGAATTATCAACAAAAACCTCGGGCGCCGCTGAGGAAAATGTCTCCACTAACAGAACATGCTCCACTAGTTGGCCGAGCGTCTCATGAAACTCAGCCGCGTACTCTATGCTCGCCACCTCGTTTTGACTCAGGCCCCGGAAGGCCGCGATGCTCGAAGCTCGATGAAAAACGTGTTTTACGGCGACTGTGACGGCATAGGCAGCCACCAACGCGCAAAGAGCGAGGCTAAGGGCAAATGGTGGGGTGCTGGCGAGTTCCTGTACCGTCATACGAGTCACTTAAGCTCCGCTGATGTATAGCCTATCGCCGCTCGCTTGTCTTGACGCTTTTTCCGTTGGCGAGTCTCCGAATAATAGCTTGCTGTCGACGATATCGACTCGCCTTCATGGCGGGAAACCGCAGGTAGTCGCCAGGTTCATCGATTGAACAGGTCACGCCGGCGTGCCCCCCGACTCTGCAGCCTGACACGATCGTCAGGTGATCGGCTACACCGGTGCCCCCACCGATAACGACTCCTCGATGAATGTGACAGCTTCCCGCGATTCCAACTTGGGCACAGATTATAGAGTGCGAATCGATGCGAACGTTGTGACCGACCTGCACTTGATTATCGATCTTCACATGAGAGCCAATGACCGTCGCCCCCACGGTTCCACGGTCGATGGACGTGCAGGCCCCAATCTCAACATGGTCGCCTATCTCGACGTTGCCGACCTGGGGCACCTTGCTAATTCCAGTTTTAGGGTCAGATAAGTATCCAAATCCATCGGCGCCGATCACCACGTTGTTGTGGATAACGCAGTGAGAGCCGATCTGGGATCCCTCGCGAATAGCGCAACCGCTGTGAACGCGCGTGTTCGCGCCGATGGACACTCCGGGGTAAATCACGACATTTGCGTCCAGCCGTACGTGATCACCGAGTGAACTAGACTCGCTGATGACACATCCTGGGCCAATTGACACTCCAACACCGAGAGAGACTGATTGATGGATAGTGGCGGAGGGATGGATTCCCTGTTGTGAGATATATGGGGAGTAAAAATCCGGTATAAGGGAGATAACAGCGCGCTGAGGTTCCGCCACCCCAATGACAGTGCATTTCAACGAAGTCGTATCTAATCCGATCATCTTCGAGTCAATGAACGCGACCATTGTTGGCTGCTTCGCAAGCTTGCGAAGCAGGGAGGCTGTCGATTGGGCGCGGGCGAATGTGATTCCCTCCTGTATTGGCGTCTCAAGCGGACAGAGGCATGACACGGTAAGTGTTGAATCGCCACGAAGAGTGCCACCTACCTTGGCGGCGATGTCAGCGGCGAAGACAGTGTTAAGTCTAGGCTTCATTGGTGTGATCTCCAAGCTCCGTCAGGTCTCAAAGAATGGGAGGACTATAAATAAGTGAAACATAATTGGGCTTTTTGCGTCATCGATCGACGCGGTGCTGGTCATGCTATAGGTCGGTGAGACGCAAGAGAATGTTACGACGACGCCTTCTGTTCTTAGGTGGGCAGACGGGGGCTTGTCGACGCTTTATCCGGCGCACCGTCGACACTTTGGAGATAGATCGCTGTGAGTGGAGAAGTGACGTGCCGGAGGCAACAGAATGTTGTCTGATATGCCCATAAAAAATGGCACCCTCATGTCTCCATGAGAGTGCCCCTGTTTCAGGTCGGCATCTCCACAATTCACGGTCAAAGGGGAAGCTAAGTACATGGGGAGGGATTTTTGACCGTGCTCTCCTTCGATGTCTTCCTTTTTTAATGGTACGGGTCACCGAGCGGGAGTGTCAAACAAACAATCAATGGTGGGAATCAGCACTCATCGTGCGAATAACTCGCAACGACTGAGATAACCAGTTCAGTCTACAGGAGTTCCGTTGGCGGTGGTTGTTGACGATCGAATCGCCGACACCTCATGAAATTTTCGCTTTATTGAGAAGTTCCGCAGTCTCTTGGTATGAGCTCATGGGTAAGTGCCAGGTCCAGGTGGAGTGCAGCTCTCGAATCGCGTCTACTTGGCTATAGAGGGATTGTAGGTGCAGTGGGAGTGTGGAGCTAGAACTCTCGGGCGGCACGAGTTCGGCGAAGCGTTTCGCTGACTCGGACCGAGAGGGAGTTCGACGACCGTGAGTCAGTGAGTAGATCCAATCGCTGGCCGCCCGCCAGTCTTTTACGACCGGATCGTTTGAAGCGTCGGCGTAGTTGAGGTTTCCCACCGCCATTACCGCGGCCGAAGAGAGGTCGAGACCAAATCCGAGTCTCTGAAGTGTGAGTGACGCTACCTGGCATGGCTCACATTCAAATCTGCCGAGAAACTCATTATTGGTCGCGCCATCCCTGAGAAACGTTCGAACCTCAGTAAGGTCCTTAACGCCAAGACTGAGCAAAAGTGAGGAGCCGAGCGCTTGAGCAAAACCGATCAGTAGACCTGAATCGGGGCCAAGCGCGGTGGCGTTCACGCCGAAATGATATCCGATCTCAATCGAGTTCATCATGTGGCGAGTGATCGGCATCCAGATTCGCTCTGAGGAAGTCCTCGTAATCAGTTCCTGTGATATAAAGTGAATAGCGGCGACCGCTGAAGCGGTCCGGAATCCGAGAGCCGTGATAGCCGCTTCTAGCTCCGCTACCTCGGGTTCGATCAATTGCGCCGCCCGGATAACGCACGCTTGATCGATGCGAGACATATTGAAAGAGGTGATGAAGTCTTTCATCGTGATGGTGCCACCCCAGCTCAGCCGAACAAGGCGAGAGAGCGCCGACGGTGGAGACACTATCGTCCGTACCACTTGAACCGCGGTGTCCCAACTAGAATCAACCTGATCGACGAAATCCATAGCGCGCACACATCATGGCGGCTCTTCATAGCCCTACACGACCACCTCTGGGAGAAACGGCTAGTGATTCAATAAGCTTTAGTCCATTAATATGGACACCTAGCTAACCAAGGCGCCTGCGGGAAAGGCCAAAGCCACGAGATGACGTTGCGTCGTAACTCCCTGGTGTCAGGTGACTACTATCGATTCCTCTATGCGGCTTAGAGACCGCTTTTAAGGGCAGATTGATCCGCGCGCTCGCTCACAGCGGGCCTTTCGGGTACTCGACCACAAGCTAGATACGCCACGCCAATACTTATCCCATAAAGCAAGAGTAGCGGGCCAGCCATGAGAAGCTGGGTGAGCACATCCGGGGGCGTGAGCGCCGCTGATACGATGAAGATAGCCACGACAGCGTGCCTAAACCAACGCACCATTGACCGGTGGTCAAGAATGCCAGCTCGCGCGAGGAAGAATGTTAGCAGTGGGAGCTCAAATACCGCGCCAAATCCCAGCATCGTCGTAATCATGAGAGAGAGATGATCGCCTACTTTGACCGTTGGCGTGATGCCGATAGATTTAAATTCTCCATAAAAAAAAGATAAAGTGAGTGGGAGAATTTGATAGTAACAAAACATCGCGCCGCCTGAGAAAAGTGCGGTGCTCAACACCACAAATGGCAACACTAGTTTGCGCTCACTAGCGTATAATCCTGGAGCGACAAATCGCCATACTTGATGAAAAAGTATCGGGGACGTAATCATCGCCCCACAGAACAAGGCTACTTTGATTTTCAAAACCCATGCCTCAGCTGGTCCCGTTCCAATGAGAGGACTGTTGTGAAACGCTTTGCTGTAGGGATCGCAGAGCGCGAAGAAGACCTCCGCCGAATAACAGTATGATATCACCCCGCCCAACGAAATGGCGATCGCGCAGTAGAACAGCCGCTTCCGAAGCTCTCTGAGGTGCTCCAGCAGGCCCATCTGAAATTCGGCAGGGTCATGTGTAGAGGTCATACTTTCTTCAAACTCTCGCTGGTACCGCCGTCGCCGTTCGATTCACCGGTCGAAATCTCCGCGGTTGGAGGTTGTTCGTCCGCGGCGTTGGGGCGACTAGAGACTCCCCGCGCTCCATCCGGCGGAGCCATGATTTCCGCCTTGAGGGAACGAAGCGCCTCGGCGGGAGCGAGAACCTCTCGACGAATCTCATCTGCCGGCTGGTAGACTGTATTGTAAAACTCCCTACGGACAGCATTCGTGGCTTTTCGGGCTTCGGCGGCGAACTTGCCAAGCTGTCGGGCGATCTCGGGTAGTTTGTCCGGTCCGAACAAAAGTAGGATAACGACCAGAATTACTAAGAGTTCAGAGAAGTTGATGTTCACAGTCGATCCTAAGGGGGGCCTTCAGGCCGCACTTGCGAATAATGACCGGACTAGGTGGAGATGGCAAGTTCAAGACGATTTCCCGCTCTGTTCTCTCTCTTGCGACTCGAGCCCCGTCTCGATAACAGCTAACAACTGGTATGCGAATAATCCCCGAAAAGTACGCGCTAGCCCAAGTCGTATTGGGATGAGAGCTCGATACAGTACGCTTCGACCGAGCCAACTTGGGAGTGCCAGCTCGAAGGGCTCAATACTGGCGGATTCGGACACCACGCGACAGCCCGGTAACGAGGAGCATAGTCTCCGAAAACTGCGTTGATAGAAGAAGTGGAGGTGCGTCTTGTCCATAATACCAAGCGGCTTGTACTCAAAGCTACCCCAAAAAAAGAGCGGAACACGCACGCTCCAGTGCGCGACATTAGGGACAGATATCAAAAGTTTTCCACCGGGGGCCAACAACTTCCGAATTTCGCTGAGGAATACCTCGGGAGATGGCGTGTGCTCTAAGACATCCATTGCAAGGATCCAGTCAAAGCGCGTTTCCGAAAGGGCGATTAGATTCGGATGCACTGAGTCGTAGATCCTCCGGAGGGTCTCATGGGCCCGAGTATCCGGCTCGACGGCGACCAGGGCGGCTGGTGCCTCGTCTCGAACACATTTTCCCAAGCCCCCACCACCAGCGCCTACATCCAGTACCCGACTGGTTCCTAGTTTACCCCTCATCTGTGCAAGCGCCCAATGATGGCTCGAGCCCTTGAGGGGCTTAAAGCGGTATTTCTCGTGGACCGGGGTCTGAATAGTTGGCTCACTCTTCTTTAACATTCTGGCGTAAACCTTCGAAATCGCTCACCACTGCTCGGGTGTAGGAGCGGAGGCGGGAGGTTGCTCCTTACGGTTTCATGCGGCGGCAGAGTATGGTACCTCTCTGAAGGCGTAATCCGCACCCTGAACGTAATGATATCCCCCAAACGAGATTGATTTCACAGCGGTTCTTGTATTGAGGCAAGAGGGGTTATGGGTTTGAGGCACGAGGCATAGAGGTCGAAGCATGTACAATCCCCGTCTGCACTTTCATTTCATCGGTATCGGTGGTTCTGGTATGTCGGGACTAGCGGAAATTTTACTCACCTCCGGCTTTCAGGTGTCTGGCTCTGATGTCCGAACTAGCGAGATCTGTGCCCGTCTCGAGTCGCTTGGCGCGAAGATATACATCGGGCACGCGGCGAGTAATGTGCCAGCGTCGGCGTCTCTTGTCGTGTACTCATCCGCGATTTTGACGACGAACCCGGAGGTGCGTGAGGCGAAGCGCAGAAAGCTCCCGATTGTGCGAAGAGCGGAGGTGCTCGCTGAGCTGATGCGATTGAAGTTCGGAGTAGGAGTGGCGGGTTCGCACGGAAAGACCACTACCACGAGCATGACAGCCACTATCCTGGACGCGGGTGGACTTGACCCTACGGTCGTAATCGGTGGGCAAGTCAAAACGCTTGGAACAGGTGGCCGTCTCGGGCAAGGGGAATATCTTGTCGCGGAAACGGACGAAAGCGATCGAAGCTTTCTGCTCATGAAGCCCACGGTGGCGATCGTGACGAATATCGATGATGAACACATGAACGCGTATCGCTCGCGCAAGGACTTGGAGGATTCGTTCCGGAAATTCGTTGATTCCGTGCCTTTTTATGGTTTGGCGATCTTGTGCGTTGACGATCCTGTGGTGCGTCAGATCGCTAAGGAGTGTAAGCGTCGAGTTCTGACGTATGGGTTCTCGGCTGACGCCGAGGTTTCCGCTGTTGATATTCAGCCGAGTCGCGCGGGGATGGAGTTCGGAGTTGTTTACCGAGGCGCTCACCTAGGAACCTTTCGACTTCCGATGTTTGGGCGACATCTGGTTCAGAATTGCTTAGCGGCGATCGGCGTTGGGTTGGAGTTCGGACTTTCGATAGAGACGATTCGTCAAGCGCTCGCGTCTTTTGGAGGGGTCAAGAGACGTCTAGAGGTTATCGGAACGGCTAACTCTATCACCGTGATGAACGACTACGGGCACCATCCAACGGAGATTCGAGCCACACTGAGAGCGATTCGAGAGTGCTTCGCGGATTCTATCAATCGATTAATAGTGGTGTTTCAGCCGCATCGCTATACGCGTACGCAGATGTGTTGGAGCGAGTATCTCGCGGCGTTCACCGAAGCTGACCACGTTGTCATGACACAGGTATACTCGGCGAGCGAGGAGCCTATCGTGGGGGTGTCGGGTGAGGCATTGGTGGCCGAGCTTCATCATTCCAGTAAAGAGTTTTGCGCGGACATTGAACGCGTAGCTGAAGTTTTGCCTGAGAAGCTTCAACCCAAGGATCTCGTGTTGTGTTTGGGCGCTGGTTCGGTGGGCTCTCTCCCGGAGAAGCTTTTAGCGAGCTTAGCGGGGTCGAATTTCAGCGCGGATTCGTCGCGCAATGATGATGTGCCAGTCTTAAGGATTGTAGGTGGGAAATAGCGTTTCCTCCGGAGAGTTCGAGAATGCAGGACTACTTGCCGCGGTCCGAGCACTCGGAGGTGATCACGTTCGTTGTGGGGTTGATGCCTCCACGCTTACGACCTTCGCGATCGGAGGACCACTCCAATTCGTAGTTACCGTGGAGAGCCTCTGGGAGCTGCAGGCTGTGCAAAAATTGCTGGCCACAGAGAAACAGCAGACGCGCGTGCTTGGATTTGGCAGCAACGTGCTCGTGGCGGACCAAGGGATTCGCGGATGGGTCGTGCGCCTGGGACAATCGTTTAGGTCTGTGGAACGTCTGGAAGGCGATCGTTTCATAATCGGCGGCGGCGCCTCTCTTATGTCGGTAGCGCGTAAGATTTCAGGTGACGGTTTTTCGGGACTGGAGTTCGCGGCTGGCATTCCAGCGTCTTTAGGTGGAGCCGTGTTTATGAACGCCGGCGCTCATGGCGCTGAGATCGCCGAGCGTCTTGAACGAGTAAGCGTCGTGATGTCAGACGGCTCATTTCGGGTGTTTGAGCGTGATGAACTTCCCTGGAAGTATCGACACTCCGGGCTACCTCGAGAGGCGACGGTGATCTCGGCGGAGCTTACACTGCCATCTGGCGATAAAGAGCGTATCGCGCGAGCCTGTAGTGACAATCTGGCGCATCGCAAGAATACCCAACCCCTGTCGTTACCCTCCGCTGGTTCAGTCTTCAAGAATCCATCGCCCGAGCTTTCCGCTGGAAAATTGCTCGAGGATGCCGGATTAAAAGGGGTGTCGGTGGGTGGCGCGATGATCTCCTCTTTGCACGCCAATTGGATAGTTAATCCTGATCGACGGGCGTCCGCCTCTGATGTGCTAGCGTTGATATCGCTATGCCAGGAGCGGGTTAGCGAGCGCTCGGGAATTGACCTCGAGCCGGAGGTGCGGCTTTGGTAGGTAGATAGTCGTTCGGCGGCTTTCTTTCATCTGTCGTTCGTTTTCCTATCGGCTTACAGAGTCAGACTCAGTATAGTGGCCCTCAGAGCAGTTTGGCATTAATTTCCTGAGATCGATTTGTGTCTGTATGAGAGTTCCTTTTACCCTCTTGATTACCGCTAGTGTCGTGACGTTGCATGTGCTCGATAATCCGCATGGCGTACGCGACTGGATGACACAAGCGAGAGTAAAGGCCGATAAGGTCTGGAACGAGAAAGAAGTCCGCGTTGAGGGATTGCGGACGTTGCCAAGGACTGAGATCGAACGACTGCTTCCGCTTGATCGTTCCGTGGCGTGGTGGAAGATGCAGACCACGTCAATCCAGGGGAAGATCGCGCAGAATCCCTGGATAGGTGAAGTTGAAGTTGGGTCCTGCGAAGGCGGAGTAAGGGAGGCGTGGGGATGTTTTCTCATTTCAATTAAGGAGCGTCAGCCGACTTTTTTGGCGCTCGTTGATAATGCCCCTTGGGTCATCGATAGAGGTGGATCTTTCATCGTTCCATACTCCGAGAATCTCTCGGCGCAACTAAAAGTGCCTCTTGTTAAGGTGGCTGGTCTGGCGTCTCGGCACAGTTCTCCTGATGTAGTCCGCGTCCAGTTGAGCGCGGCTGCGAATCTCTTGGATACCATTGAGAAAGAGGTACGCCGCCAAGTGCGAGGGGTCGAGTTTTTGAGTCACGGTGATCTTTCCGTCGCCTTTACTGATGTCCCTTTTCCGGTCGTATTCGCGGCCGGCGTTGATTCGGCCGTTCCGCTCGCGGAGCAGGGGAAGCGCTGCGCTGAATTACTCAAGAGGCTTCATGATAGGTTTGCCGATATCGCAAAGGTCGATCTTGCGTTCGACCGCGTTGGTGTCGTGAAATTTAAGACCCCAGCAGAATAACTTTAGGCGACTTAAAACACTCTTGCGGGAACCTCAAACTCTGTTTAACCTAACACCAGGTTGATTTGTTTTCCTGAGTATTCCCATGCCCACACCCTCATCGATCATCGCTGGACTCGACATTGGAACCTCGAGCATCAAGGTAGTTGTCGGCGAGAGAAAACCGTCTGGAGGCGTTGACATCATAGGCGTCGGCTCGAGCCCGTCTCGGGGGCTACGCAAAGGGGTCGTCGTTAACATCGAGGGAACTGTGAGTGCCATCGGCAGGGCAGTCGCTCAGGCAGAGACGATGGCAGGGTGTGAAATCAGCAATGTTTTTACAAGTATCTCGGGAAGTCACCTGCGCTCTCAAAACAGTCACGGTATCGTCGCTATCAAGAATCAAGAAGTTTCACACCTGGACATAGAGCGAGTAATCGACGCGGCTAAGGCGGTAGCTATCCCGCTCGACCGAGAAATCGTACACGTTTTGCCTCAGGAGTTCGTGATTGATGAGCAAGACGGCGTGCGCGACCCGATCGGCATATCCGGCGTGCGTCTTGAGGCGCGGGTTCACATCATAACTGGCGCGATAGCGAGCGCTCAAAACATAGTTAAGTGCGCTAATCGTTGTGGCCTTACGGTTCAGGATATCGTAGCGGCACCGATAGCGTCGGCCAAGGCCGCCCTATCGCAGGAGGAGCAGGAGCTTGGAGTGCTTTTGCTCGATATTGGCGGTGGAACTTGCAGTATCTCTGTTTTTCACGCGGGATGTATCAAGTTCACTTCAGTACTAGCGGTAGGTGGAAATCATATTACGAACGACATCGCCGCGGGATTACGCACGCCCCTTGCCGCGGCTGAACGGATTAAATGCGAGTACGGTACAGCGGTAACGGCGGGTGTCAGCAAGGCTGATATTATAGAGGTGCCTTCCGTAGGAGGACGAGCGCCTCGGGTGCTCTCGAAGCTTGTACTGGCGGAAATTATAGAACCTCGTACATCTGAGATGTTTGGACTTATTCAAAAGGAGATCGCGAGGGCTGGGTGTCAAGATCTTCTTACAAGCGGTGTGGTAATCACCGGGGGGAGCGCCGCTCTTCCAGGTATCGCGCAGGTCGCAGAGCACGCTTTCAATCTTCCTGTTCGGACCGGAGCTCCAGAGTCGGTGGGTGGTTTGCTCGATCTTATCAAGGGGCCTGAATATGCCGCCGCGGTTGGTTTGGTGTTGCATGGTGCGGCTCACTCCGGCTTAGCGAAGGGAAAAGCCGCCAAGGGAGCCGTGGGAAGTACCATGCGCCGGGTAGTCGGTTGGTTCGCCGAACACTTTTAGTCAAGATTTTCGTCTCAGACGGTGGTCCTTTTTGCGGGGCGGCTATACCATTATGGGGAAAGAAACAAGTGGCATTGGCTGTAATTTTCGGCGCCGCGTCACACCAGGTGGCGCGGCGGAACGAAACAGCTTTTGTCTCTCTTTACTTTTCCCAGTAAAGGGGAATAATGGCGCGGTCCCGGGTAGGACACTCTGAACGGATTTCGCCAGGTATCGAAAAAAAGTTCTAAAAAACGGGCAATGCTCGTAGCTTTTTGTTCGGTTTTTTAAAAGTGAGTGCTAGAGTGTCGGACGGTCAACAGCTCAATTTAGATTTTCAAGGTAGTGCGGAGGATAGCGGCATGGACGAGGTAAAAAACAAGCTTCTTCAAGCGAGCAATGCGAACATTAAGGTGTTTGGTATCGGTGGTGGTGGACTAAACGCTGTTAATAACATGATTCGCAGCGGCTTGAGTGGCGTGGAGTTCTTTGCCGCTAACACAGATGCGCAAGCGCTTGTTTCATCGCTTCCAATAAACAAGATTCGCCTTGGTGATGATATTACTAAGGGTCTCGGAGCTGGAGCTGATCCCGAGGTGGGTCGCGCAGCCGCTCGCGAGAGCGTTGAGTCTATCCGTAAGGCGCTTGATGGGGCCGATATGGTGTTCATCACCGCGGGTATGGGTGGAGGAACTGGTACTTACGGCGCGTCCGTCGTGGCAGAGGTCGCCAAGAGCCTTGGGTGTCTAACTGTAGGAGTAGTGACGAAGCCTTTCCTCTTCGAGGGCAAGCGCCGTATGCGCAACGCCGATCACGGAATTGAGGAGCTCCGTAAGCATGCGGATACGCTCATTACTATCCCAAATCAAAGGCTTCTTTCGATTGCTGGGCGAAACACATCGCTTTTAGACACCTTCCGCAAGGCAGATGATGTCCTGTACCAGGCTGTTAAGGGTATCAGTGACTTAATCATCTGCGAGGGCTTGGTTAACGTCGATTTCGCGGACGTTCGAGCTGTTATGTCCGAGATGGGCATGGCGATGATGGGTACAGGCGAGGGGAGTGGTGATAATCGGGCGGTTGAGGCTGCTGAGAAGGCTATTTCGAGCCCACTACTCGAGGATATCTCGATTCACGGTGCTCGTGGCGTTCTTATCAACGTTACGGCGTCGCCAGATGTTACGCTTCAGGAGGTCAACGAGGCAGCGGAGCTTATTCACTCTGAGGCTCACGAGGACGCGAACATCATATGGGGTATGGTTATCGATGAGAACCTCTCGGATAAGGTGCGTGTCACTGTTATCGCGACTGGTTTCGGTGACAAGGCTCCGGCGGCTGCGGGAACAACCGCAACGATCGCGGGTAAGAACACAGCTGGAGCGCCGAATTTCGATGTTCCAGCTTTCGCCCGCAAGGGTACTACCCTGGCAACCAATGGTTCGTCCGAGGTAATAAAGCTTAAGAAGCTCTCAGTTCTTTCGACGTCTGAGGACGAGGAGAAGTTTGAGATTCCAACGTTCCTTCGCAAGCAAGCGGAGTAGTTGGATCTTCTGCATAGCTGTTAAGAGGGAGGCCTAATAGCCTCCCTTTTTTTTGCTAGAATTTATAGAGCGCACCGCACGGGCGGAGTGCAAACAAACTACCCCTGTCGCGGAAAATGACCTTTACCGCAGACCTTCACGTCGCGAACTTTCGTTGAATCTTGTGCTAGGAGTTCGAGCTGCTGAAAGGTGGCCCCTTTGGTCAGATAGGTCGCATCCTCTGTTGTGGCAGGATCTATAAATAGGGTCTCAGATTCGAAATGATAAGCCGCTACTCTTCGCAGCCGATCGAGCAGGCCGAGTTGAAGTTTCTCGTCTAAGTCAGACAGAAGTTTATTCCATAGGTCTGGGTTATTGCCCCTAGCCTTGCTGTCCGTCATAACCTTAATCCCCCTGCGCGCGGCTTCCGTCGAACCTACCTACCGTTCATACACCCCAAGGGTTGAGCCCACTACGGCCGCCAAATCCTAAAGTCAGTATACCTCACAAGGAATTGGTCTCGGAAGGTGAAAATTGGTGCGAAATAGTCAGGAATGGAAAAAGCGCCACGATCGCAGCGCCTTAGGCGTTAGACGACAGTATAAAAAAAACGACCCCGACACTTTGCCATATGGCGTTAGTGTCGGGGTCGTATCGGCGTAAGGCTGCTTTAAGAAGCGGCCTCAGCTGCGGCGAACTCGCGTACCTGAGCATCAGCCTGACGTCCGATTGCGGTTCGAAGGCTGTTAACATCGAGGTCAAGCGCTTCACAGATAAAGCGGAACGAAAGAGGAGCGTCGGTTGGCTCATCGTCCATAAGCCACGATCTAGCACCTTCGCGTACATCACCCTCTCCGCCAATAAAATCGTGGATTGCCCGCTGAAGCACCGCCGCAAGTAATCGCAGCTCGGGAATCACACCACCTGGAGACGGAACATCTGAATTCGACCAGAATTTCATACTTTGATTGTCCCAACAAAAAGTTTAACAGGCGCTAGCTTACGTTTTCTTTGCGGCAACTTTCGTTGTGCATAGAGCTTTGCGGTCTCTAGCCGCAACTTTCGCAGCATCGCCATCAAGTCCTGATGTATCGGTGCGATGTGCTCGCACAACAAGGACCGCAGGTTAGAAGGGCTATCCAGCGAAAGATTGTCAGTAATCGCTTCATCCCCTACAGCAAGCGAGGATCCCCTGATTTAGGCACAAAGCTAGTGACCTCTCCCTCCCGTTAAAGCAGGGAAATGCTCACTAGCAACTCTATCGCTTAAATCAAGGACGAAGCGGAATACGAAAACGACCCGTCCGAAAGAAAAATACCCCTATCTGCGAACCTTCAACAAACCAGAGACGGCACAATAATAGATTCGAATCCCTAATATCAAGGAAAAAATGCATGGGTCTGGAAAAACCTGACCGCGGCCGCATCTCCAAGAACGCCCAATTTTCCGCCGAAAGTCGCTACGTGTTCGAATCAGTCCGAGAGTAGTACACTTTCTCGCGCGACTGGCTTTTCGGCGCATCACTGGCAAAAGGAATCCGGTCCAGTGTAGAATATCACAAGTTATCTAAGATGTTGAAAACAAATGTTTTTACGGACTCAGCCTCAGTTTCGCCTGAGCGAGACCTCTAAACGATAAGTGGGAGAAGGCGTGGTGTCTCAACGAGGTGAGGGTGTCGATTTTCTAGTGCCTGGTCTAAAGGCCCGGGAGCATTTCCCGTTCTATACCGAAGGTCCGGGGGGGTGCTACCTGGACTCCGCCGCTACGGCGCAGCGCCCAAAGGTAGTGATCGATTCGCTTTGTAGAACTCTCATCCATCACAACGCGAATGTTCACCGAGGGGCCTATCGTTTAAGCGCTGAGGCGTCAGATCTGTACGACAACGCGAGACTCATTGTGGCTCGTTACATCGGAGCTCGCAGTGAGCGATCGATTGTATTTGTTCGTGGGGCGACTGAAGGAGTTAACCTCGTAGCGCGCAGCACCGAGCACCTTTTCAAGCAGGGTGATGTCATTCTTCTCTCGCTACTCGAGCACCATAGCAATATCGTTCCATGGCAGATGCTGGCCAAGCGTAAGGGCTTGAAAGTCGTGTTCGCTGATATCACGGACGATGGGCAGCTTAATGTTAAGGATTTTGAAAATAAGTTGCGAGAATACAAGCCGGCGCTGGTAGCGATTACGCAGCTCGCTAATTCGCTAGGAACCGTGACTCCAATTGAGGATGTAGTTCGGGCCGCTCACGAAGCTGGAGCTCGAGTTCTTGTTGATGGCGCGCAAGGAGCGGCTCATCTCGGTGTCAATGTTGAGGCGCTTGGGTGTGATTACTACGTGTTCTCAGGGCATAAGATATACGGTCCAACGGGGATAGGTGTTCTTTACGCGAGGCCTGAGCGATTAGAGGAGATGGAGCCATTTCAGGGCGGTGGTGACATGATCTCGTATGTTAGCGTTGAGGGGTTTGGGTGCGCCGATATCCCGCAGCGTTTTGAAGCAGGAACCCCAGCGTTCCCAGAAGCGATCGCGTTGGGGGCTGCTATTGAGTTTGTTAACCGCTTCTCTCGTGAGGAGATGCGAGCACATGAGAAGAGTCTCGTCACCGCCGCGGTTGATATGCTTAGAGCAGAGCAGGGAATTACCCTCTATGGTCCAGCGTCGGTCGGCGGCGAGCAGGCTACGGTAGTGTCGTTCTCAATCGACACCGTTCATCCGCATGATTTCGCGACGATAGCTGATACGCACAACGTTCAGATCCGAGCGGGTAACCACTGCGCGATGCCCACACTGCGACGTTTAGGGGTTCAGGCAACGGTTAGAATGAGTTTCGGCGTCTATTCGTGCCAGAGCGATCTGACTGCGGTTCAATCAGCGATTCGTGAGGCGAGGGCGATGTTTGGGCGGTAAGCGTGAGAGCGAACGCTACGTGAGAAGTTGTCAGTTAGTGAATGAAAGAACGAGGCATAAGATCTAAACCGTGGTGAAAAACCTCGATGCTGCTTTCTTTTGGTGCTCCTAACGCCTGTAAAGGGCGGTTAGAAGCGCACTCGTGAGCTCGACTACAAGCTCCTTTGATTCATCCGTAGTCTTTATCGAGGATTGCCCAGATGAGAACCCGCCAATAGTGGGCGCGCTAGAAGCACACACGGCGGATTAAATTTTTGAATGGAACACCTGGAACAAGATTTTCATCATAGGTGTTATATTTCAAAAATTGAATTCCCCCTCTACGTAAATAAAAGAAGGAAGACCAACAATATGATGATTGCTACCACTACTACTGAAAATATCGACATCACAAGGCTCAACTTTCTACAGCGGAACCGCCTCTGAAACTCCCAGAGCGCTTTCTTCACCAGCGTGAACGTATGTGAAGAAAGCGCTTTCGGAATTTGGAGAAGGTTTGAAGTGAGTGATGTGAGGTGCTGAAAGTAGGGCGCTTTTAGCGACCTCTAAAACATTTGATCTCTTATGCCTCTCGCTTAGTGCGGTATAAACGCCCGCAGTCAGCGAGAAGTGCAAGATGTTTTTCTTCTACTCAAGTTGCAATGTTGCTTCTGGCGTGATGCCGAGCCCTCTGTTCAGTCTCTATAAGCGAGCTAGCAGAGCCGCTTCGATCGTTAGAGGCTCCTCCTGAGTACACCAGTGAGACGAGACTACGCAAGGATTCGAGAGGCGCTCATTTCAATCACAGTGATGTTCTGTAGTGCTCAGTGCCCCCTTATCGGGAAAGAATCTTATATTAAACGAAACGTTTAATTATGACACCTCGAAAGTGGCGTAGGTTTGACTAGCGGCTGTCTCCCGTAGAATCATCTCAGGCGGTCAAGCGAAGGGAGTGGTATATGTTTAATAATTCACCTGAACAGAAGCATGAGAGTGACTCAAAGCTTGGGGGTGTTCAGTCGACTGCCTTTAGCAGGTTCAATGAGCTAGTTGAGCGCTCAATTGAGGGGATCGCGACCAAGGTGGAAGAGCTAAAAGCGAGACATCCAGGTGCCTACGATGCGTGTCTTGGTCTATTAAGTACCGGCTTTGAGAAGGACGCCAATGATATCAAGGGAACTCTCGCTGACTACTTCAAAACTCTCGCGCATGCATACCATACAGCGCCTTACGTGATTGAGCGCATCTCTCGCGGAGAATTCCCTGAGCTAAAGTTCGCGAAATTATCACCAACGTCGCCTCTCGCATGTACACTCAAGCTCGATGAGAGTGGCGAATATCGGTTGAGGTTGTCGTTTCAGGCGCCAGGAGGACAACCTGGCCAGCGGCGTGACGTAGCTGAGTATAATGTAGAGTCAAGGAACGGACACTTCTTCTTTAGGACAGTTTCGGATCTTCTCGCAGAGCCAAACACTGGGGCGACATGGGAGTCCTTGGGCGCGCTCGATGGCGCGCTGCCGTTCCGATCTGACTCTCAGCTTGAGCAGATGGCGGAGCCCTTGACGGTTGAGCGAGCTTACCTTCTCGCTTTCAGCGATTTTATCGACTTTCGTCCTAATCCTGAGGGCGGTGCACCACTCCGAGACCGTGTGTATCATCTCATTGAGCTTCCGGGAGCGGATCTCGGCGCGAAGCTTGAAGGTGCCGAGCGATTCCTGGCGTGCAGCAACCCTGCGAGCACTCACATGGCGCGAGAGCCTATGCCTGATGGGCATCGGCCTGGGTTGGCGTCGTGGGTCGGTCTGCCGGCGGTTATGGGTTATAAACTTCCGCCCTTCGAGAATGTAGTTCAATTGGTGGAGCGTGGAGCGCCGGGAGAGTGGTCCATCCTTCAATCAAAATCCCATCCGACATTTAATGATCTAGGTGCCTATGTGTTTGTCCGACGACGAACGGAGCAGGTCGTTTCACCGGACGCGCCGAGTCTATTGATACCTGTTCAGAGGTTCCCAAGGGCGGTTTCTGGACCGGTCTGTGAAGCTAAACAGGGGAGATTCGAGCCGCTCGGAGCATTTGGAACCTTAATTGAAGATGCGGCTGTATCGCCCACGTTCAATCGCGATACCTGGGTGCAGCGTGAGGTAGATAGCCTGAGATTGCCGGGTTAATGTCCTCTGATCTCTTGGCTACGAAGCGGAGGAAGCCCAGCAAACTTCGGAGCAATGGACCGCGGAGCTTCTAGCTCAGCTGAAGTGTTGCATAGCGGGATGGGTTGGCTTCTCGCTTTAGAAAACCCCGAAGTTCTTGGCCATAAAGCCCACGCAGGAGGAGATGTGGCGATGTCGCTCTGCCTACAAAGCGGAGCTGGAAGCTCCGCGGTCCAAAGGGGGGGCAGCACATAATCTCTTACCTCGTAGAGTCTAGTGGAGGGCTATCGCTGATAGAGCTGAGGTCCGGTGGAAAAGATTGCTTTCCCCCCTCGAGGCAAGGTGAACTCCACGTCACCAAACACGGCCGTATAGCCATGTGGCTCCACGGGGATCCGCCCCTTGAAACGACTCCCATCGGGCTCGACACGGCAGCTTAATTCAGAGAACTTCGCCTCCCGGAAATCGGGCGACGGTGAGGTCGCCTGCCAGAGAGAGCAGCGCGAGAGCTTAGCCTCACCTTTCCCTGATACTAGCGCGATGCCGTTCGCGCTCGATGAATAGCGCCATTCCGCTCGAGGGATCTTCTCGCCGCTGATCACTGTTCGGATGAACGACACCACCGCTTCGGCCGCCGCTTGCTCGCCAAGCGCGCCATGGCCCACATTTGGAAGGATACGGAGCATCTTTGGTTCCGGTAGGGCGTCCCAGTATTTACGCACGGAGTCGATAACCCAATACGGGTCGTTGGCGCCTAGCAGAACCAGCTTGGGCATCGTGAAGCGTGAAAAATATGAGATCGGGTCAACCCACGAGATAAGCTGCGCCACACGCGGCTCACGAAGGTTGGCGGTCAGACCAAGCGCGGTATACGGACGGATCTTCTCTGAGTCCCGACCGTACCGTTCATGCATCAGGGCTATCTGATCCTCCATCGAGACCATCTCGAACACCGCGGGCACCATCGCCATGATTCGCGAGTCGACCGCCGCTGTGAGGTAGGTGGTCCATCCACGCTTAGAAGCTCCTATCAGAACGACTCTCAATTCCTTCTCATCGAGGACCTGCTCGAGCGTGTCTATTCCTTTGACGACACTCGCGACCATTGGAAAAAGAAGAGGCCACGACGCGTCGCCGGAGCGACGGTACTGATCAAGGGAAAAGGAAAGCAAGACATCTTCCTTTTTCCCATCGTAGAGTGGTTGATTCGGAACTCGGGTCAACACCGCGGCGCGAACTCCAAGGGCATTCGCCAACATTTGAGCCGAGCGTTGCTGATCGTCGCCTCCGTCTCCACCGGTAAGTAAAACCACCACTACGTTACGTCGAGCAAGACGCTCTGGGTTTTTTATCAGGAGTTCATGTGTCCAGGGGATACCGCGCCATTCCTGGCTTTGAAACGCAACGCGGGTGCTCGTTGAGGTCGTACCCTCGAGCACCTTTACGGAAGACGGAGACCCCAGGGTGGCGAGATAGCTCTCGAGGCCATCGGCATGACAGGGGTACGCGCGGATGAAAAAGACTGCTGCTACTTTGAAAAACGCTCGAACCATAAAACCTCTCGAAAAAAAACAGTCTCAGTATTCTATAGAGGTCTGGGCATGTCTAGGGAATCCGCGCGTAACTTCTTCCTCTTAAGTGGTTGCGCTCGGTAGCGGACGTCGTGGCGAAAGTTCCCTTTCTCCGACCCGTAGCCGCGGCGGTTGGTGGGGACCTGGCGATAGCTGGGTCTAGCGCTCTCGAAAGGTCACAGAGGCGCACCCCAACGGGCAAAGCCCCTACAGGGTGCGCCGTTCTAGACGTTAGCTTTTTATGCTCACCTTCTTGGCGCCACGAACTACCTTCGGTGACTTAGGGACTCGAATGGTGAGGAGTCCGTGTTTCATCTCAGCGAGAGTGTTGTCCTCATCGATCTCAAGAGAGAATGGGATAGAGCGTGAGAACGCCCCGAAGGTTCTCTCGAGATTGCGCGCTTCACCTTCCGCGCGCTCGCTGGATGTCTTCTTCTCGCCCGAGAGCGTGAGCGTATTGTCCCGAAGCTCAATTGATATCTCGCTTACCACGAGTCCCGGAATCTCGCCGGTAACCAGATACTCTCGTTCAGTCTCGTGAACGTCGATATTGGGGCGAAATGACCCCATATTTCTCGCCGTTTGAGCCGCTGGCGCCGCTTCCTCGAAGAGACGATTCATTTGGTCAAAGAGTGATAGCATTGGATGCTGGCGCGCACGAACGAGGGTACGAGATGGTCTGCTGTTTGAACCTAACATATGCAATCTTCTTGATATGCTTTGTTATAAACGACACAGATCTCTGTCACGCTTTTTAGATAAGCACTATTTTAGAGATTTCAAGCGCCGACGCGGTGACGCAGCTTAACCTGAAGAATCGCGGCTAAGTTGTAGCTGCCGTGGAGTACCGCGACGCAGAAAAGCGAACCCGAGAGGTAGTAGATGAGCCACATATACATCCCCATGAGCGTATAAAGCGGCATCATTCCACCGAACCGTTTGAAATTCCCGACAAAGTGAATCCCCGCGAACAGCACGCTTGAGAGAACGCATGCCACAGGAGGAGATGAGTAGCGAGCAATTGCCCCAGATAGCGCGCCTCTGAAGAAGTATTCCTCACACCAGCCAGATAGAATCGCTATGCTGATCGCCGTTGGGATGGAGATCTGCCGACAGAGTGGATCGATAATCTCCCCAGAAAAGCGACTATAAACAGACTCGGGGTAATTACGAGTACGTCTCCACAGGTAGTGATTTAGGAGAAGTGGCGCTAGGGCGAGAGTGACGCCGTACGCGGCCATCCTTGCTGAGATGTCCCACCGGACTTCAATCGTGAGCGCCCAGACTAGCAGAAAGCCGAAGACGACAAGTAAACCTTCAGAGATGAGAGCCGCGACGAGGATTTTCATGAAACGTTGGTCTTCGACTGGGCGCAGAGCTACGCTAGGTTTTGATCTAATCCGAGGCATTCGATCAACTTCGTCGCGGCATCCTCGGCGGCCTTCTCAAGGGCATACATGAGCTCTCTGTCAAAAGCGAAGACTTTGTAATCGCCGTGACGCCCTGTGACCTCGCACTCCTGTACCTTTCCGCGCTGAGAGTAATAGGTACCCGAGAGGGTTACTGAGGCGACGGGTCTGCGGAAAAAGATAAAGTCATATGCGTTCACCGAGGCGTCCTTAACCGTGGCTACGAGACGTGGTACCTGCATCCCTTGTGTCGTGGTTGGTTCAACAAGACCGTAACGGTGTAGGCCTGCCTGAACGGTGAGGTTGTACTTCACAAGCGAGCTTAGGTGAGGGGTGTATACCGCTGAAAATGGGAGTCCAACCAGGAGGTACTGATATCCCCTGCGCTCATCGGCATGTGGTGGGGCGAAATAGAAGGGTACCTGAACTTCGGCAGCGGTCACGAGACGACTCACGGAGTCTGACTCGGGAGTGGCTGGGAGTGAGGTGGAAAAACACCCTGCGATCAGGGGTATACCAAGGATAGCGATCGCAAGGGCCAAGACTCGAAAACGACGTTGTTGCATGCCAATCCCCTAATTATGAAGTCTCTTCAGTAGCGACTGAAACGGCTGTACCATAGATCACAGGAGAGGGTCCGCATAGTGTTTATAATGTCCCTCGCTGAGGGGCATACAGGGTTCATGGCAGACAAATCCAAGGGACGCGAGAGCTCAGTTAATCTCGGTCTCTCCGAAATTCTGGCGCGCGAAAATGCGCGGTCGAGCGAGGCACCTGTTACCAGACGGGACGAAACAGCTGTATTCGCGCTTACGGACGGAGACCTCGCCTTTGGCCAAGAGTTTGTCTCGCTTGCCGAGGCCAGGAAGTGGGGAGTTCTCGTTAGTCGTGCCGAGCAGACTATCGCCAACGCCGACGATCTTGAGGCAAGGCTATGGTGGATTCGAGGGCACTTGGGTGCTCTGTCGTTGCCGGTTTCTTTGTTAGCGGCTCCTTTTGAAACAGTCTGCAGGCAGCTTAGAGTTGACGATGCTACTGGAGTTTATCGAAATCTAATTGTGGAGATCGGTCAGATCATGCTGACGAGGCTCCGGGATGTAGGTGATGCTCGCCAAGCTCAGAGAGTCCGTGATGGCCTCGTAGCGCTAGGTTTGAGCTCTTATGTATCGCCCGCTTGCGACGGAGTAGAGAGGCGAGATGGTGCTCCTCCTTCTGCGCCCGTATTTTCAAAGCCGCCTCAGTTGGAGCCGAGCCGTCAACCGCAACTCACAGAGTCCTCGCAGCCGCGACGCCGGCTGCCTCGGGGTCCTCTGCTGAGTGGGGTTGTGGCGTTGGTGATGCTTTTCGCGATCTTTGGTTTTGGCCTGTTGTCGGATGGTAGCGTATTTCTGGCGTCTGACAGATTAGTCTCGCAGTCATCGGAGCAGAGCCAAGAGCTGCCGTTAGTGAAGGCTCTCGAGGTTTCTGGGAGTTTAGGCGCACTCTATTATTCTCTCTCAACTGAAAAAGTGGATTCGACGTTTAATCCGCCCGGTGAGCAGCCGGATTCGACCACGACAGCGACACCAGCTACCACTGGCGCGATTGGGAGTCCTAGCGCGATCAAAAGCAAAGCGCGGTCAAAACCTAAGGAACCCGTCAGGACTGATGGCCCCCTTGAGACTCCTGAGCTTATGCGACCTCCAGAGGTGTCGCGACCGGGCGAGCCTCGCCTTCCGCCGCCCGAGCTTGCATTGCGAGGTGATGGTACGGGGGTAAAGCAAGGGGACTATCGGTCGAATTTTCCTGACGGAGTCGCCGCGGATAGCGAGGGAGTGAAAGTGGTCCTCGTCAGAACGCATGTGCTAGTCACAGGTAGTCATCACGCCCGAGTCCTGTCTATTTTAGAAGCAGGCGACCGAGTGCAGGTTGAGGGAACCTTTGGTCGATGGTTGCGAATTCGTTCAAGGAAGGGAAAGGTCGGCTATGTGTTTGCCGCGGACGTAGGCGACGTCGAGGACTTTACGAGTCCCGCCAAAGAGGGACAGTAGCGCCGAGCGCGCATAAAAAAAACACCTCGCGGTAGCGAGACCGCGAGGTGTTTCTCAGTCGGATGATAGGAGAGGACTACTCTTCGGTCTCATCCAAGGAGGACTCATCATCCTCAGACGAGCTCGTAGCGTCGTCGGTATCACTCTCATCAGCTGACGTTTCCGTCACTGTTCGAAGAACCTTCGAAGCTTGGAGACCCTTAGGTCCTTCCTTGAGCTCGTACTCTACAGTCTCGCCATCCTTGAGAGTCTTGAAACCCTCTGATGCGATAACAGAATAGTGTACGAACACATCGCGACCGCTGGTGTGCTCGATGAAGCCAAAACCTTTGGCGTCATTGAACCACTTTACTACCCCTTTCAGTGTGCTGGACTCAGACTCAGACATAACTACTGGCTCCCGTAAAAAAACCACGGTATTGAAAACCTACCATATTCAAATCAGGTTACAAGACCGCTCATCATTGAGTGGCTCGATCACCATGCATTTTGAGATTCGTAAAACGGGTGAAGGGTTCCAGATTTTTTTGATGCGGATGCCCAGGATTGTGGAAATGCCCGAGAGCTGTTGGACCACAAGGCAGTATCAATGGGCATAACCACCCTAATAGACTCACAATACCTCAGCACGCCCGCTGCCACGAGGGGGGCCGTTGTGGGACAAGAATGGAACGCTTTCCAGCATACGTCGCCGCAGCACTGGATTTAGGTTCACGTTCTATCCGCGAGCGGCTCTGAGCGCGGGCTTGAATGGATAGGAGGCGAGAAGCTGCGTTGATAAGTCCCCGTTTTTGTTGGTACTATCCGCTGACGGATGTTTCGTCGACATGGCGCATAGTCCCGCCAAGTCTGGTATATAGTAGGTGTTAGAGGATCGCGGAGCCTTGTCCATGGATGTTACGCAGGCGTTGTTACATAGTCTCCCTGAGCCTCACATTGTGTTGGCGAGAGACCTATCCTGTATCGCGGTCAATCGACCGTTCTTAGACCTTTTGCACATTAGCTCTGAATTTTTACTTGGCAAGTCCATAGGTTCGGTTTGGCCGAGCGCCTCCAGGGTGTGCGCGGCCTCAGGCGAGCATACTGTAGAATTGCGGTCTGAGGATGGGCGTTTAGTCACAGCGAGAGTAGCGTGCTTGGTGGGTGAGGTCATCGTTGTGCGGGTGGTCGCGAGCATCTCGCAAGGAGAGTCAGCGCAGATTCACCACAAGCAGCGGATCGAGACTCTGGGAGTTTTGGCGGGTGGGATAGCGCATGATTTTAATAATATTCTGACTGGAATTCTCGGACATGTCGCCTACATGAAGCACGTCCTTCCAGACGTCCCACAGGCGCTCGAGTCGCTTAACGCGATCGAGGAGGGAGCGCTACGCGCGTCTACGTTGACACAGCAGATCCTCAAGTTTTCGAAACTCGACTCACATGAGCAATCCGCCCCGGTGGATGTGAGCGATTTGGTTCCGAGGATCGCCAGCATTCTAAAGAGCGCCATTCCATCGCAGGTTTCTTTGCGAGTGCTCCCGAGTCGTGGCGAGTTCCAGGTTCTCGCCTCTGAGGCTCATGTGACACAAATTTTGATTAACCTGATTATCAACGCGAGAGACGCATTGGTTGATTCCAGGGGGCTCATCGAAGTTTTACTCGATTACGAGTGTGCTGCCGAAGAGGTGGCGCGATTGTTCGGGGTAGAGCCCGCGGCTTCGCGATATGGCGCTATCGTTGTCTCAGATGACGGCATGGGCATGAGTGATGAGGTGAAATCACGGTTGTTTGAGCCCTATTTTACGACAAAAAACGCCGCCGGGACTGGTCTTGGGTTATCAACGGTACATTCGATAGTAAAGGAACTCGGTGGCGCGATTGAGGTGCGATCGCAGCCGGGTAATGGCTGTTCTTTCCGGGTTGTGTTGCCGCTTGTCGATGATGCCCCGGGCGCGAGTCCAGAGGAGGATGGTCGAGGGCTCCAGCGTGGACGAGGCGAGCGCGTCTTAGTCATCGACGATGAGTACGCCGTGCGCAATGTTCTTGGGCTAAGTCTCTCTCACCTCGGGTATGAGGTTGAGACCGCGGCGTCAGGCTTGGAGGGCGTGCAGAAGTTTGAGCAAGATCCTGAGGGCTTTCGGCTCGTGATCCTCGACTTGCTCATGCCTGGTTTATCTGGCGAGGAAGTATTTAACCGACTTCGGGCGTTGCGACCGTCGGTAGCGGTCTTGATTGTGAGCGGATTTAGCTCGGAGCATGTGGTCCAACGCATTCTTGAGGATGGGGGAAGAGACTTCATTCAGAAGCCGTTTTCGATGGAAGTTTTATCGGAAAAAGTAAGAGGATGTATTCGTGATTAAGTCTTATTCGGTTCGCCATATTAACGTCTCTCCTGGTCTTGTGCTTTCGCCGATGAGTGGTGTCACGACGCGACCGTTTCGACGCCTTATTAAAGAGTATAACCCCGGCGCCGTTGGCCTATTGGTGAGCGAGTTCGTGTCAGTTGAGGGGATGACTCGTGGCTCCCGCAGAACTCTTGAAATGATGAGGTTCTCTGAGGAGGAACGTCCGTACTGTGTGCAAATCTTCGGCTATGACGTTGATCGGATGAGAGACGCCGCCTTGATGGTGCAGGATATTGGCGCTGACATGGTGGACATTAACTGTGGCTGCCCAGCTCCTAAGGTCGTGAAACGTGGGGGCGGTTGTGAGTTGATGCGACAACCGGATCACCTGCGCCAAATCATACGGGAAGTGAGGAGAGCTGTATCGATTCCGCTTACGCTCAAGATTCGAGCTGGGTGGGATGAATCATCACGAAACGCCATCGATGTCGCTAAGATGGCTGAATCAGAGGGGATCGAGGCTTTGGCGATCCACGGGCGCACGCGCGCCCAGTTATACCGAGGTCTCGCCGATTGGTCCTTAGTAAAGGAAGTGGCGGAACACCTCTCGATACCCGTTTTGGGTTCAGGCGATGTGATCGACGGAGCTACGGCGGAGGAGCGCCTGCAAGGCAAAGTCGCGGGGCTATTTATCGGCAGGGCGAGCATTTGGAACCCGCTTGTGTTTCGAGAGATTGTCTCCGGTGAGCGAGACACGTTGCGTAACAACCACGCTAAAATGCTCGAGATGTTATTTCGATATGTGGACCTTCTGCGAGAGGATTTTCACGATAGTTCGTGCGCTGGCAAGCTAAAACAGCTAGCCTCTCAGATGTGTCGCGGCGCTATCTGGCGCAAGCCCCTTTTAACGCTCAACACGCTCGCGGAACAGATCGATTTGCTGCGACGCGTCCGCGACGGGGCTTTCCTCCCTAGCCAGGAGAGTTTAGAGCAGGAGCGTGAGGCGACAGATGAAGGTATCGCCGCGTGAAGAGATGGCAGCGGCGATACGCGTCGCGAAAAGAGGATAATTTAGCTCAGTGTTGAAAGTTACAGGACTCACGCGTTCGTTTGGTGATATATCGGTGCTTCGTGACGTGAGCTTTGCTCTCAAGCCATCATCAATCAACGGTCTGATTGGCCCTAGTGGCGGGGGCAAGAGTGTTCTTTTTAAGATTATCGCCGACACCTGCCGAGCGGACCGAGGTTGGGTTACTTTTCCGCAAGGTTGTGGGGTTCGAGACGTAGGCTTGATGTTTCAGGAGGGGGCGCTTTTTGATTCTCTCTCCGTGTACGATAATGTCGCTTTTCCTCTGGTGGGAGGCAGGGTGCCAACAAACGCTCTGCCCCGAGAGCAGCGAGAGGATGTCTGCGCGAAAGTGAGCGATATTTTAGCCCGCGTAGGTTTGACCAGGGCGGCTTACAAAATGTCTGGGCAGTTGAGCGGTGGTATGAGACGAAGAGTCTCGTTGGCGAGGGCGCTTGTGGCTCGACCAAAGATATTACTTTTGGACGACCCGACGAGTGGCCTCGATCCTGTCGCAAGTAGTGTGATTATGGATCTGATTGTGGATCTCCATCAAGAATACAAGCCAACCACGTTCTTGGTCAGTCACGATTTGCGGCGACTGCTGCCAGTGGTTGAGAGAATTTTAGCGTTGTTCGATGGTACGATCGTATTTGACGGCAGCTTGCAGGATTTGACCCAGAACGCGCCCGCGTTCGTGAGGAGTTTTGTTTCCTGTCGGTTTGATTTGAGTCAGCCGACTGGCGCGTCGATAGTGCCACCATTGGTTTCGTAGGATGTAACGGTATGATGAAGTTCAAGTCAATTCGAGAATCGCGGGAACGATTTCTCTCAGGAATACGAATTCCAGAGAAGAGCGAGTTTGTGGTCGATGACTTTCAAAGAGAAGCGATCGATAATCTGCTTAACGGTATCGATACGCTCGTTGTGGCGCCGACAGGTTCGGGCAAAACCTTTATCGCGACAGAAGCGATGAAGGGGTTGTTAGAGCAAGGCAAGCGGTCCATTTATACAACACCGCTCAAAGCGCTCTCGAACACCAAGTACTCCGAATTTCAGCAGACGTTCGGCTCTAAATACTCGGTCGGCCTTCTTACCGGCGACCGAAAAATTGAGGGTAGTTCAGATGTCGTAATCGCGACTACGGAGATATATCGAAATGAGCTATATCGCGGTGAGGGACGTTACGGTCTCGTGATCCTCGACGAAGTTCACTATATCGCCGACCCTCAACGCGGAGCCGTGTGGGAAGAGAGTATTATTCTGACGCCGCACACGTCCACCTTGCTGATGTTGTCAGCCTCTATCTCGAACGCGGAGGAGATCGCGGCTTGGATTGAGGAGACCAGAAATAAAGAGTGTCGGATCGTGATGAAGACCCACCGCCCAGTGGAGCTGCGCCTCGGCTTCATGCACCCGCGTTATGGAGTGATCCCCCTTGCCGACGACAAAGGGCATCTGTCGCCTGAGGTAGCCCATTATTACGGATCTTCGCAACTCGATGACACGGGAATGAAGATGCGCGGTGGCGGGCGTGATAGAGACAGTAGAGGCGGAAGGGGCCGCGCTCGAGGTAGAGCGGAGAGCGGCCGAGGTTCTCGTGGTCGGGGGAGAAGGTAGTCATGAACGGAGAGTTTCCAGTCCATATTATTCTGAGAGAGTTGGAGCGGGATGATTTGTTGCCCGCGATCTTGTTCCGCACGGCTCGAAAGCAGTGCGACTCAGATGTCGAAAGCTTGTGTCGCAACGACCAAACGCTTTTGCCGGTCGATCAACAGAGTCGAATCGAGGCGGAAGTTAATAACGTTATCGCTAAGTACGGCTTTGAGCCGTCATTTATCACTACGTATCCGCAGTATGAGGCTTTAATCAAGACCGGAGTAGGAGCGCATCATGCTGGTCAGTTGCTAATCTGGCGATTGTTGCTAGAGGAGCTTATGTCGCGCAGCTTACTTCGCCTGATGGTAGCTACCGGGACGGTGGCCGCCGGGGTGGATTTTCCGGCTCGCACGGCGGTGATAACGGCACATAGCAAGCGCGGCTCAGATGGGTTTAGTGTCCTGTCATCAGCGGAGTTTCAGCAGATGGCCGGCCGGGCTGGTCGTCGTGGTAAGGATGCCGTTGGTGTGTGTGTAATCACGCCGAGTAAGTTCTCGGACGCTCGGGTGCTACTCGAGGTGTCGAAGCGACCACCGGAGCCGCTGCGTTCTTCCTACTTCGCGAGCCCTTCGACTGTTCTTAATCTTCTAAAGTATCGGAATGTTGATGATCTTGAGTACACGGTCGAGAGAAGCCTCGGATCGTTCTTGGATCGAAATTCAGCGAGCAAACTCCGAGAGCAGGCGCTCAACGAGCAGTCGGAGATTGAGAGCGACTCTGATCTAAAGGGTGAAAAGAGAAAAAAAGCCGAGAAGCGTGTGAGGCGCACGTTGCGGGAGGCTGATGAGCTTGAGAAGAAGCAGGAGACAGCTCTCGCGGTTTCGCTCGATGGATTACGCAAGCTCGGGTATGTTGAAGGTGGAAGCCTGACAGAAAAGGGAAGCTGGGCAGCGGAGCTGTGCACCAGCCTAGTGCTTGAATTGGGTGAGATGATAGCCGAGGGACTCGTCGATGACTCTCCGGTGTATGAATTGGTGGGTCTCATCGCTAGCATATCGGGGGATCCCCACCGCTCGTATTTTCGTCTGAAAGAGAATCCAATCCGCGCAGAGCAGTTCCGACGCATGGAGCAAGTGGTCGAGAGAGTGAGGGCGGCTTACCAAGGAGCAGGCGCGTCGCAAGTAGCGGTGCTACCAGACGCCGCATTGACCGTAATGACCTGGATGGATTCAGAGACGTGGGGGGAGTTTTCGGGATTACTTCGGCTTTCTGGGGTGGCGGACGGTGATGTCGCGCGCCTTGTAGGACAGACCGCGGACCATCTGAATCAAATTTCGCGCCTTGAAAAGACCCACCCAGTGCTAGCTCAGACCGCGCGAGTGGCGAGAGGTAGACTGCTGCGGCCGCCATTCTCCGAGAGTCTCGTAACCGTTGAGTAGGGGGTAGTCCCTGTTGGTGGGGTTTGCCACGCAAAGTGCACACTTCTGGGCGCGATTTGCTCGATTTTCTCTGGCGAGCACGGCTCTAAGTGCGGTAAAACATAGGTGTTATGAAAATTCTTGTACCAGTAAAACGAGTTCCCGATTGGCAGATTAAACTTAAGCTTCTGCCAGACGGGTCAAACATTCAAACCGATGGCATCAAGTGGATCGTCAACACATTTGACGAGATAGCTGTCGAGGAAGCGATCCGGCTTAAAGAGAAAGGGGTCGTCACAGAGATTGTATTAGTGAGTGTAGGGCCGGCGGACGTACGCTCGCGGCTTGAGTATGCTCTCGCGATGGGAGCTGATTCAGCCATCCTCGTCAAGCACGACGGGGTAGTCGACTCCGACCTCGCTTCACGGGTTATCGCTGAGGTCTTCAAGCGAGGCGACTACTCGATGATCTTGCTAGGGAAGCAGGCGATCGACTCAGATTCGAACCAAACGGCGCAGCTCTTGGCGGCTAGGCTTTCGCTTCCCCAGGCGTGCTTTGCCTCAAAGATCACGGTCGAGGCGCAGAGCGCCACAGTCACACGCGAGATTGATGGTGGGCTGGAGACTATACGCATTCCGATGCCGTGCGTTGTGTCCACGGACCTACGCTTGAACGAGCCTCGCTATGCGGCGTTGCCAAATCTCATGAAAGCCAAGAAAAAGCCGTTCGAGGAGTTGTCACTTGAGGCGCTTGGCGTGAGTCCGGACGTGAAGCTGCGAGTCAAGAGCTACTCGATGCCGAGCGGCAGAAAGGCTGGGCGAAAGGTAGCGGATGTATCCGAACTTGTGTCGGTTCTCCGCAATGAAGCAAAGGTCATATAACGGATAGGTTTTCAGTACGAGCACTATGGGAAAGGTTCTTCTCTACATTCAACACGACGCGGGACGAATACTAAAAGGGACTCTTGTGGCGTTAAGCGCGGCGCGGGAGCTCAAGGCTGCATGGGGAGCTAGCGATATCGTTGGTGTGGCGCTTGGCGCTGGCGCGACGTTGGCCGCTCAGGAAATGGCGACCTATGGACTTACCGCTGTTAAGTGGTCGGAGGACGCGTTGTTCGCGCAGTATCGCGCCGAACCGTTTGCGCGAGCGATTGCGTTGGCTAGTCGCGATCTTGGCGCTGATACGGTGGTAGGTTTGGCGAGTAGCACTGGAAAAGACGTGCTCCCTCGTGTGGCGGTGCTGCTGGATGGGGCGCAGGCCTCTGAGATTATTGGCGTGAACGCTGACGGCTCTCTTAGGCGCCCGATGTACGCGGGAAATATAATCGCGGATGTCGAAATTCTCTCGCCGGCCCGTGTAGTCTCTGTACGAGGCACCGCGTTCGGCGTCGCCGGGAAGGAAGGTAGCGCAGGGGCCGTTTCTGAACTAGACCTTAAAGGGGATCCAGAGCTGCACGAGCAGCCTCGATTCGGTCAGATCGTCTCATACGAGCAGTCTAAGGCGGACCGTCCTGAGTTGTCTGACGCCGAGATCGTAATTAGCGGAGGACGAGCGCTTGGGTCGGCTGAGAACTTTGAGAAGATTCTCTTTCCCCTAGCCGACGCGCTTAAGGCGGCAGTTGGAGCTTCACGGGCGGCTGTTGATTCTGGATACGCGCCAAACGACTGGCAAGTTGGTCAGACTGGAAAGGTCGTAGCGCCAAATTTGTATATCGCGGTGGGCGTCTCTGGGGCGATTCAACACCTGGCGGGAATGAAAGACTCGAAGGTTATCGTCGCGATCAACAAGGATCCAGACGCTCCTATCTTCGAGGTGGCTGACTACGGTCTCGTCGGGGATCTTTTCCAGGTTGTGCCCGAGCTTTTGTCGCTGGTCAAAAACGGATAGTTGCCGGTAATTACGGTGGCTGGACAAATGGGGCGTATGCCTAGGTTTCGAACGGTACTGTCTAGCTTAGTGATTTGCGCGGCGCTCGGTCTGGTTAGTGCTGTGTGTGCCTGTAGTTCGACCGGGAGCGCGAAGCGGGCCACGGTTACGTTTGAAAGACAGGGAGGGACAACGACGGATTTTCCCGTCGAGGTAGTCGCTACTCCCGAGGACAGAGCTCGCGGATTAATGTTTCGAAAGTCGCTCGGCGAGAGCGAGGGGATGTTGTTTCTATTTCCGAGAGAACAGTCGCTGGCTTTTTGGATGAAGAACACCTTTATCTCGCTTGATATGATTTTTGTGTCGAGTGATTGGCGCGTGGTGGGGGTTTTAAAAAACGTTCCCCCTCTTACCGAGGATAGACGCATGGTGGACGCGCCAAGCCAATACGTTCTTGAGTTTGTTGGAGGGTTCGCCGAACGTAACCGCATCGAGCCCGGAAACAGAGTTATTGTTAGCGGGCAGTTGCCTCATAGCCACTAGAAGTGCTCGCGGCAAATCTGATTATTCAATGGAAAATTATAGAATTGGCCTCGGCTATGATGGCGATCACTGTGCAGCCTAAATAGGTCAGCGAGCAGTGGAAAATCACGGCGCTCTACCGTACTATTCGGGTGTCGTTGAGCATATAAGTTCCCACCATATTTAGGAGAGGATCTCTAATGGCGAAGAGCGTTGCGCAGGCTCAGGTAGATGATTCCCAGGATGTGATTCGAGAGGTGCATCACCAGGTTAAGAATACCCTTCAGGTCGTCTGCAGCCTATTGCGGCTGGAGGGAAGAGCTGGGGGTGAGTCGGCGGCGAAAGAATCGCTTCGTCGATGCGAGGGGCGCGTACAGACCATGGCGTTGGTGTACGACACTCTCTACAGAGAGGGGTTGTGTCTCGAGGTTCCTATTGATCGATATATCCGAGCCCTGACGGAGTATGTCGTCAAAGCCTGGGGACCACTAGGTAACGCGATTCAAGTGGAGTACGCGCTCGATTCGGCTACGATGCCAACCAAGGCCGCTATCTCATGCGGATTAATTCTTAACGAGGTGTTGCTTGATTGTCTCAGCAGCGCGCAGACCCATGGCGGCTCGTCGTTTCTCTTCGTTAGAAGTGATGTGCACAAAAACGGCGTCCGCCTGAGGGTGGACCTTGAGCATGAGGGACTTGTTCCTCGCGAACTGCCAAAGCTCTCTGGTCAGATTGTGCGCGCCTTGGTTCAGCAATATGGCGGTAACCTAGAGATTCATGGAGTGAATGGGCTACGGTACTCGATCGACCTGCCTGAGCTCTCGAGTCGTTAAACCCGCACTTACTCTCAGAGCCGTTTGATGGGCCGTGACCCCACTGGCTATTGGCCGGTAGCCCACAAGACGTGTGGCGAGGCTGTGCCTTTCGAAGTAGTCTTTCGAGGGGTGAACTCGTATGTGGAACAAGCGCGAACAGACAGCGATATCTCGGCTCCGGACTCCGGATCTTGTCCAGGAGTTCCTGGATAATTTGTCATATCGATGTGAGGACGGACACCTCTCCGCGAGAGCGGTGCTTCGAGATAAGCGGGCGCACTGCTTTGATGGGTCCTTGTTCTCCGCGGTTTGCTTGCTCGGTTCACACTATGAGCCGTATCTGATCGATCTTTGCGCTCACGATGATGATGATCACATGCTGTGCGCTTTCCGGTGGCGTGGATTGTGGGGCGCGGTAGCGAAATCGAATTTCCCAGGCTTGAGATTTCGAGAACCAATCTTTCGGACGCCACGTGAGCTGGTCCTGTCATACTTCGAATTTTATTTTAACATGGATAGAAAGAAATCGCTGCGTTCCTACTCGAAGCCCTTTCGATTGCCCCCGGTATCCCGGTTAGATTGGCAGTGCGATGATAGAGCTGGGGATGTAGTAGTCGAGATGATTTCCTGTTCGCCACACTACGATATTGTCACAGGTAGGAATGCGCGCTCACTCCGGGGAGTTGATGGCCGATTGTTCAAATCTCAACTCGTTGGTGTGAATCTGAAGGGTGTTTATTGACGTATGAGTAAGCGAAACGACTCGAACTATCGAGAGGTTTACTCCACGGAGCGAGGAACGATATGCCCAGTTTGCGGGAAGGCGGTAGATAAATGCTCCTGTCAGGCTGATCGACGCGCGGTCCCGCTCGGAGACGGTAATGTGAAAGTGCGTCGAGAGACGAAGGGACGTGGAGGCAAGACGGTTACGACTGTTTCAGGTCTCGCGCTTAACGCGGATGAGATTAAGACGCTTTTATCAGAGCTTAAGCGTCGCCTCGGAGGCGGAGGAGCCCTTAAGGATGGGGTAATTGAGTTGCAGGGCGAACATTGTGAGTTAGTCATCGAAGAACTAGTGAAGCGTGGAATAAAGGCTAAGCGAGCAGGTGGATAGCTTGCGTCGTTCGTATTAGCTCGAGAAAAGGAAGAGAAACTATGCGTATAGTAGTTGTTTCAGGAAGTCATCGAAAAGAGTCTCAATCTGAACGCGTAGCTCGTTGCGTCGCCGAGCGATTTAGTTCGCTCCAGGCTGACGCTGAGGTTGTTTCGCTAGGTAAGACTCCGCTGCCCCTATGGGATGAGGGTGTGTGGGATGGTGACACAAGATGGAAAGAGAAGTGGAGCCCGATATCTGCTACGCTTAAGGGAAGCTCCGCGATTGTTTTAGTCGTTCCTGAGTGGTCAGGCATGGTTCCACCAGCACTTAAGAATTTTTTACTTCTGTGCTCCTCCGAGGAAGTTGGTCATAAGCCGGCGCTGCTTGTATCCGTATCGTCAGGAGTTGGAGGCTCGTATCCGATCGCCGAACTTCGCATGTCCTCTTACAAGAATAACCGGCTCGTCTACGTTCCTGATCATGTAATCATCCGTGACGTTGAGTCGATGCTCGATGGTAGCGACGCGAAAAGCGACAGAGATCAGACCGTGCGCAATCGCCTGGACTACTCGATGAAGGTGCTTTTGGAATATGCGAGAGCTTTGAACCAGGTGAGACAGAGCGGCGTGATAGATTACGGGGAGTTCCCGTACGGTCTTTAAAGACCACCGACAGCAGCCTGTGTCTAAAAATGTTCTCCTGAGAGTGGCGCCTTCATAGGCCACTCAAGCGGGATCAAGCAGCTTCGACATTGGGATAGCAGCTTGAATGCTCCTGATTGCGATCTCTTCGGTCAAGCCAAACTGCCTCTTGCGACAAAGAACTGCACAAGTAACTAAAGACGGCCGACGATAGTCGGGAGATGCGATAGTGTGGTTGGTTCTATCCACCTAACGAGCGTCATTTATTGTGTTGATAATGCATGACAAATTCGCGGCTCTTTAACAGGAGTTGTGATCATGAGAAACGACGTTCAGTGGATCCTCTCTAATTTGAGAGTCGCGCAAAGAGGCCAGGGAAGAGCGAGACGCTTCTCGGTAGTATTACTCGCGATGCTTACGTTAGTGCTCGGCATCACCCAATCGGCTGTCGGACAATCGGAGTTCGCGGCGGGCGAGGATTTCATGGAAGAGATCGTCCTTAGAGACCTGCCTATCTCGACCGCCATCGCGTTCGCGCCTGGCGACAAGGCCTTCCTAGCCCTTAAGATCGGTATTGTCCGGGTCGTTAAGGGGGGCGTTCTGCAACCGACGCCCTTTCTCGACATCTCCGCGATGGTCAACAAGGCGACTGACAGAGGACTACTTGGTCTCGCAGTTGATCCTGAGTTTCCCCAAAAGCCCTATTTATATCTATCTTATGTCTATGATCCTCCCGAGTTGGCACCAGACGTGGGCGAGCCGCGCGTGATACGGATCGCGCGAGTGACCGCGGACGCGAGCAAAGACTACAGCGTGGCGGTTCCCGGTAGTCTGGAGGTGTTAGTTGGAAAGCAAAGCGTGCTTGATAATATCGCTCCGCCCACTCCTGACGGTGATCCGAATATTCCCGAGAGAGCGTCGTGCATGACCGGTCTAACGATGGACGGAGCGCCGATTGAAGATTGCATACCGAACGACTATCTATCGCACTCAGCGGGTACTCTCCTGTTCGGACCGGGACGGGTGCTCTACGCGTCGCTTGGTGACGGAGCTGATTATACGACGCCTAATCGAGTAGCCCTGAGAACACAGAACATTGATTCCCTGAGCGGACGGATTCTTCGTATTGACGCGGATACTGGAGCTGGGCTCCCCGGAAATCCTTGGTTCGATCCGACTCGACCGTTCTCCAATCGCTCTCGAGCGTGGATGTATGGATTCAGGAATCCGTTTAGAATTGCCCTAAATCCAGGGAGCGAAAGAATCTACGTAGGCGACGTCGGGACGTCTTACTATGAGGAGATTAATGAGGGGAAAGGGGCTAATTTCGGTTGGCCCTGTTACGAAGGTGGCTTTCTCGAGCGTTACCAGCAGGAAGGGGCGGCGACAAGCAGCATCCCACAAGTAGGATACAAGGCGGCTCCCAGAACGGTAGACTTCTGTAACGCGCTCTATAGCCAAGGGCAGGGAGCCGTGCGTAAGTCTCTCTTCACGTACCGCCATCCTTATGATGAGAACGGTAAAGATCTCGGTGCGTCTGTTACGGGACTTGCCTTTTATACCGGCACTAGTTATCCCCAACGCCATCGAGGCGCTCTGTTCTTCGCGGACTACGCGCAACGCTTTATCAGATACCTCACCTTCGATTCGGCTGGAACAGCGACATCTCATAGCTTCGCCACGGAAGTTGGGAGTAATTTGGGCGCAGTGGAGTTGCTCATCGGTCCCGATGAGAACCTGTATGCGGTGTATATTGATCTCAAGACTCGCACGAGTCAGGTTCGTCGCTTCCGAGCCAAGAGCGCTGGAAGCTCCCCTCCTATCGTCAAGGCGAGCGTTAGCCCGCTTCGCGGAGACACTCCGCTCAACGTCACTGTAAGCGCCTCTCAAAGTGTTGATCCGGATGGACAGGATCTCTCCTTTACGTGGGACTTTGGCGATGGAAAAACCGGATCATTCGCAGATGGAAGCCATCAATACGTTAGTCCTGGTGTCTATAACGCCGTGGTCACAGTGACAGAGAAGACGTCACCTTTCTTAAAGAGTTCTCAGTCCTTTGTGGTGCGTGTCGGTATCCCAGCGCCGCTAGCGGTGATAGATGCCCCAACGCCCGGCACTCTTTATGAGGTTGGTGTTCCGATTCAATTCTCTGGTCACGTCGATGGTATGACGGAGCGCGATGTCTCGTATCAGTGGAGCGTTCTGCAGGTTCATAACGAGCATACGCATCTGGTCACGGAGATCGATGGAAAGTCGGGAACGATGGTGCCGACCGAGCATACGGACAACACCTCGCACGAATTGTGTTTGTTTGTGGATGGAGGGGAGGGGCTCAGTGATGTTCAATGCGTCCGACTCATGGGGAAGACGAGTGCCTATACCTTCAATTCGGAACCCATGGGCGCGCCGATTGTGTACCTCGATGAGGAAAAAGAGGTTGCGGCGCCCTATCTCGCTCATCCGATTGTTGGTTCACGACAATCGATTGCCGCGAGTCGCATTTTCGCAGGACGTTCATTTATTGGCTGGAGTGATGGCGAGAAAAACGCGGCGCGCACGTTTCTAACGGGTCTGGCTCCTAAGACATTCACGGCCTTGTACAAGAATCTGCCACCCAAAGGCGTTCTGTCCGCGATGGCGTCTGGGCAGAGTAAGCGAACCCGCAAGCGTGAGATGCGACTCGATGCCTCAGGCTCGAAAGATCCTGAGGGTGAAGCGCTCAGATTCGACTGGCGCTTTTCAGATGGCCAACGTTTCCGGACTGCCACCGTACGCAAGCGCTTTGCCAGAGACGGACGTTATAGCCTGCGGCTTACCGTACGAGACCCATTAGGTGGAACGCACCGATCTCGAAACGGCCTAATAGTGCGCGGCAATAGCCAGGTTAAGCTGACAAGAAGATAGGATTATAAGGTCATGGGCGTGACGGAAGTAGCGGTTAGGGGACTAATACTTAGCGCTTGAAAGAATATGTTCTCGAGGATGTGTCGAACTATTCGCCAGTTCGATTAGTCGTCAAACGAGAAGCTGGGAGGAACTATCTCTCCCATCATTCGGAGCTGGTTGTTCTTAATCTCGCGGAGCTCTTTAATTATAGCTTTCTGCCTCTTCTCTTCGTCTTGCTGATAAAAATAATCCCTTTGGGCTTGTTCGGCTATCTCTTGAAGTTGGTAGGTGCGTGTCCAACGCTCTACATCCGACTTCGGCTCATCCTCATGGTCATGATGATGATGATCATACTCGTTGAGGTGATCATCTGAAACATCATCGCACTCAGCTAGAGCCACAAGAGGCGTCAGGCACGCGATCATGCCTAGGATTGCGCATTTCATGGAGTCTCCTTTTTACTCGCTAGTACCCATCGCGGAGCGCACGTACTATGCCTTCCCTTACAGTTGTAGGGGAGATGGGAGGGGAAATGAAAGAACCTAATTCATCAGATGAGACACGGCTTCTCTCGCTCGCTAGTTCGCATCACCCTGTATTTCCATGCACTGAAAGAACACGGAGTAGGGGGATGCCGCCGGGAGTCCTGCAATAGCCCCTCGATCACGATCGGCACGATTAGCCCCCTTCTATTAGCGATACCGCGCGCGTCCTTGATTGCGCCTGATTAACGAGCGTGGAAAACATCTTGAGTGATAGCTGAAAACCAACTGCCGAAACTCTTGTTCAGACTCGTCTAAGGGCTATCTGGAGCGCGCCTGATAACTGTGGAACTCGTTCGTCTAAGGTCCTGACGGACTCTTTCATTTCGATAATCGTGTAAGCCTGCCGAACTCATTGAGATGTGTGTTATCGGTCACTTGCTGACCGTAAGTTGAAATTAAAGCGCTTATATTGACCGATAACGTTACTTATCGGTCAATGTTGTGCGGGGGTGGGTATGCCCTTTTTGTACCCTGGATAACAAAATGGGCCGCGATCTTTGATTAGACCGCGACCCATCTCAAGTCTACCCAAGGTTCCATGAAGGAAGATGCGCTCTTTCCTACGCCTCAAGCAGCGCGGGTTTGTGGGTACCAGCTTCGCCAGCGAGGATCATTACCGAGTTGCATGAAAGCTCGAGGCACAGGAGGTCTCGTGGCCCAAGCTTAATTCGTCGGCGTTCCTCTTCCGTGCGTCCCGTGACGATTCGAAGCCAACAGGTTTCCTCACCACTGAGCTTTCCCTGCTGTCCTCGGGGCTTGTCTCGATAGAGTTTAATCAAAGTGTCTGACTCGCTCTCCACTTCGCCGCTTTGTAGGATGACGTTCTCATCGAGCGATTCAACGCCGTAAAGGAAAGCTCTCGTCGTCGCCCAGAGTCCGCCTATGGCGTCTATTGGGAGTAGCATATCTAAACTACCAGGGGCTCCTGGGGCTTCCGCGCCATTCACGATCGGAATGTAGAAGAGTCTGAGACCGTCTGGTTCAGGTACCAGCTGAAGTCTACCAAATGATTTATTGATCGAAAAAGTTACGCCGCCATGATACATAGAAAACCTTCCCCTTGTTCAGTACAACCTGCTCTACTTATAGCTGACTCGCAGTCACCCACATTTTGACGATCGTGACATTCTGGGTAAACCTTAAGCTTTCCGCGAGCATCGCAATTCTTCGTCTCTGCTATCCACCAGGTTAACGCTTGTTGGTGAACAGAATGTCGTTTCCGGAACGATACTGCGGATACATTCTTATGGCAAGATGAATGGAGTTCGACATCATCAGCGCTATTTCTTAAAGCGTAAAGGCCCCGTCTTGGGTCCTTTGCCCGGAGGTGGTGCCCCCCTCTCTTCCCTTGGAATTGATGTCTTTGGCTCACCTTTGGTCGTTGCTGACTTCTCGGAAGTCTTCTGATTTGAGGGCTCCGGCGAAGCCTCCGCTACGGCAGCTTGAGAAGGCGGTCGCGTGATGGCCGTCACTGTCCCGCGTGGGCGGGCTCCACCACGTGGCATCATATTTAACTTAAACGATCCGGGCTGTGCCTCACCGCCAGAAGCGGAGGTGCCGCCAGCGGCTGTATGCGCGCCTGGCTTTGAAGGTCCCTCGCTCGCGCGCTTGTCGCCTGGCTGTTGGGTATCAGCGCGTGGCTTCGTGGCGAACTTGGCGGATGTCTCATCCTGTTCCTGCGAGAGGATGCGCTCATCGACCCAGTCAGCGAGTCCAATCTCGTCCATCTCGAATCTTTCCGGATGAACGATGAACTCTCTTCCCTCCCAGGTGTCAGGAATAGAGGCGTTAAACCAGAACGATCTCCCCTTCACAATTTTTCCGTTGCCAAGATCGAACCACGCCAGTCCCTTTTCGGCTGACATCTCATGTTTCAGCTCTTCGGCGCTCACTAGATCCTCTTCGTCCTCGGAGTAGCTAATTGTCTGAGATTCGCCACCAGTGCGCCGAGCTTGAAAGTCGAGTGTTCCCTTGAGAATTGAGTGAGATGCTCCCGTAGTGACTCCGGCTCCCACAGACTTTTTGGTCGAGGTAATCTTTCCGAACCATTCAGTCATGTCGGCCGCGGTTCGGTTGTCTCCAATTCGCATCATGACTTTTAAGTTCACGTTCGCCATGACGCGCTCGTAAAACGCCTCACTCAGGCCCATCGCCGCGTCGGTAAGACCACCAGTTGATTGAGCGCCGAATAACAGGGCGAAGCGCCCTCTTCTCGCTAGCTCGAACAAGTTCGCCCATGTGGGACCGAACGTGGACGATCCCTCATCGATAATCACGAGGTGAGGATCCTCTAGGTTGTGTATTCGGCTTGACGTTATCTCTCCGATTGATACCTCAAGGTCCTCTCGAAAAACTTTAACCATCCGCGCCGCTGACTCCGCTTCTTCGAGGCGCGGTAACATGAAATAAATTATCTTCCCGCGTAGTATAGCGTCACTGAGAACGAGATCTGTAGATTTGGTGCAAAAGATCTCACCCGCGGCGCTCCCCGCGATAGCGTGTAGCTCTGAGGCTATACCGCGGAGATTGTCCGTGATACGGGCGGTGTCGAGAACTCCCTTAACGCTTCGATAGCTTGACGCTAAGTGTCCAAGCTCAACCATCGCTTGGCGGGCACCGATCTTGTTGAGCATATTTCGGAGCTGTGGATACGCCAACTGAAACGCCGAGAGGGCAACGGCGATGTCACGCATCGACCACGCTAATCCGAAGCTCTCCATGGCGCGAACCATGCGGTAGATTGAGTCAGCCGCTAATCGGTCATAATGCTTTGTTGTGCTTTGGTCCGACGTTGGTGGCAGGCCCGCTCTGAGGACCTTTCGCGCCTTTACATCCGCGCGCTGGTTGGTCATGACAAAATTGTACGAGTGGACCGCTTCAAACGGGTCTATTACTATCAGATCCTCGATTCGGCCCGTGACGCACGCCATAAGTATAATATGCGCCAAGGTGGCGGAGTCGCGTTTGGCGTCGATGAAGGTGCAACCACTCGCGCGTCCCCGAGCCATCTGTTGAAACATTAACGACTCGAGCCAAAGCGTCTTTCCTACGCCGGTTTTCGCGAAGACCGCGCCGTGTGTGCATATCTCATCGTCGTCGACCCATAGAGGAGAACCGGATTCAAGCTCAAATCCGACAAGATACCTGTCTAGCATCTTCTTGTTCTTCGCTCTCGCCGTCTCGATCGCGTTTCCAAGACATTCTCGCTCTGGAGGCATTCCTAGAACATCCCTACCACCTCGAAAAGCTGCCTCCCGGTTGCGCTCAAGTTCAAGAGACTGTCGCTTGGCGAACTGAAACGCTCCAGCGCTCAGCGCCGCGGCCGGAATAGCACCCAGACTGAAGAGAAATCCTGGATCCATCGAGGCCAACATCGGCGAAAAAGCTGCGCCGAGAGCGCCTAGTGAGGCGAAGGCTCCCTTCGTGATCATCGCCCTAAGCTGCTCGTCGTGTTGAGCGCCGAAATCAGAGCGTTTGTAGTCCCGAGCCATGATTTAGATTCCTTTAAGAGACCACCGTGGATTGCTTCGCGGGATCGTCGATGGGGTCGTCAATCTCCTCGATACCCTGAAGCAACTTCTCATAGTCTTCCACAGTTTCGGCCATTGTAACTTTACGCACGTACACGAAGCGGTTCGCCCACTGGCGTCCCCACCGCGGTACCAGCTTTGAACCTCTCACAGGCACCATGCCTGACTTACCCAGCAACCCCAGAGAATTGACCCCATCCAATTGATGCTCAGGCTTAAACACCGCGAAAATGGTCGAGGTCTCTGGCACCGAGTAGTCCCCCACTCTGCTCGCCAGCCATCCGTATGAGGACAGGATCACTTTCAGCGCGAGCCAGTCCGACAGATCATCTCGGCGCATACCGTGCAATTCGGCGATCTTCACCAACTCATCTTCGCGGGGGGGCGTGTGAAGTCGATCAAAAGAAAGTTGCTCGATTGGCCCCGTGTCACCATCCGGTGTGTGAAGTCGCTGCAATTGCTGCTTGGTTCGAACTCGCTCTAAGAGGTAGTGCATACGCGGAATTATTGAGGGAGGCACTACCTCACGAAGAAGGGCGACCGCTTTCATTACCGGAAGGAAGAGTAGGTCTGTCGGAGTGGAATAACTATGAGCGGATATCTCAGGGGTGAGGACCGTTCCGCTCTCGAAGAACTCGCGGCACCAGGACTGGTGCGATTCCCGGACTATACCAACCAGCTCCACCTCATCAGTGACCGCCGTGAGCTCATGAGGAGATGCCAGGAACACTTCCATCCACTGTCGTAGAACCCAACAGTCATCGGTCATGTCGATTGGCATTCGTACCGGCGCGAACGCGCTTTTACGGGCGGCATAGATAAGGGCGCGTCTAATTCTGCTTCGTTGCTCAAATGAGTAGTCCTTCGGATACTCGATAACCGAGTGCAGGACCGCGCGCGCGCTTAAGTGAGGAAAGTTTGATCTTCGCACCCATTTCCCACCCTCAAATGAGTGCGCTAAAATCTTCCCACTTTCAAGCGCCAATAACGCCGTGGCGATCTCGCATGGCGAAATGGACGCTATTTCAGCGCGCATCGCTGGAGAGAGCACTTGGTGTAGGGATTGACGCACACGTTGAGCGAATTCCCTCGAGCTCAGCGCGGTGGTTTGTGTCCGCGACGCGGAGTCTGCCTCCTCTTTCGGGACTTGACCAGCGCGGTAGATCGAATGAAGTTGGAGAGTTGAGTCGAGCAAGCACGCCGTATTCGAAGCGACGGTATCGCCAGCGAAGGAGCTTTTTAAAAGCTCCTCCTCTTCTTGTAAGGCCACATATGGCGCGGTTTCTCCATTCTTCACGAGGATCCGCGTAAGAAACTCATTGGTAGGGTTTGCCGCTCCGTGCTGCTTAATCACTCGCCATATCGCGGATGCGTGGGCTTCCGTCGTTGAGGAGAACTGCGGACAGGCAAACCCCCGAATTTGCACATCGGGCGCTCCATTTGAAGCTAGCTTATCGAGACCAGCTCGAGCCCCGGAGTAAAAAACCCGCCCATTTCCCATCTGACCAAGCGCGTCCTCTTTGGTGTAGGCGCGCACACCGGTGATGCCGAAAAAGAAAGCCACTAAAGCAGCGACGATACACAGCCTCGCGGCTGCGAAGACGAAAAACAGCACTCTAACTGTGCCAGTATGGAACGCGAGATATGCCCTGCCAAGTAAACCCAACTCGTCGGCGGGTACTGATGCCGCGTTTGAGTTCGTCGCGCTGTGCATTACCAAGGTTGAGAGGCTGTCAAAGAGTTCGGCTTCCTGACGAATTCCATGCCGCGCTAGCCACTCGCGATAGGACTCCCATTCGGACGCGAATCCTTGAGCCCAGGGCTGCTGTATTGAAACGAGGTCTTGTTCAACGAGTATTCGGTCGCGCTCGGGGGACCGTGAGGGAGACTGACTGAGGTGAGATATGAATAGCGCCGCGAACAGCGAGATGATAAGGCCCCACGCCAGCTGGACAATCGCCCGCAGAATCTTCCGTCTTTTCGACGAGCGAAGGAGCGTGCTGATTTCCCTATCATTGGGAGATGGAAGACCCTCTGTCACGTACGCACCCTCTTAATAACCGCAATCTATAAACCCACCGCCTAAGTCTAAGGTGAGGTTTCTATTGGATCAATACAGCCTCTGCGCGCGCCGACTAGCTTCCACCTCCGATAGGAAACATTCGTAGTGGTTCGATTCATATCAAACCAATAAGCTCCGAAGGTCGGCTACGAAGGACTATGACTGCCCCCTAAGTTCTTCGGTAGAATAGTGAATTTACACGAGACTTTAAGCGGTCCATCCTTAAGTTTTTCCAGGATTGGTCCGACTGCTTAGAGGGGACGGAAGATTTGCTCAGTGCTAATAGGGGGTTATGATGGTTAGAATGGCTTTGGTTGGGTCTGCGCTACTACTGATGGTCGGGTTCATCGTGCAATCATCGTATGCGGATTCGGTTAACCTCGGGCAGGCAAGCCAAGAGGAATCAGCGGAAGCGGTCGCCCATTACGCTCGTTCTCGAGCGCTCCTAATATCGGCGATTCACGAGTTCGACCAAGCCCGAAAGATAGCTAAGCCTGACGAGCTACTTGATAGCACGAAATGGCGTAACACACTGATAGATCGAGCGGAGGACCTCGAAAGAGTCCTCGACCCTCAGCCGAAGGCCACAAAGGGAGGAATTAAGTTTTCTGCCGACCCGAGACTTTTACCTGAAGCAAGTAAGTAACAAGCGATGATTACACATAGAGGCATAAACCAACTATGGATGACGGGCACGTAATTCCATCACTGAATGAGGATTGGAGCTTTGCTGGAGCGAAGCTCATGGAATGGATGGCGGGAATGACCACGGCGTTCCTGGCCAGCAACCTGTTCGAGAAGCCGGCGCATTACATGCCCCTTCTCATCATCATCATGATCGGTACTACCCTAACTCTCGCGACGCTGCGCAAGAAGTTTCCGGATGAGGAGCGTGGAGTAATGCATCTTTTTATGACTTGTTTGGGCTTCGCGCCTCCGGGAATACCAGCCCCCGCGAGGATACAGCCTCGGTGGAGTGGTGGCCGAATCAGTACCCTCGCTCCCTCTAGCTTGTTTATGCAGCTAGAACTAGACGATGTCGTAAATCGACCTCGAGAGGATCAAGGACACTAGGCGAACTAAGGTAGAGTATGAGCAAGTTCAAGGGCACAGCTGACTCGATTAAAACCAAGGTAGCCGAAACGCAGCTGTCCGCGACTCGAGACAAGAGCGACACAATCCGACTGTGGGAAAACTACAAGGACCAAGCTCTCATGTGGCGTTCCCTGGCGCTGATTCAAGTTCCGGCGACGCTCGCGGCGATCATCTTTTCAATAGTCATGTGGTCAACACGCGAGATAACCCTTTCTGTGCCATCGAAACCGATGCCGGGTATCTACGCGGCACAGGACATCCCGGATAATGAGTTCGTAAACGTCGCGACGGATTACATTAATCTAATCGCCACCTATCAACCCGGAACAGCTCGCAGGCAGTTTGAGGCCGCGGCCAGTATGCTCAAAGAGCCTCTCCTCTCAAAGTTCCGTGACGAGATGATCAACTCCGAGTTGGGCGCTATTGAGGGTTCGGCCAGAACTCAAATTTTTTATGTTGACCCGCTCAAGGGATCCGTTATCCGTCAAGGTAACCAGGTTATCGTGACGATTATAGGCGAACGAATTAAATACATCGCGGGGCAAGAGCTTCCGCCAGTCACGAGCCGCTTTCGTGTGACCATGACCACTATCCCCAGAAACACCATTAATCCTTACGGAATTGTCATAAGCAGCGTCACCTTCAAGTCAAATATAAAGGGCGAGCAGATCAATGACACGAGTGATATCACTTCCATGGGAGCGGAAAGGTAAAACATGAATCGTCGCATGTCAAAAGGGATTTCAGGTTTCAGCGCGATTGCAGTGGCGTTCTTCGGTTTCGTGAGCGTCGCGAATGCCCGTGATGTGGAGTACTCATCTGGTAACGGTGAGATTCAAGTATGGGTGAACGTCGGCGAGCCGACCGAGATAGTATTCGAGGGCGGGAAAATTAAGGATGGTTTTAAGAACTCAAATGCGGGACTAGCGCTTGATCGCAAGGATTCGTCGCTCGTTATTTTCGGTAAAGATAATATGAATGAGAATGGCGAAGCGCTTCTCGTTCGCTTGGAGGATGGTCGCTCGTATCCGATGCGGATTCGAAAAGCTACCCCAGAGAATCCGCGTGACGCGCAAGTTATCGTGGGGGACGGCAAAAAGGCGCTCGGCGCGGAGGAAGAGGTTCCCCCACCGTACAAAGAGCGAGGCTACGATTACGCGCCACCAAGCAAGGTTTCGGGTCTAATGCGGGAAATGGCCCTTGTGGCGGAATTCGGAAAAGCACAGATTCCCGGCTATCAGGTCAGCGAAAAGTTTAAAGGTCAGACGGTGGTAAGCGACGGCGCGCTTCTGGCGAAGATAGATAGAATATTTATTGGGGCTAATCTGTGGGGATATGTGCTCGACACGACGAATCTCCTCGATCAGTCACAGAAATTGAATCCAGCGACATTTAGAATCGACGGAACGCGAGCGATATCGGCCTCAAACTGGGAGCTCGCGGCCCGTCCGTTGAACGTTGAGCAACAGGTCGCGGGTAAGCATAACGTCAAGGTGTATATCGTTACTCGTGCGCGGTAGGTATTTATGGCACAGGCTTTTAAAGATCTAGCTCTTAAGTTGCGCAGCGACCGCAAGACGCAGGTGATAGCCCTTGTGCTTGTCGGCTGCGCCGCCTTCGTAATGGTAAATGATGGTTCGGCTCCTCGCAGGCGAAACGCCCCTAAGCCGGCGGTTCAAGTGGGTACAAATGATCCAGATGAGCGATGGAAAGACCTCGTTGAGCGCTTCAATAAGCAGTTAAACGATCTCACGCACACCACAAACTCCTTGCAAGAGGAGGTCGGCAACCAGAAGAAGGCGATGCAGCAGTACGAGGCGACGACGGCCGAGATATTTAAGAAGATTCTGGAGCGTTTAGCGGAAGTGCAGTCGCAGCCAGCGTCGACCTCGAGCGGGCCGAGCGGTCCTGTGACGATTAATGACACAAGCGATCCAGATATAATTGCCGCCGAACCATCCGACCTCGATAACTTTGGAGGCGACCAGCAAGTCATAGCGCAACCACCAGCGCCTCCGAAGCAACCACGCCTCGCGGCCTTGATGCCGGGAGATTCTGTGCGGATTAAGATGCTCGCGGGAGTTAACGCGCCGACTGACGGAACCCCATATCCTGTTGTTCTTAAATTGATCGGTGATGTTACGGGCCCTGATGGCAACAGCGTTCCTCTTGGAGAGGCGCGATTAATCGCCGCCGCGCAGGGGTCTTTGACCGACTCTCGTGTGCTGCTACGTCTTACGCGCCTCAGTATTCGGTTACCGAACGGTCGACGTAAGGAGTTCGCCGTTGATGGTTGGGTAGTCGGCGAAGATGGAATCCGCGGGATGGAAGGAGTGCTGATCGACCCGATTGGCAAGGCTATCGCCGGCGCGGGTATGGCTGGTGGACTTGCCGGTCTTGGTAACGGAATCGCGATGGCGAGTCGTGATACTCTCACCTATTCATCAGGCGCGCAGAACTCAACAATTGATACTAGTAAATTGCCCCAATACGCAGGTGGAATCGCCATGGCGTCAGCGGCCACTGAGTGGCAGCAGATAATTAAGGATCGGCTCTCGCAATTAGTGCCTGTAGTTCAAGTGCTATCTGGTCGAGAAGCAACCGCGGTGTTTTCGCAATCACTAGCGATACCGGATCTCCTCGAGCAGGTAGACGAGGATCCATCGGTGGTGTTTGCGTCACTCGATTAGGTCAGCGGAGGAAGAGAGTATGAGCAAAGGTTTATGTTTAATGCTTGGAGCGATCGGAACGATACTGAGTGGATGCTCATCCATCGGCCAGATCTTCAATCCATTCTACGAGACCCCATCAGAGGTAGCTTATTTTGGTGAGAAGAATGACTCTGCCTTGAACAATGAAGCAGGCTCCGGAAAGGCGGGGAAAGCTCGCGAAGCTCTTGAAGGGATGGCCTCATACCAGCGGGCGCTTTCTCCACAGCCGAATAATCCGGTCATGAATCCCTCCGTAGTGAGGCTCATGTGGATTCCTGACCATCTGAATAGCCACGGAGATCTCGTTCCCGCCCACTACTACTACCTAAAAGTTAAAAAAGACTCATGGGCCGTTACGGACGCGTTTGAGCTTGAGTCACAACTCGGCGCTAGCACAGGCAACGCCTCGTCGATTGGGTACGTAAGTCCGGAGGATATTCGGTAATGTCTCGACGCGGTATTACAACAGTCCTTTTTACTCTTACTCTCGTCGGTTGCGCGGGAGTTAAGGAGTACGAGCCGAACGAGAAGAACAAGCGAACGCTGTTTATGCCAGTGGTGCGCTCCGCGGCGCCTGAGCCAGTGTACGCCCGCACTCGGTGGGTGCATGCGCCAGATAACCTGCCAATGCGGGACAGACCAGGCGCGGTGGAAGAGCCGGCGCTCCAGGTATCCCCTCGCCTGCGCTCTGTGTTTCATCTGAGTCTTAAGAATAGCTCTCTCGAGGAAACGGCTCGAGTTCTAGCGGCTACGTCCCGATATTCTAGCTACACGACCCCATCGATCGCCGCGGAAAAGATCTCCGTCGACAACCTTGGGACCATCGACGAGTTAGCGCGAATTATCGAGAGCAAAGCCCATATTCAGGTAGTTATAGACCATCAGAATAAAGAGGTGCGTTTCTTGGCGGCTCATGCTGAACCGCCAAAGCTTTTTGACGAGTAGGGTTCATGAGCATCAATAGGTTAACACGCCAAAGGTTGTTTCAGGACGAGGAGCTTTTTAACAAACTCCTACCGTTTGCCCGCTATGACATGGAGCATGAGATATTCGTCCATACAGACGCGTCTCTATGGTCTCTATGGGAGTTGCAGCCAAAGTGGATTACCAAGGTTTCAGATACAGACGCGTTTCAGCTCTGTGAACGTGTCCAGGAGATGCTCGATTCCCTGGAGCATACGTTCTCAGCGCAGTTCTGTTGGATTACCACTTTTGATGTAGAGGATCTTCTTCGAGACTGCCTTAATCGATATCCAATCTCTGGGCCAGCTGGCTGGATGGCTAAGCGCTGGGTGCGATCGATTCGTATGGCGAGCCAGTCTCGGCAACTTCACCGCCGGCCTCGCAAGCTGCGGCTGTACGCGTGCTTTCGTTACGATCCCCCTTGGCAGGGACGAGGGTTCGCGCAACAGCTCGCGCGAACAATGAAGCTCTTTTTGTATGGCAACGTTGGACTCGGCGCCGACCAGAGAACCGCGGAGTATGTGGGCTTCGCCAATAAGTTTAAGGGAGTCATCGATGGTACGGCGGCTAAACTCGCTGATATGGGTTTCATGCCACGTCGTATGGACGGACAAGCGCTCATCAATACTCTCTACCCAATCTTGAACCGGCGCAGCGTCAAGCCTGGCAAATACCGCAGAGGACGCGGTACGGCGATACCGGTGCCAGAGTACGATTCGGATGACCTCTTAGCGAATCAACTGTCGGAGACAGGCATAGACCACCCGAGAGATGGAATCATCAAGAAAGATGGTCGAGTGTTTCGTTCAGTGTCGATGGTTAAACCTCCAAAGACATGTATGCCGTTGATGATAGCTCCGCTACAATCAGCGCCCTATGAGAATATTTTGAGCGTCACGTTCTCAAAGGATCCGAAGGAGCTTCAACTCGAACGACTCGATCGACTCGATGGTACCCTCGGAATGCGCGAGCGCGGATGGGCGGGACGTTCTAATCAAAAAGTAATCCACCAGATCGGCGCTATCAGGCAGGCACGCCAGGAGTTGTACAACGCGCGTGAACAGATAGTGCGAGTGGGCGTTCATCAAACATTCATCTGTCAGACAGAGGATGAGGCCGTGCGAGCGACGTCTGAGGCCGTCGCCTCATTTCCGCAGCTAAACGGCGCGCGAGGAATGGTGCATGAGATCTCTGATATGGCGGTGCTCATCAACTCGCTGCCGGGCGCGTATGATCCGTCAACGGATGGCGCGGGGTGGACAACAGTTGTCCAGTCATCTCGTGCTGTGCGAATGTTCCCGCTGTGGGGTAACTGGCGTGGTAGTAGCGGCAGTCAGATTCTTCTTCCAAGTCTCTGGAATAGAGAGCTGGTGGGGTTTGATCTGTACGACTCGAATATCGCTCCGAACGTCCTTATCAGCGGAGTGTCCGGCGCCGGAAAAAGTTACCTGATGTGCTATCTGATCGCGTCCCTGAACAGAGGGCACTATTCCACGCTCTCGGACGGACGCGTGATCGAGAGAAATCCGATCACGTTCATCTTTGATAAGGGAATGACAGGACAGCCTTGCGGATTCGAGAAAATCGCCCGTCTATTCGGTGGTCGAGTGTACGAGGCTACGCCTTCACGCGCTCCGGCGATGAACTTTCTCGCTCGATTGGGAGAGTTAACCCCAGACTCGCGCAGCGATGACTATAAGGATCTTCTGGATATGTGCGCTGATGTCGTCTGTGACATGGCGACTGATGGCTCAAATATCCCAGACCGCTTAGAGCGAGGAAGCGTCGCCGACTCGTTGTCAGAGGCGCACCGAATTTACCGTAGTGGCCCGATGCGCCGAGAGTTTATCTTAAGCGACGTGGTCTCTGTGCTTCGAGCCCCCCGCCGAGTCGATGAGACGGAGGATGCCGCTCGCAGACGCCAAAGAATCGCGTTGCTCATCGCCGATTACTACGGTGAGGGAACCTACGCGCGCTTCTTCGACAGGCCAGGTTCACTCAAGCTTAAAGAGCGATTTATCGTGTTTGACCTCAAGGCGCTCAGTCGAAATCCAGACCTTCAACGTGTATTCCTGAAAATCGCCATGGTATGGGCGGATACGGTCATGAACGATCCTCGTGAGTTAGATACGAGGAAAGTGCTTGTGTTCGACGAGGCTCACGAGCTCATCGGAAAGACTCAAGCCGGAACGATAGAGACGGCGTTTCGACTTTATCGTAAGCGCAAGGGAATAGTGATCGCCGCTTCACAGTCTGGAGAGGATTTTTACGTTGGTTCCGGTGGGCAAGCGATTGTACAGAACTCCGCGCACAAGATATTCCTGCGGCAAGATCCCAACAAGTTCCACCTCACCGCGCAGGCATTCAATTTAACTCCTCAGCAGGCGGACGTTGTGTTGCGTTTGAGGACTATTAAGGGAGTGGAGTCGCAGTTCTACCTGCTCTCCGATATCGGCGAGGGCGCGCTGGTCCTTCCTGTGGAACCCGCGTTTTATTGGGTCAGTACAAATAACGGTGATGATAATCAGCTGTTCACCGACTCGCTTACTCGGCATGCGAATGATTTTAGCAAAGCTCTCGAGGAGGTCATCATGGTAGCTCCTTATGGAGCTAAGGAGCTTCAGGAGCGAATGATGGGTGGTGGATTTAACGAAGCGGACAATGGCGCGGGTGGCGTCAGCGGAGCGCTTAATTCAATGCTGGATTCGGGCTTTAGGGATTCTGGTCAGTAAGGAGGCGTATCATGAAGGTGGTCCAACTTGTTAAATGTTTCGGCCTCGGAGTAGTGGCGGTGTCGGGATCGGCCTGTAGCTCCAGTACTGTCCCCGCAGAGGTTTCCAAACCGACCGTAGTGGAGTATCAAGTACGTGATGTCCCCGGCGCGGTGGAGTATGTTTGGGAAGAGCCGATGGTGGACGTTGTCGACGTTCCACCGGGTCTTGATCCAGAGGGTCATTACTACCGACCCGGGCATCAGGAAGTAGTTGAGATTCGGCAAGGGCGATGGCAGTACTATAAGAGACCGAAGAAGTAGTCTTTGGTGTAAGGAAGGAAATGAGCCTCATCAGTTTTCGCAACCTGACAGCCCCTCTTCGCAGCAAGTTTCAGATCGGAACACTCGTCGTTCTGGCGCTCTTGGTAGCGGCGGTTCGATACGGAGCTTCAGATCGCTCGGCTAAGGCAGTTGATTACCGGGGTTCCGCGACCGCGGACAAGGTGGTCGATTTGGAGGCGCATAGGGAAGAGATTGTAGACTTTCTTGATGCCACAGAGAAGCAGCTTAAACGAAAGGGCGCCAAGCCCGCTGATAGCGAACTGCAGGGGCTGGTTGATGGATCGTATGAACGATCAGTCCGACGAAAACGGAACGAAGAGCAACCCAACGGGAAGTTTGAGGATATTCGAAAATCGCTGGGTCTTGAGTAGGTAGATGCGAGGATCTCCTAAAAGTTGACGGTGTTCGGTCGGCTGTCGAAATTTCCGCCGATTCACTCTTATAATAGCCTGTATTTTCAGTTAGTTATGACGCTAGGTCACGTTTAACTTTATCTGAAGCATACCCTTCACTAGTGCGGATAAGTAAGAAGCATAGTTAGGCTTCTCTTTAAGATATAGGCACTCCGATGGCGAAGGTTTTGAGGACACGTACAGCACCCATAGTAGCGTTAGTCGCGATGCTGTTCGTCACAATCTCTCCTTGCTTTACATACGCTCAATCCGATGACCTCATCGCAGTAAGCGCCGAGGCTTCGAGTGGATCGACTGATTCATCGATTTATGGCGAAAAGTTCAAGGAGGCCGAGCGCGCCCTACTAGAAGGATTGTCGAATGATGCGGCGCCAGCAGTTCGTCCGGTGTCGACAGCCCCGATCGCGCAGAAGGCTAAACCGCAGGTAGAGCGTATCCCTGATGTCGCTAAGCTTAACGCGACCACAGCCCCGTCACCCAAACTAGAGGCAGTTACGAAGCCAGCTCCCGCTAAGGCGCTTCCAGTAGAAAAAAAGATGTCCGCGCCGTCGAATGCCGTGACACTACTGCAGGGCAAACTCACGGCGAGCGAGATTCGGGTTAGAGAACTTGAGCAGCAGCTAAGTGACGCTAAGGGTCAACTCTCCGCCGCCGAGGTCGAGATAAACCGACTTTCGGCTATTATTAGCGGAGGAACGCGCGCTCGCCTTGCTAATCGCGGCCCTGATGCCGGTGGGCGAGTGTCCGCTCCCTCGATAACTAATGAGGTTTCTCGCGCTAGCCTGAAACCGACATTTTCAGGTTATGAGGAACGACAACCAATAGCTTCCGATGTGGCTCCACCATCACAGTCCCAGAACCTTCAGGTAGCTACTGTTGCCGTCGAGAAAGCCGAGCTTCGACTCGGGCCTGGCAAAAATCACTCCGCGCTCATGGCTATTCCGCGAGGTTCCCGCTTGGCTGTCGAAGTAAGACAGGGGGAGTGGTATCGAGTGTTCGCGCCAACGGGCGAGCGCGCATGGATTCAAAGCGCTCTGGTTCGCTTCGGTGATGGCGCGGCGGCGATGAACGATGGAAGCTCCGTAAAGGTTAGAGGCTACGACGTAAGTTTAGAGCAGCAGGCGTTTCGCCGAGCGGCGGCGTTAACCGGCGGTAAGTAAGCATCATGATACTAACGGATGCTCTCGCCCGATTGAGACGGTTCGAATCCATCAAGAGTCTGGGCCTTATACTGTCGGCGACCGTTGGCATCTCGTGCCTCCCACAAGCGAGCGCCAGCCCTTCCACGCGGATAAGTTTGGTCTATCCGGTTATGGGCCCGCGTATGTCGAGTGACTTTGGCCTTCGACGTCATCCGATACGAAAACACCACGCGCATCACCACGGAGTTGATCTGGCGGCTCCTCAAGGAGCTCCTATCCGAGTAATAGCGGCGGGACAGGTCGTGTATGCCGATCCGCTCGGCGGGTATGGGAAAGTCGTCGTGATTAAACACGCCTCTGGTCTTACAAGTCATTACGGACACTGTGAAACCCTCGGAGTATCGATCGGTCAAATGGTAAGGCCAGGAGACATACTTGGCACCGTCGGCTCAACCGGTCTATCGACGGGTCCTCACCTTCATTTTGAAATTCGTCAGGATGGAAAGCCCCAACATCCAGAGAAGTACCTACCCGGTCTTGACGCGCCGGCGGCCGGATAATCGCCGCGGCTGACCATCACTCGTCACTCCGCCAATTTGAGCATGATCCGGATCCTACCCGCGATCCTTTTCACCGCACGGAAATCTCCTATTGTCGAGCAAACGCCTGATATTGCGGATGAAAATAATTACAGAAATAGATCATTGTCTAGGTCACATTTCGTCTCCATTGTGTCATATCACTTGTACAAACTGGGACGCGTGACCCGCGTCGTAAATGAACACGAAACGTAAACGTAAAAAATAAAAAATTGGAAGTAATGTTATGGTAACTAAGATTCGCTCAATTATCGCAAAGGCTCACGAGGTAACTGTTGATGTGGCGCGTAAGGCGTCGCTAATAGGAACGACCCCAACTGAGAAGCAGGCGCAGATGATCCTCTTCTCGGCTGGTATCGTGTGTCTCGCTATCGCTCTTTCGCACGACGCGATGGCTAACGGAGTCGGCGCTCAAAATGGAAAGGCTGGCTTTGACGATGCTCGTATCGCTAACGCGACTCAGACAGTCATGCGTTTTCTAGAAGGATCGTTCGGAGCGTTAATCATGGCGGCATCCGGAATCGGAGCTATCATGAGCGCGGCGTTTGGTCAGTACAAGATGGCGCTCAGCTGTATGGTGGTCGCGGTAGGCGCGTTCATCCTCCGTTCGATGATGAATACCTTCTTCAACATCCAGAGTCTGCAGAGTGATGGTAGCGGAACCAACTAGAACTAACTCCATCAGGAGATAGTTGTATGGGGCGTCGAGGTAACTCGGCGCCCCAATTTTTTTGGCAGCGAATAAACGCATCTGAAATAGGCGGCAGGAACGTGAGTCCCAGTGCCTCGAGACAAGGGGTTCCGGCCTCTATCCTTTGGGCTCAATGGAGAGCTTGGCCATAAGAGCTTTGAGGCACCCATCATCCTTCTCAAGGGATAGGCGCTTCTTGAGAAGATCGCGCTCCGTAGCCACCGCGACGTTGAGCTTTCCATATGCCAGCACTCGAGCTAATGGCTCGGGGTGTTTCGCGAGTAACTCTAAAAGAGAGAACGGAGCGCTCCAGGTGTTCCGTCGTAGATAGCGAGCCGCCTCAAGGTTAAAAAGGTCGGCGCTGTCAGCATGAGATCTCGCCACGAGTAACAGGACAATAGTGTCCGCATTGGGTTCAAGCTCAAACCACTTCGTCAAAAACTGACCTCTCGTCGATGGCTCCGCCTTCAGCGCGGCCAGAAGCGCGATGGTCTGCTCCCGTGAGAGGGCGTTAGCGTCGCTGCTGAGCGTAAGAAGGAGTTTCTCGGCACCCTGTGTAAAGACCTTCTTCTGCAGCATATTTGCGGCGAAATTTCGCGCCTCGGCAACTGGATATTTGAGCAAGTCGGCGTATTGCGCTTGGTCGAGCTCGGCGGCAGTCGTGGCGCTGAGGACCACATCCAGCTTCGTCATCGCTGGAACTCGAGACCAGCCAGCCAGATCCTCAAGGGCGAACCAACTAGTCAGGGTACCCAACTGCTCCCCTCGATCTCGAATCGCGGCAAAGAGCTCGTTGGCGGCGGTAGAGTTGTCTCTCACAATCGGAACAACTAACCCAATGAGCGCTCTTGCCTTTGACTCATCTGTGGCGGCGGTCATCAATCCCTCAAACGCTTGAGGGCGCGTATCTCCACTTGCGATTGCCGCGAGACCGATGGCCGCTGGATGACCGACCTTGGACACTCCCAGCTTCTCAATTTCCGTGAAAAGGACCCCAAACGGGGCAGGTAGAGTCGTCAAGGAGTCAAGGCTGATCGACTGAAGCTCCTTGCCTGGGTTAAGAGGCTGCGTCTCTCCGGCGATAGCCAGAAGGATCGCGGGATGAAGAGTCTTGAGAGCTGGCAGCGTGCGAGCACCCTCCGGGAACATTTGAATCAGAGCGAGAGCGACCGCCGACCTCACGTCGGTTTGCGAGAGCTGATCGCGCCACAATTCATCGAGCGCGACGCGCAATAGCCTGCTCCGCACCCCTTCAGGATTAGCTCCACCAAGAATATCCGCGGTTATAGCGTTCATAGCCGCGGGGTCGTCTCGAAGAATCGCTGACCGCGCGACCACTAGCATTCGCGGCTTCTGGTGACTCGCCCACTCAGATTCGAACTCAACCGAGTGTTCAGACACCAGTCCTGGCACTCGAGTCGCCAGGGAGTAGTAAAGCGAGGGGTATCGCTCTTTGATGAGATATACTCCCACTACCAGCGCGAGCGGAATGAGGAGCCACCCACGATTGGATTGTGGTGCCGCGTCTTCCGTCTCCTCCCACACGTCAGCAACTCCAGACCTAGTTCCGTTCGCTGTGCTCGTGCCCGCTGAGCGCACCAACTTCCCAGCGTTGGTCCGACTGCCGTTGTGCGCCTGTTCCGCCCCCAATGGGGCAGCTGTCCCCTCATGAAGACCAAAAGCGACCGCGACCTCCGCTAACGGAGGACGATGCCGAGGGGACGGGAGTAGAAGCTGTTCCACGACCGACGTCTGCCGGGGTGATAGTGAATCTCCGAGTAGTGTTCGAATCATCTTGCCCAGGCAAAAAAGATCCGCCGTGGGTTCAGGAGAAAGACCCAGTGATGATTCAGGGGGAAGAAACGGGTCGGTGGAGACTTGAATCGCCCCCATCAAAGGATCAAGAAGAACAAGCTCCCCCTTCGCTACCGCGATGTTGGCCGGGGAAAGATGTCCATGTGCCATGCTGCGACGGGATAGTTCTCCAACTAACTTGATTAGCTGTTTGATGAGCCTCTCTAACTCGCCTCTACCCGATATAAGCCCTTTTTCAAGCTCATCCTGCAAGGTGTCAGCGACAAAAGGTCGAATGATAAAAAACTGCCCTCTGTCCGCGATTAGCTGAATCTTTATCTCTTGGTTAAAGAGTCGCGCGAAACCCTCCAGGTCTCCGGCTAGCTGACGAGCGCGCGTCTCATCGAGCCGAGGTGAGAGCCTCATTAGACTGACGCTCCCGCGCGTCAAGATCAGCGGTCTAACGTCCCAAGCCTCACGACCCAATACGACATTGACACAGACGGAGCCCTCGGGGAAAAAACGTGAGCACTCCTCAAAGATTGTTCTCTGTGGCGTATCAAGTGATTCGGGCGCGAGAAGTCTCACAGAGCTATATCCTCATGTTGAGGTGAAAGAATTAATACCCAACGGGCAGTCGAGCGATGACTAGAGTCCGCGCTCCGAGACCAGTTTCTCCATCTCTCTCCGGAGTATTGGAACAATCTCATCGTATGAGAATTGTCCGAGGAGAGCACTCCCCTTCTTTAAGTTAACATGGCTCGGGGCGCACCATAAGCCTAAGTCGGCGTCATCGGTTTCACCCGGACCGTTTACGCGACATCCCATCACCGCGATGGTAAGTTTCTTCGCCGCGAACTCGTGAGTCATCTCCTTAACCTTTTGCGCGAGCTCCACAAACGCCTCGTTCTCGACTCGTGAGCATGATGGGCATGAGATTATATTCAACCCGTCGTGCTCAAAGCGTGGAACAGAACGGAAACGTCCGGCATACACATCAGAGATTATCTTCTTCGCCAGGAGCACTTCTTGATGCTTCTCCGCGTGCGGAAGTGTAAGCGAGACTCGTAGCGTGTCGCCAATACCCCGCGCCAGAAGGTTTTCAAACGCCACGCGTGTCTTCACCTCTCCCATGGGCAGCATCCCAGCCTCGGTCACCCCAAGGTGCAGCGGAATCTCGGGATAAAGCTCAGCGAAACGACTGTTAATCTCGAGTACGTCGTTGGGGTCGGAGCTCTTAAGAGAGACCACGTAATTGGTGAATCCTAGATCCTCTAGATATCCGATATGTTCCTTGGCCGAGGTCAGCGCCACCTCGATAGGGTCGCCTTCATGCTCGGCTTGGGCGGGGTCAAGCGAGCCAAAATTGACGCCGATGCGAAGCGCTAAATCATGCTCTCGCGCCACGTTAACGATATACTTTACCTTTTCCCGCACCGGGGTGTCCTTTTCATGGTGATAGAGATGCCCGGGATTGTATCGAATCTTCTGCACGAAAGGTGCCACAGCCTTGGCAAGCTTGTAGCTCTCTTGAAGGTCAACGACGAGCCTCGCGTCTGTCTGCTTTCTAATCTCGGCAAGAGCCTCCACGTCTCGTCTACTGTCGATGGCGATGCGGATTATATCGGCACCGTTCTCCCACAGTAGCAGAATCTGGCGAGTGGTGGCGGCGAGGTCTTGTGTCTTGGTGGCGCACATTGACTGCACGGAAATAGGCCCCTCGCTGCCGATAATGAGATCTCTGACCTTTACCGACCTGGTCTTTCGACGTCTTATTCGGGGAGTATCGCTAACCGTGGTGAGTAATGAGGGGCGACTATTATCGTTCATACGGGTACTACCTTGATGATCAACTTGTCACCAGGCCAAAAGCAGGCGTAAATCGGCAGCCACAATCTTTTTTCCCTGGTGGGCTCGCTAAATTGTTGTATAATCAACGATTTAAGGCAACCCGTTGGATGCCTGCTTGACTCGAAATGTCACCGTAACGCGTTGATTTTAGGTGCTGCATGCCTTCATATCGCTCACTTTTAGCAAGTGCCTTCGTAGTAGTCTTACTCGTGGCGCGCGCACACCCTGCGAGCTCGGAAAGTAGCGACGCGCCAGAGGCGAGCTTTTCGCCTACTTGGAAGTTGCTAAGAAACGAAGCTAAGGAGCAGTTTATCTCTGGTTATCTGTTCGGCTGGCGTGACGCGAAGAAAGTAACTGAGATAGCAATCGAATATGTGAAAGAGAATCCCGGAAATGCCGTTAATGGTCTTGAACGGGTTCGAGGGATCTACGATATGGAGGGGCTCACCGCTGATAGCGTCGTGAGAGAGTTAGATAAGTTTTTCGCTGAATCGGACGGAAAGGACGCCACGCTTTCGCAGGCGGTGACCGCGGTTCGAATGAGAATGGGGAGATGAAAATGGCAGATATTGAGCAGCTCGAAGATGTTTTCGGACGCATTACTGAGGAGTATCAGGAGCCAGTTCCGATAGGCGGTCGTTGTGAGAGCCGGATATTTTATCGGGTTGAGGACTTAAGCGACGATGACTTAAACGCATGCGCTGAGTACGTTGCTGAGCGCATTCGGAACGTCGTGTCCCCGTCCAAGCCACAGCTATTTCTCAAGCTGCCAGGCGGCTACTCTTTCTTCGCTGAGAGACTGTGTGCGGTGTACTCCGAACTATACAATCGTGGTCAGGAAGTGCCCCTCGAGCAGTACATCGAGAGCAAGATGGCGAATGGTCATGGAGAGAAGTACAAGGGATACAACTCGATCCTTGTGACGGATGTAATTACCACCGCTCGTTCAAGCCTCGAGGCTCACACTCGCGCGACCTTACGTGGGATACCTGTTCTTTGCTGGGCGACCTTGATCGACCGAACCTTCGGTCCGGGACCAGTGCCAGTGGTGTCCGCCTTCACTGGGGCGCCTGTCCGAGTGTTAACGCAGATCGGGTAATGTATTGGGGCGCGGAGCTTCCAGCTCCGCTCACAACATTCACTCTGTCGATAAACCTGGCTTAATAAGCGGAGGTAGAAGCTCTGCGCTCCAGACGCAGGCGCAAGAAGCAGAGCTGGAAGCTCTGCGGTCCAAACGCTAGCGTCGCTTCAGAGGGATAACCTTGCCCGCGCCAACGGCTATCTTTGGCTGTGAATAAGGCTGTGGAACGTGCGGGGCATCCTGTACAGACTGCTCATCGAGAAGCTCGATAGTTGAGAGTACTGTAGCGCCCTCCTCACTTAGCTCTGCTGCGGGTCGAACTACGCGACTACGCTTAATTAAGAGGTCCAATTCGTGATGGGCAGCTTGCCCTGCTTGTACCCTCGCTTTGAGGCTGACTAAGCTCGTGGCGAGACCGCTCGCTTTGATAAAATCACCGCGTTCCGCGCTCGCTATCAGATCACGCTGTTGCTGTACCAGCTCGCTCTCACTGCCACGCCACAGCGACTGAAACTCGCTTCGAAGCGCGAAAATGTCGTATACCAACTTCTTTGTGCTTGCAGAGTCCGCGGTGTCGGTGAGCTTGCGGAGCAAGAGGCTATTGATGTCGCGCCACTCCGAGACTTGAGCCGCCGATAACTCAGCGGAGGTCCCTTCCATGCGAACGATAGATTGCCCACCGGTGTTGTTGTAGAGGCGAAGAGCCCGACGACTCTTCTGAATAAGCGCTAACAAGCGCGAGCGAAATGATTCCGATTCCATACCCTTACTAACCCAAAAGTGGACTCGCAGGTTTACCAGCGCACGGCTAGCAAATCAACCTTAAAATACGGAACAACGTCTCATTGTCGCAGCGAGATGGCTGGGTAGCAAGACATATTTAGGGCCCCTACTGCGAGCCCTTCGAGTCCCGCGCTTCGATGTGGTGTGCGGGGGCTAGCGACACAACTCGAAGTGGGGAATGCCTATTCCGCTAACGCATGAAGGTCGAGCGCCTTCCAGCGCGTCTTAATCACCCCATACAGCGACGCGAACGTCCCCTCCTCTATCGACTCACGAATCCGTCTCATCAACGAGAGATAGTGAGTGAGGTTGTGGATACTCGCCAGCTGGGGCCCCAACATCTCTCCGACCTTGAACAAGTGATGGATATAGGCCCGGGAGTGAGTCCGACAAGCAAAACAGGTGCAGGTCGGGTCAATCGGGCTGGAATCCTCGGCGTATCTTGAGTTCTTGATATTGAAAAACGGAGGATCGTCTTCCACAAAGACCCGCCCAAAACGACCTGAACGGGTCGGCATCACGCAGTCAAAGATATCAACGCCGTGCGATACCGCCTCTACGATATCCTCCGGTGTCCCTACACCCATAAGATACCGGATGTGGTCCGACGGCAGTTGGTCGGGATGGTAGCTTAAGACCTCATACATGGAGGCTTTTGGCTCACCGACGCTCACACCCCCGATCGCGTACCCATCAAATGGAATTTCGGCTATTTGCTGGGCGGACTTGGTTCGTAGCTCCCGATGGCAACCGCCCTGTGTTATCCCGAACATACACAGCTCAGGGTCGGTTCGAGCGTCAAGAGAGCGACGCGCCCAGCGAACGGTCATATCAAGAGAGCGATTGAAGGAGTCGAAATCGATGTCACTAGCCGGACACTCATCGAGCGCCATAGCGATATCGACGCCCATGGTCTGCTGGACCTCAATAGACTTCTCAGGTGATAGGAACTGCTTGGAGCCATCTAAATGGGAACGAAACTCAATACCGCGCTCTGTAATCGTGCGAATGCTCTTGAGGCTAAAAACCTGGAAGCCTCCTGAATCACTGAGTATGGGACCCTTCCAGCCCGTGAACGTGTGGATACCCCCGAGCTTTTTGATGCGCTCATGTCCTGGGCGAAGCCACAAGTGATACGTGTTTACGAGCATTACCGACGCGCCAAGCTCCTCTAATCGCTGCACATCGACTCCCTTTACGGAGGCGCGTGTACCTACGGGCATGAACGTTGGAGTCTCGAAAGAGCCCGCGCGCGCTCGAAACGAGCCGCGCCTGGCCTTTCCATCCATTTTCTTTAAGGTGTAACGTGCTGTCATAAGATTAACATCCCATCGCCATAGCTAAGAAACCGATACTCGTTGGCGAGTGCCGTCTCGTACGAGCGACAGAGCAGATCCTTACCCAGGAGCGACTCTACCAGTAAGAGATGTGTAGTCGACGGTTGGTGAAAATTTGTCACGACGGCGTCGACGACGCTGAACTGGAACCCTGGGGAAATGAACAGGGACGTCTCAGTGTCGTGTGAGCTTGAGCCTTGTCGCGCCGCGCTCTCAAGTGCTCTGATAACTGTCGTGCCGATAGCGATCACCCTGCCGCCAGCGCTCCGACTGGCCTGGAGACTCTCAATTAAGCTTGGCAACACGTTAAATAACTCAGTGCCCGGTGGTCGGAGCTCTCCATTCACGAAAATAGGTTGAAAACTCGCCGCCCCCACATGGAGTGTTACCGTATCGATCTGGCAGCCGACCGAGGCTCTGATATTCTCAATCAGTGCCGTTGAGAAATGAAGGGAGGCAGTGGGCGCCGCGACCGAGCCTACGTGTTCAGCGAAGATGCTTTGATAATCGATCTTGTCCTGATCGTCCGCGCGTCCGTTTCTGATGTACGGAGGAATTGGCATCGTGCCAAGGGACACAATCAGTCGGAACGTCTCCTCTCGAGATGATGTCTCGAACTTCAATCGGATGCGGTCAGGGGTGTCAGATGATATTTGACGCGCGCGGAGTTGATCTCCAAAGAGCAGCGCGCTGGCGGCTCGAATGCGTCGCATTGGGTATCCGATCGCGATCCACTCATTGTCAGCCACTTCACGCAGAAGGACTAACTCCACCTGATGCCCCTCGGGGGTATCGAGGCGCGGATAAAAACGCGCGGGCATGACCCTCGTGTCGTTGAACACCAGCCGATCGCTCGGTCGCAGGAACTGAGAAATTACTGAGAAGCTCTCGTGATGGATCGAGCCGTCACGTCGATTAACCACCAACATCTTCGCCGATTCCGGTGGATACACTGGTCGCTGGGCGATTCGCTCATCTGGAAGGTGGTACGAAAATGGCTCGAGAGACACAACTACTACTGACCGATGTATTAAGACTTTGAGAATGCTTTCATGAACTCGATCGGTATCGGAAAGAGTATCGTGGAGTTGTTCTCAGATGAGATCTGCTTGAGTGTCTCGAGGTATCGAAGCTGTAAAGCAATCCCCTCTTTGGACATAATGCTAGCCGCCGCGGTGAGCTTCTCGGCAGCCTGAAATTCGCCCTCGGCTTGAATAATTTTCGCTCGTCGTTCTCTTTCCGCTTCAGCCTGTCGCGCCATAGCGCGTCGCATTTCCTGGGGAAGATCTATGTCCTTCACCTCAACGCTCGTGACTTTTATACCCCACGGATCTGTTTGTCGGTCGAGAATCTCCTGCACTCGGTGGTTGATTTGATCGCGTTGGGAGAGGAGATCGTCCAAGTCGGCTTCACCACAGACACTACGCAGCGTTGTCTGCGCGATCTGACTTGTCGCGTAGAGATAGTTCTCAACGGTGAGAACCGCCTGCCCGGGATCTACCACCCTAAAATAAAGCACCGCGTTGACTTTTATGGATACGTTGTCCCGGGTGATAATATCCTGTGGCGGTATGTCCATCGTGATGATGCGTTGGTCAATTCGTATCAGCTCATCGATAAACGGGAGTATAAATCGTAGTCCCGGCTGCTTGAGCCCTTGGAATACGCCGAATCGGAATACCACACCGCGCTCGTAGGCCTTAATTGAATAGGCGCTAAAATAGACGATCCCGCCCAGGGCAATCATGGTTAATGCGATGATGTTCATTGAGCGACCTCTCTACACTATTTAGACGGCACCTTTTCAACCACGAGAACTAACCCGGGCCGCATAGCGACCACTCGCACGGTACTTCCCCGCTCGATAATCCCTCTGGGGGTGGTCGCTCGCCATAGCTCGCCTCGGACATGAACCATCCCGCTTGAAGTGAACGTCTCACGCGCCTCACCCTCGAGGCCGATCATCACCGCCCCATCTACCTTCGCACCTCGATTGGTGCGCCAAACCAAGACAACGAACAGCGATAGCGCACCAGCGCTGAGCAGAAGCAACCAGACCATAGAGTTACCAGGGACTATGCCACGTTAAAGCCTGCGGCGGAAGATTCCTATCCACGCAGTAAGGCTTGAAGATGCCCCCAGAAATCACGCTTTAAGCCCACCTGTGTCGCTATCAAATCAATTGGATGGCTGTAAAGAACCTTACCTCCAGCGACTACCTCAACGGTACCTGGCTCCTTATCGGCGCCAAGAACCACCGTAAGGGGAGCGGCATCGTCAACCGACACGCCCGACCACGTGGGCACCACGCGGATATCGCAGACCGAGCGCTCAAACTTCAAGCCCTTGGTGCATATCGCCTCCAAAAGATCCGCATGAGTCGCGCTGAGAGAGCTGTCCGCGCTTATGAGCACGAATAGACACTCTCTCCTTGGTTGGGACTTCTCGGGCACGAGAGCCGTCAGCGGCAGCCCTGCCGGATAATTAACGGCGATTTTGTCGAGAAAACAGGCTAGCGAGGCTCTATCCAATTTCATTCAAGTGAGAGTATCACACCACAAACACCGCACAAGTTCGGATTCCCGATGCCTCTAGGCAGGGAGTTAGTGTGTAAGCTCGCAGGAGGTCAACTGTCGAAGACGCATAACTATCTTATCAAGTATCGCTCGCGCTATGACTCTTTTCGCGCTGGTCTCTATATGGAGCGGCTCTTCGTCCGCGGATACTATCCAAACTTGGTTGGTTCCCTTATCGAAGGCGTCCTCCGCCCTGTTTCCAACAATGATATCGGCGCCTTTTCGACCAAGCTTCACCTTCGCCTCAGCGACCAGTTGCTCGTGCGTTCCTGTTTCGACAGCAAAGCCAACCAACATCGTCTTCCGATTAGCTACTCCCACTTGTCCCAGCGATTTGAGGATGTCCTCATTCTCGACGAGCGGAAGAGTTGGCACCGAAGGCCCCTTTTTGATCTTATTCGCGTCGATTGTGGCCGGACGATAGTCAGCTACCGCGGCGGCCATGATCGCCACATCCGCCTCAGTTTCACCGCGGCCCCCAGCCACACAACCCTTCATCGCGTCGCTCATCTCAGCCGCTGACGTTACCGCCATCCTGCGAATATCCCGGCTCAAACTCGCTATCCCAACGATCGGTCCGTGAACCAGCGTCACTGAAGCTCCTCGCCGGTGAGCCTCCGTGGCGAGCGCCAGCCCCATCTTTCCTGAGGAGCGATTTGAGATATACCGCACTGGATCAATCATCTCGCGAGTTGGTCCCGCGGAAATCACTATTCTCTTTCCAAGCAGATCCCTTGGTCCGATCGCACGCATGGTTTGCAGGTAAATTTCGCGCCTTGACGCCAGTCGCCCGGTTCCAACCCAGCCACACGCGAGCTCTCCCGTCTCGGGCTCTGCTATTGTATGCCCTCGCCCGCGTAATGCGGCTATGTTGTCCTGAGTCTGCGGGTGACTAAGCATATTTGTGTTCATCGCTGGCGCAATTATGAGCGGTGCTCGTGTGGCGAGTGCCACCGCAAGTAACGCCGATTCGGCCGCTCCGATGGTCAGTTTAGCGATACAATCAGCGCTAGCGGGGGCAATTACGAGCGCTTCGGCCCAATCTGCTAGCTCTATATGACCGATATTCCCCGCTGCAGTTTCATTCCAGAAGCTTAGAGTTACCGGACTATGGGTGAGGGACTGAAACGTTAGGGGCGTTACAAATTTGGTCGCGGACTCGGTCATCACAACGCGCACATCGCAGCCGCGCTTCATAAAATACCGCGCTAGATCAACCGCCTTGTAGGACGCGATGGACCCAGTTACACCCAAAACAATACGCGTACGACGAGATTTTGGACCGATCATTTAATTAGCGTACCCCTGTTGTGAGAGGTAGTAAACGCTTGTCGATTAGTTATTATTCCTGGCATTTCAGGCTGTTATGATAAAAACGGGTTGTTTTCACGCTCGAATCCAACGGTTGTGTCGGGGCCGTGTCCACTGAGGACACGCGTATCATCGGGAAGGGTTAGGATAGAGTCCCGAATGCTAGCTAAGAGCTGGTGGTGATCGCCTCCTGGCAGATCAGTTCTACCGATCGAACCCTGAAAGAGGCAGTCTCCACCGAGAAGTACGCCGCTCTTGGCAAAGTAGAAGGCAAGATGACCCGGCGAGTGCCCTGGCACGAACAGTACCTCAGCTCTGTGCGATCCGACCGAAGCACTCTCCCCTCCGCGCAGGGAGGTGTCTGGCTCCGGACAGTTCGCCCATTCGGTTGGTGGCAAGCCATACATCGCGGCTATACGTTGCAGCTGAGCGCGCATCTGCATCTCGTCTGGATGAGCGAACAGCGGCACCGAGAACTTTTTTAGCAGCGGCGCCACTCCAGCGCAGTGATCTAAGTGTGAGTGCGTTAACCAAATAGCTCGCGGCGAGAGGTTTCTGCGCCCGATCTCTTCAATCAAGGCGTCCGCGTCACCACCTGGGTCGATCACGACAGCGTCCAAAGTGTCACTATCGTAGACAATCCGCGCATTCTGAGCGAATACCGTCACCGGCACCGTGACAATCTCAAGCATTTTGCAACCCTACTGTTTCGATACAAACTTGTAGATTCCGTCTGCCACGCCAAGCGCCAGCGCAGACCGAAATTCCTCTCTGGATAGCATCGCACGGTCGGATGGATTGTCAATGAACAGCATCTCAATAAGCGTGCATGGCATATGCGCCCCAACCAGCACGAAGAATGGACCTCGTTTAACACCGAGAGAGCGCACACCTTTGGCGCGACTGATGGCTCTAGCCTTGAGTGATGACTCCACCACGCGGCTAAGTACGATCGAATCCTCAAGTTTGCCGGATTGAATGAGATCGCTAAGCATGAAGGAGAGATCGTCAACGTGTTCTCCCTCTCGGACGCCGTTCTCACGCTCGGCTAGTTTCCGACTCGCCTCATCATTAGCGTTATCGAGATAATATACCTCTAGGCCGTCCGCGTCGTGTTCCTGTGAGGCGTTCACATGAAGACTTATAAAAGCAGCGGCTTTTTTCTTATTCGCGTAGGAGGTTCGTCTCGCCAGGGGAACAAATTGGTCTCGGCTTCGGGTCTGAAGCACATTGAAACCGTATCGTTTCTCTAGGAGGATTCGAACCCGCCTGGCCACATCGAGGGTGAGATTCTTCTCTAGCTGCCCATCGCTTCCCGTAGCGCCCGCGTCTCCGCCTCCGTGACCAGGATCGAGCACAACGATAGGGGCCATGCGCGACGATCGCACGCCACCGTTCGATACCAAGCGGGGCACTTCAAGGTCACGAGACGGTATAAAACGATTGAAGGTCTTAAGCTCGAGACCCAGGAGCCGACTCTTAGCCACCTCGGCGATCTCACCGCCAGACGCCGTCGCGTGTTGATACCATTCGCCTGTAGTGTCAGCGTGGGAGCCTGCCGCCAGGCTGAGGTCTCCCATAAGCAGTGCCGCCTCCGCCACTAATGGCGCCTCATCTGACCTCACGTCACGGGCGAATATCGGTTTGAGCGACTCTATCGCCGTCATTACGTAGGATCGCTGCCTCGTGGTTCGGTAGAGGCGCATATGCGTGTCAGCGCAGAGAACGCGGATGTAATTAATGTCGTCGGCCTTTACGCTGGCTCCCAGTAGCGCCCGCATCCTGGTGGCTAGAGCTTCCCACTCAGTCTGATACGCGGAGTCAGTTCCCGCCGGGTCGACATTTCGAAGTCGGACATATTCAGCTCGCGCTCTAGAAGATGGAGTTGACGGCGCCGAGTAAGCGACGGTTATCGGGAGTAGGCACGCAAGGAATATCGCGCCTGGGATAAAGTGCCATCGTAGGTCAAAAAGCATTCTCACCCGATAACGATAAACGTCTCGCATACCATCGGCAACGAGAAATCGTGATGTCAAACGCCGAACTATCACGCCAAGGTCAGTTCAAAGGAATGCTCGGGGCGTGACTCCGTCACCACAAGCGGTCTGGTATCGACACTATCGATCGGAGATCTCTTGCGTTAACTCATACAGCGCGTTGAGAGCTTCCCTAGGCGAGAGGCTGTCGACATCTAGCCGCTCCAGTCGTTCCCGAATCTGCTCCAAGACAGGATCCTTCTTGATAATTGGACTGGCCGCGAAAAGTGGCTGCTGACGCTCTGGCGGCGGAGTCACGGCTCGCCGAGTCTCAACTACGGTATCAGAGCGCAGGATCTCGCTCGCTCGAGTGATAACGGTCCCTGGGAGTCCTGAGAGTTTCGCGACCTCAAGTCCGTAGGAACGCGGCGCCGGCCCCGCTTGAATCGCATGAGTGAACACGACCCGATCCTCCTCTTCCACGGAACCTACCGAGAGGTTCGCTATGCGCGAGGAGCTATCGGCTAGCGAGGTGATTTCATGGTAATGCGTCGCGAAGAGCGTCCGACATCCAGTCTCAAAAGCTAGTCGCTCTAGAATCGCTTGGGCGAGAGACTGTCCGTCGCTGGTCGCGGTGCCTCGTCCGAGCTCGTCGATAAGAACAAGCGAACGAGCGGTCGCGCTCGCCAGGATATGCGCGGCTTCTCGCATCTCCACCATGAATGTGGATTCACCCTCGTGAAGATCATCGGCGGATCCCAGGCGGGCGAAGATTCGGTCAACTACCCCAATGGTCGCCGATTGAGCGGGCACATATGAACCGATCTGCGCCAGGATTGTGATAATAGCCGTTTGGCGGAGATAGGTGGATTTTCCGCCCATATTCGGACCTGTCACCACAAAGCACGTCGGCTCCGGAACGCCGAAAGAAACTGAATTGGGAATAAAGCTTCCCCCGAGGAGCTTTTCGATTATTGGATGGCGCCCCTGCTGAATATCCAGAATAGGTCCATCGACAACTGTTGGACACACCCATTGATTGTTTACCGCCGCCAGAGAAAGCGCCACGAGCGCGTCTAGCTTCGCCAACGCGCCTGATATCCTGCGGAGATCCTCTACATGCAGCAAGGTCTGTGCTCGTACGCCGGCGAACAGAGTCTGTTCTCGTCGCACCTGTCGGTCTACGGCGGTAACTACCGCCTCTTCATGCTGTCTAAGCTCGGCCGTTACGAATCGTTCTGAATTCGCTGTGCTCTGGCGCCGCTGGTAGTGCGCCGGCATCTTAGCCACCTGCGCGGTCGGAACCTCGACATAGAATCCAATTACCCCATTCGAGCGCACCTTCAAACTTGAGATCCCAGTCGCCTGCCGCTCCCGCGTCTCAAAAGCCGTCCGCCACTCATCAGCATCACTTCGTAGGCGTTTTATCTCGTCGAGCTCCGCGTCAAAGCCTTGTCTGATCACACCCCCATCTTGCGCCGTGTGCGGAGGGCTATCTACGAGAGCCGAACCAAGAGCGTGTGTGAGATCATCGGGGCACCGAAGGTCGCTCTTAATTTGTCCCACCATGAGGCTATTCGTTCCGGCTAGAACGCCCACTACGGTCGGAATTCGCTCGAGTGCGTCGCGTATTGCGCCGAGGTCTTTGGGGGACGCTATTTGGAGCTGCACGCGCGCGGCCAGCCGCTCTAAGTCTCCGAGTCCAGCGAGAAGTGTTCGCACATCGAAGCACTTCTCCGTTAATTCACCCACAGCACCCTGTCTGTCAAGGATCTCGGGCACTGAGGCCAAAGGCGCGAGCAGCCAAGACTTAAGAAGACGCGCGCCACCCGGTGTATCGCTCGTATTGAGAAAGCTAAACAAAGTTCCTGACGCCGAGCCGTCTCTTGTGTTTTGAACTAACTCTAGATTACGCCGCGTTGCGGCGTCGATCGCCACGCTGCCCGTCCCCCTGTCGAGCCCCAGGTCTTTTACAGGCAGTGGATTCCCGAGCGTTATCTCGTCTAGATACGAGAGTAATAGGCGCACACAGCGCTTACCCGTCGGGCTCAACGCGTGAAACTCGTGACGAGCGCGATCTTCTAAAAGCCTCTCGGATTCCTGACTGCCGGAAACTTCCGTTCGAAAGCGCAACGCCTGCGCTCCGATGACGCCCTCGACAGCTCGTATCCACGACGACCTGCGATCGAGCCTCTCTCCGAACAGCTGGCGTGGTAATAGTACCTCTCTTGCCATCCATGCCGAGATCTCACGGGGGATGTTTATCAGGTCCACTCCTTCCTTCACTCGAACTACGCCGGTCTGGGGATCGGTAGCGACTAAAGCCGCGGTTCGGCTTTCTGGCTCAAGGACCACCGCCGCTATTAAGCTCTCCTGATGGTCAGACACTACTGAATTAAACAGACGCATACCCGGGGTGACGAATCGCTCGAGTTTTCGGTCCACTCCGCTACCAGATCCTGTCTGGCTCACCACGGCCACGGAATATCCCATCGGCAATAGTCGGTCTACATAACCATCCAGGACCGAGATCGGAACGCCACACATCGGAATTGGATCGGGGCTATTCTTGTCACGGGAGGTTAGGGTGAGATTAAGGGTCTTAGCGACCGTTATGGCGTCTTGATAGAAGAGTTCGTAGAAATCGCCAACTTGGAAGAAGAGAAGCGCGTCGGGGTACTGCTCCTTGTACTCAAGGTAGCGGAGCATCATTGGGGGTAGAGTTGGTTTAATAGCTGCAAGTCCCATACGTTTTCGAACGATTCTCTTAGTCAGTATAAGCCATCGGTTGGGTATAGAAACATGGTGCTCTGCGGAAGGCAAACCCGTTTTAACAGAGTTTCACACCAATAACCTCCGATAATTTAGCAACTTATCAACCACCTTGCCCGGTCTAACTACTTTACCACTAATTGAGCGCATTTAATTGCTCTCTGCGGCATCAGAATAGAAGGAGCATAGGGGGTAGTGTATGTCTGGACCACTAAAGATAGTTCTCATCGACGATGATCAAGGGGTGCTTCGAGCGCTGGGTCTAGTGCTGCAAACTCTCGGACACCAGACCGCCCTCTTCACCTCTGGTAGCGAGGCCCTCTCCTACCTGACTCACAATCCGACCGTCGACATAGTAGTAAGTGACCTGCGGATGCCCATCATGGATGGCGCGGAGGTTTTGCGGCAGATTCGACATCGGCACCACACCATCCCAGTTGTTATAATGTCTGGGCATGCCACTCCCAATGACCGAGCCACCCTTATCGCCCTAGGTGCCCGGGGGGTACTATCGAAACCGTTTTCACCACAGGAATTACTAACGCTGGCGGATAATGAGAAGCGCAACGGTGAGGCGCGGGGAAAAGTGGCGTGAGTCGGACTGCTATCAAGTCGTAAGTGAGGCGGCTTGTCTAGCCGACTCTCACAAGACTCGTATCTCGATCACGCCATGGGAAGACTAAGTATTCAGCAATCGTTGCTCGAGAGGCGCGCATCAGTCGAGAATCTATCCCTGTGCACTACCGGTGTCGCCCGTGCGAGTCGTCTGATAGAGTCCCTAGGATGACGTCACTACGTTTGTAGCTTGGCGATTTTGTCTCAATGAAAGAATATATTATCTGCGATAATTTGGTACCTTTGTACGCCGCAGGATGAGCCGTTATGAGCACCCCACGCAAAGCCTTCGATAAGCACGCAGCATACGCCCTCGCGGTTCAATCCCCTAGCGAAGACGCCCGCTTCCTCCGACGAGTCTATAGCGAGCTATCGGGAAAGACACCCAAGACGCTACGTGAGGACTTTTGCGGCACGTTCGCGCTCTGCTGCGAGTGGGTCAAGCATGACGATTCCGCTCGCGCTTGGGGGCTCGATATCGACCCCGATCCGATCAGATATGGAACGAAGAAGTATCTCGCCGAACTCGACGAGAAGCGGCGCTCACGAGTGCAGGTGCGACAGCTTGATGTTATGTCGTCGCGGGCGCCGCGGGCTGATATAATATGCGCTTTCAATTTTAGTTACTTTGTTTTTCAGGAACGCAGGACCCTTGTTCGATATTTCGAGAGCTGTCGCAAGCGCTTAGCTACCAGAGGGCTGTTCGTCGTTGATATCTTTGGTGGTCCGCAGCACGGCCATCCGTGCGTAGACACCAAGCGTCTGTCTGGGATGAAGTACTACTTTGAACAGTCTGAGTTTGATCCGATTACGAACAAGACTCGCTTTCACCTCTCGTTTGAGAGAACAGGAGAACGAAAGAGGAATCGCGTGTTCTCCTATAATTGGCGTATGTACAGCATCCCAGAAATTCGCGACGCGATGCTAGACGCCGGATTTAAAGACACTGTTGTCTACTGGGAAGGAACGGCGCGCGATGGTCGGGGCAGCGGCGTGTTTCATCGCCGCGCGAAGGGCGAGCCGTGCGAGGTGTGGGTCGCGTATATCGTTGGCAGGATTTAGAGCAAGATTTGGCATATCAGCCATGCGCCAGAGCGCGCTCACCTTGTGAAATACCGCGCACGGGTTGGCGCTTGGTAAATCAAAAAGGGACCGGGGTTGACCCCGATCCCTCCTTTATTTGACACTATCGCGCGACCGGATTACTCCTTGTCGCCACCTCGCATCTGTTCACGGATGAGATCTCCGAAGGTAACTCGAGTACCCTCGTCATCTCCCATATACTGGGTGTCGTAGTCCTTACGAGCACGCTCCTTGATCGCCCTCGAGCTGAGGCTGATTCGTCGCTCTTGGGTGTCGACATTTGTTACCTCTGCCTCTACCTGAGTTCCAACTGGGAACGCCTGAGCGACATCCTGAGCCTTATCGAGACCAAGCTGTGAGTTGTGGATCAAGCCCTCAACACCGCTCTCTATCTCAACAAACACGCCGAACTCGGTGATAGCGGTAACATTACCCTTCACCTTTGTTCCAACTGGATGACGCTGAGCGATAGTATCCCACGGATCCTCTGAGAGCTGCTTGATGCCGAGGCTCAAGCGCTCATTCGCGATGTCGATGTCGAGTACAACTGCCTCAACCTCGTCACCCTTCTTGAACAGCTCTTGAATCTCCTTCGGATCCTTGATTCTCTTTGTCCACGAGAAGTCAGAGATGTGAACAAGCCCGTCGATTCCGTCTTCGATACCAACGAAGATACCGAACTCGGTGATCGAGCGAACCTTGCCCTTAACTCGCGATCCAACAGGATGAGTCCTCTGCAGGTCTTCCCATGGATTCTGCATGAGCTGCTTGAGACCAAGGCTGATGCGCTGCTGCTCGGAATCGATACCGAGAATAACCGCCTCAACTGTCTCGCCCTCAGTAACGATCTTGGATGGGTGTCGAACTTTCTTCGTCCAGCTCATCTCAGATACGTGAATGAGTCCCTCAACGCCCTCTTCTAGCTCAACGAACGCGCCGTAATCCGTGACCGACTTAACTCGACCCTTGATACGTCCGCCCATTGGGAAGCGCTCGTGCGCGGTGATCCATGGATCCTGCGTGAGTTGCTTCATTCCGAGGCTGACACGCTCCTTCTCCTGGTCATACTTGAGAACCACGACAGGAACAGTCTGTCCAACTGAAAGCTTCTCGGATGGGTGGTTAATACGTCCCCATGAGATGTCAGTAATGTGGAGAAGACCGTCGATTCCACCGAGGTCGATGAACGCCCCGTAATCAGTGACGTTCTTAACAACTCCCTCCATAACGACACCCTCTTGGAGAACCTTGAGAGTCGCCGAACGGAGCTCGTCACGTTCACCAAGAAGAACCGCGCGACGCGAAAGGACGATGTTGCCCTTGTCACGAGTGATCTTGAGAACCTTGAACTCGTACTCCTGACCGAGGAACTTATCGAGATTTCTGTGTGGTCGGATGTCGATCTGAGAACCTGGCAAGAACGCGGGGATTCCGATATCAACTTGGAGACCACCCTTAACTTTCTGGATGACCTTACCCTTGATACGAGCATCAGTCTTAAACGCAGACTCTACGTTTTCCCAAACTCGCTTCTGATCAGCCTTCTCCTTTGAGAGAAGCACCTGACCCATGTCGTTCTCAAGTGCCACGATCAAAACGTCAACTGAATCGCCAACTCGTACGGCGATCTTCCCCTCTGTATTGAGGAACTGCTCAGTTGGAACGACACCCTCGGACTTGAATCCGATGTCTACCGAAACCATCTCTTTACCGACGGAGGTAACAACCCCCGGAACTATCTTGCCGGGGCGAATATTATCAACTCGCTCACGAAGAAGAGCCTCGAACTCACTCGCAAAACTCCCCTCGCTGTCTCCGCTCTTGAAGCCCCCAAAGGAGCCTGCTGAAAATGAACTTGTCATGTATGTAGCTATAGCTTTCTCGATCCGATGTTTAACGTCATAAATGTTTTTGCGGGCGCCTACCTCACGGATCGAAAAAGTGAAGAACACGCACCACAAAAAATACTCGACCGCCGCATTCAGGGCGATAGCTCTAAGATGCGTCCGGACGGCAGATACTATTCGGGTAAGGGTGAAAAAGTCAATAAACTGGGTGATTTACCTAGCTAAGCGCCGTGGTGACGAGGTCGGATTTTGCCGACGCAAGTTGGTAAGGAGGCGAGTGGTCGGAATAAGTAATAGATATGATTGAACTTAGGGTGCTAATTCTACTCAAAGAGGGAGCGTACGTCTTCTTTTAAGGGTGCATGGCTTTCAAGGAGCGAATTCGGGCGACCATCCCATGCCGAGAGTAGGTAGGCGGTAAAGATACCATAATAGTCGCGCTCGGCAGGGCTTAGATCTTCCAGCCTCATCAGAACATCAGCAAAGAACCGCACCGACTCAAACACAGTGCCATCGCCGCCGTCTCGCTCGTATAGCATAGAACTCAGGGAGCTGACGCGGTCGAGAGCCTCAGTAAGCGGATACCGAGCGGCTGCCAGTGTCGTGACTGACGCAGCGCCGGTCGGAGTCGCCCCATCAGTGGCCGGGGTCTCTGTAGCTTGCTTCGTCGCGACCGTGGGCCTTGGCACAACCGTCTTCCGATAGTGACACTGCTCGACTACTTCCCTCAGAAACGCCTTGCACGATTTGCACGCGACCCCAATACGAATCTCATCAAAGGCGGCCCGACTTAATCTCTCCCGTCGGTGGTCTCGCTCGAGCAGATTGCAGATCTGGCGCAATTGGTCAGCGTAACGATCGAAGGAATAGAGAGCATGATTCTCAATCGAAGCCGGGGCCTGCTGTCGCTCCTCAGGCGGCTTGGATCTCTTCGGCTTTACCACCCCATCCCAGCGAGGCTTAAACTCCGGCTCTTGCGACACCGCATGGCGACTGCAGGCGATGCTCACCCCCAGAGCACAAACAAGAGTCCAGGTGGCGCTAATCAGGGCGGAGACGGCAAAGGACCAACACAGACGCATAGGTAGCCTTATGCAAAAAGGGGACGACGGAAAACCGACGTCCCCTGATTCCAGTAACGAGACAAAAGCGATTACGCTATTTGCTCTTTAAGGTCGTTAATCGCCTCCTTTATCGAAAGGCGTATCTTACCTTGGCGGTCGACCTCTAGAACCTTCACCATCACCTCGTCGCCCTCTGATAGAACATCGTCAACACGACGAATCTTATCTTCGGAGATCTGAGAAATGTGCACTAGACCGTCAGTACCAGGGAGGATTTCCACAAAGGCACCGAAATCAGCCAGCCGCTTCACGATTCCCTTGTAGATCTTACCCACAACGGCTTCCTGAGTGAGACTCTCGATAATAGTGATAGCGTTCTTGACCTTGTTGCTATCATTACTCGCGATGCTCACCGTACCGTCATCCGAAACCTCCATCTTCACGCCGCAAGATTCAGTGATCGAACGGATGGTCTTACCACCTGGTCCGATAACATCTCGTATCTTCTCGGGATTGATCTTGATCAGGACGATTCGAGGCGCATATCGGCTAAGGTCAGCGCGAGACGAGTCGATGGCCTTAGCCATCTCATTGAGGATGTGCAAGCGTCCGTCTCGGGCCTGCAACATCGCCTTATCCATAATCTCACGATCAAGACCCTTAATCTTGATATCCATCTGGAGCGCGGTGATACCCTTGGTAGTTCCGCAAACCTTGAAGTCCATATCACCGAGGTGATCCTCGTCGCCGAGGATATCGGTGAGGACAACATACTTGTCGTCGCTCTTGATAAGACCCATCGCCACACCGGCTACAGGAGCCTTAATTGGCACTCCCGCATCCATCAAGGAGAGGCTCGCTCCGCACACCGTCGCCATCGAACTCGAGCCGTTACTCTCAGTAATCTCTGAAACGATTCGAATCACATATGGAAACGCCTTGATATCTGGAAGGATCGCACGCACTGCGCGCTCGGCGAGCGCTCCGTGCCCGATCTCCCGACGACCTGGTCCTCGCATTGGCTTCGTCTCACCAACGGAGAATGGAGGGAAATTGTAGTGGAGCATGAAGGTCTTAGACGCATCGCCCATAAGACTGTCGATGCGTTGAGCCTCAGCCTCGGTACCCAGCGTTGACACCACTATCGATTGTGTCTCTCCACGAGTGAATAGCGCTGAACCGTGCGTGCGAGGAAGCAAGCCAACCTCGATCGCGATCGGCCGAACCGTCGTGGTATTTCTACCATCAAGACGAACGCCCTCGTACAACGCAAGGTCTCGAACGACCTTGTAGTGAGTGTCCTCAAACGCCTTTGCCGCGAGCTTTGCCACGACAGCGGCGTTAGCGTCACCCTCTTTCACGAACTCAGCGATAAGAGCCCTCTTTGCCTCGCCAACAGCGTCGCCACGCACGTGCTTCTCAACGTTCTTAGCGGCCGCCGCAATCTTTGGCGTTACGAATTGCACCATCTGATTATAGAGCGCCTCATCGTAAGCCTTTACCGCGACTTCCATCTTCGGTTGACCGAGCTTCTTGTGTAGCTCTAGTTGCATCTCGTTCACGATCTGAAGTTGCTCGTGAGCGTAAAACAACGCAGCGAGAACCTCTTCTTCCGGAACTTCTTGGGCGCCACCCTCTACCATCACGATAGCGTCTTTGGTTCCGGCTAGAATGAAGTTGAGGTCAGACTGAGCGAGCTCCGATTGTTTTGGATTAATCAGGAGCTTGCCATTGATTCGACCAACTCTAACACCCGACATTGGTCCTTCGAAGGGAAGGTCTGAAATGGTAAGCGCCGCTGATGCTCCAATCATCGCTAAAGTGTCTGGATCGTTCTCGTCATCAGCCGAGAGAACCGTGGCGATAACTTGAACTTCACGGTGGAAGTTCTCAGGGAAAAGCGGTCGACATGGCCTGTCGATCAAACGCGAGACGAGCGTCTCCTTCTCTGAGAGCTTACCTTCGCGGCGAAAAAAGCCTCCGGGGATCTTGCCGGCCGCGTATGTCTTCTCAAAGTAATCAACAGTGAGGGGGAAGAAATCAACGTCTTTTTCCGCACCGTAACACGCGGTCACGAGTACCATCGTCTCGCCATATGTCACGAGGGCGGAACCTGCCGCCTGCTTCGCGATTCTACCGGACTCGATCCTGAGAGTACGTCCGTGAAATTCTCGTTCTACTATATACATGTATTTTCCTTACGTCATTAATACGCCCAGCGCGGACACACGAATACATGCCCGCCAGCCAGGGAATCTGCTTTCCGTTATCGTGACCTAATACTGCACGGCACGAGGAACGGGGCGCAAGAACCCCTTTCTATCGGCGTCAGATTTACTTACGGAGTCCGAGAGCCGAGATGGTGCTTCGGTAGCGAGTAATATCCTCGCCCTTGAGGTACTGGAGCATTCGCTTTCTACGCGAAATGATGTCCATCATTCCCTTACGAGAGTGATGATCTTTTGGAAACTTACCAAAGTGCTTCGTTAAAATCTCAAGGCGCCTTGTCAGAAGGGCAATTTGCACCTCTGGAGACCCGCAGTCCTGCGAGTTGCGCTGAAATTGCTTTACTACATCTGAGGAACCTTTTTGAGAGAGACTCAACGTCCCCACGGCGACATCCTCAGCCTTCAAATCGCCCATCTTTCGCTCTGTCTCACCTGCGCCTGCGGAACTCATCCAACGCTCCTAACTTACTAACAATTCACGACGGGTATCGGTCTCAGAAGACCGCGACTCCCCGCCTTTCTCTTATGCTTTCGCAACTTAACGCTAGGAAGCTAGCAGTCTGTGCGCCAAAAGTCAAAGTCCTAGCCTATTCCGCTGAACTAACACTGCGGTGATGGGGGGCGATGCCCCGCTGGGACCCTTCTATAAACATCACGAAGGCGAGTCCGCGTTCGTTGTCGCCAACCACCCCCCGCGCCTGAGCCACCCGGTCCTTGAAGACCTTGCTTTTCGCCTCTGAGCCGGAGGGGGTAAATATGAGGCGGTAAACCTCTCTAAGTACCGATAGATCCTCGCGGGAACCACCGTTTCTCTCAAGACCGACTCGATTCAACCCCTGTATTGAGGCACGGTCACCCTGGGCCATGCAGTATGGCGGAATATCTTGAGCAACCATGGCTCCCGCGCCAATCATGGCGACTTTGCCAAGCTTCACAAACTGATGGATGCCACTTAAGCCGCCGATAATAACACCATCGTCGACGGTAACGTGCCCAGCGAGAGCGGCGCCATTCGCGATAACGCAGCGATTGCCAACATGAGAGTCGTGACCGACATGCGTGTTCGCCATAAAGAGATTCTGATCGCCTATCGAGGTTACCATCCCCCCTCCGAGCGTCCCTGGCTGGAGCGTGACATACTCGCGAACTATGTTCCGACTTCCGATTCTCAACTCACTCGGCTCGCCCTGATACTTGAGATCCTGTGGTGCCGCGCCAACGGAGGCGAACTGGTAGATCGTATTCTCGTCACCGATGAACGTTCTTCCTTCAAGGATGACATGAGCTCCAATCCGATTATTTTTCCCCAGAATGACGTTGGGACCGACGATCGAATATGGACCGATCGTCGTTCCCGCTCCAATCGACGCTAAAGGATCGACAATCGCGGTCGGATGTATGGTAGTGCCTAGGTCAGCCATGACACCTCAAGCGGCCGCGGCTGAAATGGAGCCGGTAGTGACGACCTTTCCATCCACGGAGACCTCACCTTGCATGACCCACAATGGATTCCTCTTGCGAACGCTGCGCATGTGGATCTTTAGAGTGTCACCAGGAAGCACCATCTTTTTCCACTTAAAATTGTCCGCTCCCACGAGGTACAGATTCTTCTCCTTGAGCAAAACTGGCTCAGAATAGCGAGCGAGTACCGCCGCGGCCTGCGCCATCGCCTCGCAGATCAAGACTCCTGGCATTACCGGATTATTAGGGAAATGCCCCTGAAAAAACCCTTCGTTCATCGTCACGTTCTTCACGGCGATGATGTACTGGTCAGACACTAAATCAACTATCTTATCGATGAGAAGGAACGGATAACGATGTGGCAACCACTTCTGAATCTCTAGGATATCCATGGTTACTGGTGTGTGTTCGGTAGTCATAGCTTGTTCTTCCATGTCAGTTCCTCTCTACAGATCAACCTTTGTCTTATCGAGCGCGGAGATTACTTCCTCAGTGATGTCGATCCGCCCCGAGGCGAAGAGAACCGACTGGCGGTCCTTTTCGAAAACAAACGTGTATCCTCTCTTGTCGGCGAGCTCTTTCACCACTTCGTTCACTTGCTTGATAACTTTACCTATTTCCTTGTCATTCGCTTTAGCTAGATCCTGCTGCATATCTTGGTATGCTCGCTGGAAGTCCACCTGCTTTTTACCAAGCGCCTCCTTGCGCTGTTCGAGCGCCGCGCCGGACAGAATAGCGGATTGCTTCTCAAGGTCGCTTTTTTGCTTCTCAAACTCGTTTTTGAGCCCAGCCAACTTGAGCTTAGCTTTGTTAATCTGTCCTTCGAGATTGCTTTTAGCCGCCTTGCCCGCGATGGAATCGTTGACGAGACGCTGGACGTCAACGATCGCGAGCTTCTCCTGACTCTGAGCCTCGCGCTGAGTCAAAGCGCCGCTCACAATCAGAGTTATCAACGTAAGAGCGTGCCGAGCAAACTGAGTCATTAACCTATCCGTGTTGAAATGATTGCCGCGCGCGAGAGCCACATCTCCAGCCGCAAAGTGCGAACATAGTGTAATCTCTTGAGGGATGATTTGTCGAGACCTGACGGTTTGCGTTGAGCATCAGGTCGCGGTTGGATGGAAATAGGCGTCGAACTCGCAACCTGCTCGAAATACTGTAGCTTCGACGGGCCTAATGAACGTAACCGTCACCAGGACCGGCTTCAAACACAGTCCCTCTTTCGGCACGGCGAGTTTTCTGACTTCCTACACCCAGAGTGATCTTGAGCGTCTCTAACGCCGCTGGCTTTAGACCAGGCGAGAACTCAGCGTCTTGTTCAGTCGTTGACGCGCCACCGCGCGCCTCCTCTAGCCGTGTCAGCTCACGCGAAGATTCCTTGAGCCAGCCTGTCGCCAGCTCCTTCCATTTAAGCTTTTCGATCGGCTGCGTCTTGCGCTGAGAGATCCCCATCCCCGCGACGGCGAGATAATAGAGGACCTTCCAACGGATATGCCGATACTCGGCCCCGACAAAAAACTGCAGTGGGCGCTGAAGTGTCAAAACCGCCTCTTCTAAGATCTCGACGCTTCCAGACTTACCAACTTCTATGAGCGCCAAACCACTCAGAGCATCTACTAAACCAGCGTCGAACTCCATCGCCAGCGTCTCAAAAAGATCTCGGGCGATGGAAGTGTGGCGAAGCGCGGTCACTGAGTTCTTCGTCATAACGCACAACTGGGCGTTGACGGTTCGCAATCGCGCCTCAATCCTCCGCGCGTCGACGGACTCGCCGAATCGTCTCAACATCTGGCACGACGCATCAAGGATCTCCTGGCATCGCGAAGCGGTCCCTGATTCCACCTCTCCACCGGATGTAACATCTCGCATAACGAGCGCCTGGACAACCGACGCGCTCCTCTCGCACGCCGGCATAAACGCGCAGCGCGCCTCATCTATCTGAACGGCGCGCTCCCAAGCGACGAGCGCGTCTCCCCAGCTTCCCAACCGCGCATGGCACGAACCGATAGAGTGCAGGGCCTGCGACTCACCCTCCGAAATCCCTTTGGTTGTAAAAAAAAGCTCGCAACGCTGGGCCATAGCTAACGCGTCCTTAACACGGCCGACGATCTGTCTAGCCGCGGTGACATTGAGACCCATAGCTCCAACAGCGACCTCTGAGGACATAAAATTGGAGAGATCTTCACATCGGTTTAAAGCCTCATCTTCCTGGCCGCCTATCACCGCTGCTTGGAAGAGCCCCACTCTCGCGAGCAACTGTCCATGCAGAAATCCCCCCTCATCCGCTAGTTTCGCCGCTTGGCGCAGATGGCGCTCGGCCACAGAGTTATGTCCCCGATCGAGGGCGCGGGATCCCAGAAGAAAGCGAGCTTCGAAGGAGCCAGAGATAAAACGATTCGCTTCCATCAACTCCGCCGCCTTGAGAAGCGTGTCGTCACAGGGAGAATCCGCTCGACGAGCTATAGCCAGCTCAGCCAACGCTCTCGCGACACCCCCGACGACGCGACTCTCGGCTCTCAACTGGTCTTCCAACCCCTTATCACTGCGAGTTCTCTCGAGTGCCTTGAGAGCCTGGTACGAAATTCGCCGCACATCAAAACTAATATCGGAGGTGACTCGAGTCAGCACATCCGCCAATTGGGGATCAATGAGAATGGCACGCGCCGCCTGGGGGTCTGGCGTCGGAGCGTGCAAGTAGCTTTTGGCGAGCTCGGTTGTCACCACACACTGAAACTCAGGGTGATTCTGTTCGATTGCTCGGGTCAGCTCCACTTGCAACAGGTTCCGGGCACGCAAAATCGAAGCCTCGCTCAACACCCCCATGCCCACACATACCGAGAGTGCTCGAGAGAGGAGCAACGCGATGCGGACGCGATCGGCAAGCGAATGCCCGTTATGATTTATCTCGACATACAGCGACTCGAGTTCATGGACGCATCGAGCCTGAGCACCGGAAATCATCAGGTCACAGAGGGCGAGATATCCCTTAAACAGACGCTCTCTTCCATCAGCGTTCATGAGAGGGATTATGCGCTTGGCCAAATCCTTGGCGCTTATAAAGTTTCCCGAATCAATCAATAGTTCAAGGGCTTCCACCACATTCCATCGTGGCGTATTACCCGCGGTCGCGTCGTTAAGTGTCGCCACGACGTCAGGAATACTATCCCGTGTCAGGCGCGGAACTTGAGGACTGTCGTCACTACTTCGCTTTGTACTCACACCGCCTCCTGTCGATTCTTCTGCGGACATTTCGCCGGCGTATCTTGAAATCCCACTACGATGTCGCATAGCTCGTTCGCCTCGTCTGCCTCAGTGGTTCCCCGCAGGGATAGGTGCCAGGCTGTCGGCGCGAGGGCTCCGAGCGCGGCGAGCTCCGATTTCACGAATGGCGTGGCACGTTTAGTTGCCACAGTCAGGACTGGGCATCGAAGTCGGTGCGCGTAAGAGCGGACGTTAAATCCTTTGGAGCCAAGACGGAGTGGAAGACCAAACGGCAATCGACGCTCGAGCGCGTCTACCAGGCGCTCCCACATCGTCGGGTGAGGGCGTAACGGACTATCGATAACCACAAGAGAGCGAACACTTTTAGGAGCTGACAAGGCGAGGTCCTCAGCGAGCGCCGCGCATGATCCGACGCCTATAAAACTTGATTGTCGAATGCCAAGCGAAGAAAGAACGTCTTTCATATCTTTGGCGATAGCGCTCCAATTGTCCGCTTGAATCGCTGAGGTCCGGAGCACAACGCTTCGAGCCCTCCGCGATATCTGACCCGCCACGGAGTTCACTAACTCGGCATATCGATCGTCATCCACAATCGTAACAAAGCTCCGCCCGCTACCAATATCGGATAGCACTTGCACAGAAGTTGTGGGGGTTGTCTCTGCTAGTTGCATGGGGGTCTTAATAGTTGCCTGTTAGCAGGGTACAGAAATACCGAATATTAGTCTACAGAGGTAACCTGCCGAGCAGACTAGAGAAACGTACATGGCTGTCGGTCGTCTTCCCATGAGACGAGCAGTTAGGCGGTGAGCGCTCGTACAGTCGAACTCGATGTCGCCCTAGCTCGATTCGCCCACAACAAAAATCGAGCTCATCTGTTTAATAACGAATACGAGTTGTGTAAGGTTTGCGCAGCTCGCATGTCTACCGCGGTCAAACGCCATCGTGTTTACTATGAACATGTCCAAATTACAGATCGGCTCTCCTGGACCATTCGAGGTGCGCTTTGACGATCTGTGTCCGGAGGATTTGGAGCCAATCGCTGGTGATGTACAAACCGCTCCCAACTCGGAAACTCCGCGCAGGCGATACGAATGCCCCTCGTACGATCGGTGCTTGGAACTAGCCGCCGCGCTCAATTGGGAAAGCTTCACATGCCGAGGATGTTCAGGTCATGTCAATGACGCACTTTTGTGGCGAGCCGGGCAGGCGATCCGTCGTGATAGTGTCGCGAAGGCGATTTGCTCTGCGCCGAAGATATCAACTCTTTCCGGAAATGGTTCGCCACTAGCGATCAACAAAGAGGCTCTGGACTCAAAATCAGAATCAGCCCCTCCGTTGCGTTCTAGTCGAAAAGGGACTCGTCCAGCCCACCGTCGCTCAGATTAGGGGTGGTCATTACTGGCGAGTATCCTGGGACTACGGATGCCCAACCATAAAATCCCGCCAAATATCGCCAAAACGTAGGATTTCACGCGTAAAAGAAGCGCTATTGCCAGCGCATGATCGGGAGTGGCACCGACCGAGGTCAGAAAAAAGACAAAAGCTCCCTCTTGAATCCCAAGCCCCTGAGGAGATATCGGCACCGCGCCCACAATCAGGATCAAAGGCACCACTATCAATAAACCAGTCCATGGCACCGCGCTCCAGCCAATGGCGTTCGCTACCGCCGCGGTATTAACCACCGTCAATAAGTGAAACAGAAGTGATATCGCCAGCGTCTTCGCCACTAAGGTGAAGTCTTCGACGCCCCACACCAGTCCCTCATGAACTCGGTCGACCATTCGTATGATCTTTTCCGGAGCATGAAGGCGGCGCGCCAGCTTACCGATCGTCCCGGCGAAAACAAACCATGTAGCTAGTCCACATCCGATCGATAAAAAGACAACCAGGAGCTGAATCTCAAAGGTAACGGCTTTAGAGATAAACACCGCGCACAGAGCCATCGCGAGCATCGCCACAACACCCGTGTATCGTTCTAAGAATGTGGCTGAGACAGCATGCGCCTTATCCACTGAGGGACCGACATAGAGGCTCCTGACCACATCACCACCTACAAAAGATGGGGTGAACACATTCACGAAGTAGCCAACAAGATAGAGCCGAAAGAGTCTCCAAAATCCCGCCGATATGCCGAGATACTCCAAGAAGCAGCCCCACTTCCACACGCTCGCTCCGATCAGAAGGAAGGAGAGCGCGGCGAGTACTAGGATGTCACCTAGAGAAACTTGGATAATCGCATCGAAGACAAGCCTTACGTCCACGGCCACGATCACGACAACCACGGCTATGACTGCGACGAGAAGTTTCAAAAGACCGCGGTTAACGACTGATCGTAAAGACAACGAACTACCCCCTCTCCTTGTACAGGCGCAACTCCGCGATTGACCAATCCACCACCGGGTCCCTGCCGTGTTGACGGAGGATCAGGCTCTTGAGCGCCACGGGCGCGAATCTTACTGTTAAACGATGCTCACTCCACCCAAGATACCGCAGCCCCCGAAAATCAGCGGGCGATAAGAGTTCTCGTGTGGAACCGTCAATCAATTCGCCCTGGATAGAAAGAGACTTCGCTAAATCGTTACGCCACACTCCGAAGTCATACTCGATCTCCGAGATATTCACGGAGGATTTAAGAAGCACTCGAAACTCCTGTCCAGTGGTCTGTGGCGCCCCTGTTCCCCAACGGGTTGCTATATTACCGTCGAGAGCCCCCTCCGGCGACTGGGTGCCAGAAGCCACTACGTTCAGAATATCTTCACGTGGTAGCAAGGCTCGCTCATTATGGTTGGCGCGCAGATTGAAGAAAATAAAGTACCCACCTGCCCGTTCCTCACTGAACGAATAGCCCAGTCTTCGCAATGCTGGGCGAACGATGTTCGCCTCACTCTCAACAAGCACGAGCGGCAGAGTATCCCTATCTTCAACAACTCGCTCATAGTCAGGGATTCGCACCTGATCGGGCTCCGCGAGCATACAAAAAGTGATCCTTTCAGCGGTCTCAAACGCCAACCGATACCCGATCCAATAGTTCGCGCGAACGCGCTGAATGCCAAGACGATTAAGAGCCTCAATGAGGGGTTGGTGATCGCGTTCGACCCGCTGTCCCGCGAAGACAACGGGCTCACCGGCGGTGGCTCGTTCAGGGTAGTAGGCAGCTACGATGTGAAAACACACAATTGAAGCGACAAAGATATTGCTGACGACTGGTAATATTCGTGAAAGGTATACCGCGACGACACCGAGTAAAATAAAAAGCGCCGGATATAGCGGCAGGAGATAGCGCGGTGCCTGTACCAACCAGCCGTACGAGCTGAGCGCGAAAATGCCACAACACGCGGCGCAGAAAAGCACGAAGAGCTCAACCGGTTCACGGCGATCAATACGGCCAACAAGGAGGCTCAACCACTGTCGCCAGCGAATCGCGCAGACCGCAAAAATGGGCAGAATGTACAACGCCCACGCTAGCTCGTGAGCGCCGACAAACGCGTACTCCTTCTGCCAGAAACGCTTCGCGCCGATTAGCATGGGAAGAGCTGTAAAGCGAAGACCATCAAGATGCTCCCGAAACACTTCGTACTTCGACAAGGCAAACATTCCCGCGGAGGGAAAACCTCGTTGAACGTTATAGGTCCAATAGGCGCTGCTCCCAATCAGGAAGCAAAGTGTTCCCACAGTACCCGCCATCAGTAATCGACGCATGGAACCTGGTACGCCCCTGCCCGTAATGGCGCCTACAAACGGACCGATCACGAGGTGGCACACCGCGAAGATCCCGATAGCCGCGATGGCATAGGCGATCTGAGTGTTAACCCACCAACCGAGGCCAACAACAAGACCAACCGCCGCCGGATAGCGAGCCCTCCCCGTAGAGTCGCGAAACCAAAACATCGCCAGATACAGAGCTAACGTTCCAAGAAATACAATCTCAATGAACCCTCCTCGAGCCTTGCTGCTCCACACGATGAGCGCAGGAGGAGGCACCGACATGAGGATAGCCGCCACTAACCCAGCGCGGCGACCCATAACTGATTGACCGATCAGGTACACGAGCGGTACCAAGGCAACGGACCATAGCAGCGGCACTAGCTGTAGCGTAAACGGAGTCATCCCGAATAACGAAAACGACACACTAGCCAGGAGCGCTTCCAGCGACCCCATGTAATGTTGTCCGTAGTAGAAGATTGGGACCTCTCGTCCTTCAAGGATATGCTTTCCCATAAGACCAACTATCGCCTCATCCCCATCAATCGCGAAGCGCACCGCCCGCATAAAATCGAGGCGAACGGCGAACGCCGCGCAGACGCACAGGATCAAAAAAAGAGCGTCTGCGCGAAGGCCGGTAAAGCCCCCCCGAGATTCACCGACCGAATCTTCAAGCTTCTGCTCGACGTGCGCGCACCGTAGGGCTTTCATTGGAAATCACTAGTATTCAGTCGGCGTTCGCCGCTATGCGTTTGGTAGGGCCCTGCGTAGCTACACTCGAGTCTCGGACCGATGAACGCGGATCCGTGATAATCTTGGCGGCATACTCATACGCTTCAAGAGTTAACCGACCGGTACGCTCCCACGTAAACAACTTGGCTCGCTCATGTCCCTCCTCCGACAATCGACTCGCGAAGTCCCGCTGACGTAGTATGCGTAAAACCGCGGCGGCGCCGGCGATAGAGTCCTCTGGATCGAACAAAATCCCCGTCGAGCCGAGAACCTCAGGACAGGCGCCTCGGTTGCTACTCACGACAGGCACTCCCGCGGCGGAGGCTTCCAGGACGGGGAGCCCAAAGCCCTCGTACAAGCTCGGAAACAAAAACACCGCGCTCTCGGCGTAAAGCGCTCGCAAATCCTTATCCGAAACGAAGCCCAGCTCAACAGTATCGCCCGCCATCGCGAAATCGCGAAGCGCGGTGTTGAGCACCTCACGCTCACGATCGGAATGAATTTTGCCGGCCATCACGAGAATTGGCGATGTCTCCCCTCGTTCCGAACAGTCTGAGATAGCCTCTCTGGCGATCTCCACCACCATGCGAATATTTTTGCGCTCGTCATGCCCACCCACATAGAACATGATAGGTCTATTTAGAGGTATATTGAGGCGCTGTCTAAGCTCAATACGCGCCTGCTCAGAGAGCGCCCTGCGAAGCTCGAAGAGATCAAAGAATGAATTCTCAACCCCATTAGGCGTAACGACTATGCGCTCCTGCGGAACTCCCAAGAGACGATGCACGTCTCTGGCCGTTGTTTCGCTTACGACAAGTAGCAAAGACGCGTTTCGAATCGATGTGTTTTCAAGCCAGCGGGCGAACTCATAGCGCCAATTGGGTCGATTCGCTCGGTAGAGTGGCTCTAAGATGAGCGGGATAAGATCATGGACCGTTAAAATGTATGGCGTCGGACACCAGGCTGGTCCATCCATATGGGCTGGAAAATGAATGCAGGTGGCTCCTTTTAGCTGTCCTGAGCGCAGCTTCAACGGATAGAGCAACTGCTGGCGCAACGTCGTGCGAGCGAATGGCAGAAGATCAATCATTCTGGTCGCGATACCCGTTCGAATCAAACTCTCGTGGTCAAACCACCGCAAGTCAACGTTAGGCGCCGCGTGTTGCTTGAGATACTCCGCAACATGGTGGACGTAACGTCCGATTCCACGCTGCGCGTGAGACTTAAACCTCGGATCAAGAGCGCTAATATCGAAAGCTATCGAGGTCATATAGCGCACGCCTCCGATCTCCGTGTAGTCGATTCGGCTTGATGGAGGTCACGAACTAAAGTTGCCATGCGATTGGAAAATCGTTCATACGTGAACGCTTCAACACGCTCTATACCTCGAGCGATAACGCTATCGCGCAGCGAAGCGTCGGTTGTCATGCGCCACAGCAATTCCCCTACCTCGGCATGGCGCTTCTCGCTGACGAGGATGCCCGCACCGCCCAAGGTCGCGGGAACAGCGCCGGCCGCGAACGCCACAATAGGCAATCGGAAATGCATCGCCTCAATGAGCGGAAGGCAAAATCCCTCATGCTCGCTCATACACAGGTATACGTCCGACGCCTCATACATCGCGCGAACCTCGTCATCGGCCAGACCTCCAACGAACTCCACGCTCTCTCCGATCCCAAGGTATGCCGCTAGCTCACGAAGCGAAAAGGAATACAGCTCGGTATCCGTGTCGATTCCGACTAGCCGAAGACGGGCCTCTGGGTCTCTGTATTTACGTAAAAAATAGAAGCTTTTAATAACGTCCTCTAAGCGCTTATTGGGAGCGATGCGCCCCACGTGCAGCACTTGGGTACCGGGAGTGTTTACCACGCTCTGGTAGAGAGGCTCATTGCGTGAGGCCTGCCAACGACCAGGGTCCACGAGCAGATCTAACACACGCGCCTCATACCCCAATACTTGAATCTCTTGCGCGTTAAAATGGGAGTCGGCCCAGATGGTGTCTGAGACCGAGCACAGATGTGGAAGCTCAGAGATCCCTACTTCAATATCATCCGCCACGCGACTATTAATAGAGCGGTACCACAGTGATGGCGTAATGTTGTGATACACCAAGACTCGTCGCCCCTTTGTCCATCCTCGGTAGACATCGTTGAGCGGAGAGCCTAACGAGTAGTGCAGAATCAGGTCCGCCGCCTCACACCCTTCAATCTCACTGAAGTGGCGCGCCTGACCTTTAAGCTTCGGGTGACAATTGATCGAGAAAATCTCACTCGGCACGCCCCTCTCTCGCAGCGCTCGCTGGAGCGCCAACACTTCCGTGGATATCGCGTCGCCGTAGCTCAAGGTGTGGACAAGTTGGTGAAGTGGAGAGATTGCCTTACTCATCACAGGGCCTCCGCAAACTGCTCGCGATGAAGCTGATGAATCGCGACACCTATAAACAGAAAACCCACCGACAAGACCGCGAGATACGCGAGCTGGGCCATCGGAGGAACAACTCCCTCAAGAAGAATCATCTGATACATCTCGGTCAGAAGCGCGAATGGATTCAATTCAAACCAGAAGCGGACACGCTCGGGAATGTTTGAGCGCGGATAGACTACCGGGCACAAAAAGAAAATTAAGGTGAGAAAGTTCCCTAAGAGGTGCTGAACATCCCGATAAAAGACGTTAAGCGCGCTCAGGCCCAACACACATCCGACGAGAAAAAGCCCGTGTAGGAAGACCACCAAAGGCAAGAGGAGCCAGGACGCCGCTATCGGCACCCCGCCCAGCATCATAAATACCCACAACACCGGGAGCGCCAGTAGAAAATGGATCATCGAAGACGCGACGGTGACAAACGGCAGGACATGCGCGGGAAAAAGAGATTTGGTAATTAGATGGCCACTGCTCACAAGTGACGACGTCCCTTCTGTGAGGGCGCTCGTGGTCCAGATCCAAGGGAGCAGGCCCGAAAACACCATCAGATGATAGTGAGGCCCCCCATTCACACGCATATAATGGCTGAACACTAGGGTATACACCCCCATCAAACAGAGAGGATTAAGAAACGACCACAAGAAACCCAAAAACGACCCGCGATATCGCGTCGCGATATGACGCCGCACAAGCGCTGCCACAAGCGCGCGAGACCTCCATAACTCCTCAAATACTATACGCATACACACTCCCGATCGTTGTGAGACCATGCGCGCTCTGGCGACACTACGCCTACAACCTTATTGTCCGATCGAATTGAGAAGTGAATAACGGCCTGCTGGTAGTCAAACGGATACCCATCCTCTCGGTGCGCCGCGACATCAATCGTATAAGCGCCATCCAGGAGTCCGAGCCTGCGAAGATCGCACCGAATGACTCCTTCATCTCCGAGCGCGCCTAAGGACACTCGATCAATTGAGGTGTTAGTGCCGAACACCTGCAGACCATCTATGCGATTAATGCCCACTCCAAAAACCACGTCGGACTGAGAAGCGTTGAATCGATATGATATCTCGATCGAAATGCCATCGTCTGGGTGAAAAACCCGTTTCTCCGCCGAATCGGCGTCGAAAACTTTCACACTCGAAATCTCCACCTCGCGACTACCCCAACGAGCCAGCTCTGGCGTGCCGATCTTCTCTGAGTCGACTACTGTTCTGTGCTCTTCTACGTCGAGAATCTGCCGCTCCTCTCCCTTTTCAATGAACTGTCGATAGGCGTCAATTACCCTGCGCGGGTTGCCTCGGTCCTTGACCTCTCCCTGATGCAACCAAATCGCCTCATCACACCATCTCTCTACGGAGTCGAGATCATGTGTAACTAAAATAAGTGTTTTTCCCTGCCGCCGCAGTTCATTGATCTTATCTTTGCATTTAGCGACGAACCCCGCGTCTCCAACAGCCAATACCTCATCAACCAGCAAGATGTCCGGGTCGGTATGGACCGCGACGCTAAACCCAAGACGCATGAACATCCCCGAGGAGTACGTCCTCACTGGATCGTCAATAACATTCTCAAGCTCAGCGAAGGCGACGATTTCATCGAAGCGTTCAAGTATCGTCTGACGAGAGAGCCCGTGCATGACTCCAGCGAGCATGAGATTCTCTCGACCAGTAAAGTCAGGGTGAAAACCTGCGCCGAGCTCGATTAACGCCGCGACTCGACCAAGAACCGATACGCTGCCGTGCGAAGGTTTGTATATTCCTGTGACGAGCTTAAGAAACGTCGACTTCCCCGAGCCGTTTCGACCGATGAGGCCAATAGAGCTGCCCCGAGGTATGCGCATCGTGAGATCTTTGATCGCCACCGTTGTCGGCGTCTTCTGCTCCGCCCTTGTTTTCGCGGAGCGGAATATATTGAGCAATGAACTCTTCAGAGTCGTATAGCTACCCTTGCTGCGCGTGCGACGTTGGAAGCTCTTTGAGAGCCCAACAATGTCCACAATGTAATCCACACTCGATGCGCTCTGTGCTCGAGCCGCGCTACGATTCATGGTCTAAATCTCTCGCTTTATAATGTATACGCCGGGAAGGTTGCGCCAGCGCTCAACATCATCCATTCCATAGCCCACAAACCATTCGGGGCCTTCGTATTGAAATCCTGTCCAGCACGGCACAAAAGTCGGATGGTCGAGAAGGCGTCGCACGAGGACCACCGTTCTCACCTCTCGTGCGCCCCGCGCCATCAGGGCCTTCTCTAATTCCTCAAGAGTACGGCCTGAATCGCACACGTCATCCACGACGAGAACTACCCGCCCCTTTACCGCGAGCTTCTCGGCGTAAATCTGAACTTCGTTGCGCGGCCGCCCGTTCAACTCCGCCTCGTAGGCCTCAGTTCGGACCGGCGCGATCTCAACAGAGGCGTTGATTGCCCGAACCAGGTCGGCAAAAAAGAAGATGCCTCCACGGAGGACTGGTATGGCCAAAACATCTGTGTGTGAGTCCTTCCAGACGCCGTGGCACCAGGCCCCGATCTCATTTCCAAGGGCTTTTACCCGATTGGCTATATCCTTTTCTGAGAACTTCAGGGAAAAGTGAGCTGGAATCTGTCGGACAGACCCTATATCTTTCGAATATGACACGAGACTCGTACCTCTAAGGGAAACGTATGATTGAGCGGCACTATACTGGTTTTTTGGGAAAACATGCAATCGCAACAATAGCTTGCGGCATCCTTTTCGTATCCGGCGTAAGTGCTTGCAAGGATTCCCAGAAAAGCAGCGCCCCTCCCGTATCGGGCCGCGCACTCGCGACAGGCCAAGCCACCCCAGATAACTTTTCTCTCAACTCTATTTTGACAACGCTTGAGGGAGCCGGTAGCGAGGTTCACGAAGCCGTGCGTCCACACACTGACGCCGTTCAGGCGAAAACAAAAGAGGAACTCGATAAACTGTTTCGCTGGGAGTACAAGGTTGTGGAACTCCCGATTTCGACAGACGCGCCCACCCTTCAGGCGCAGCTATCAGCGCTTGGTGAGGAGAATTGGGAGGTTGTTGATATGAGGATGCATGGTGAAATGAATCGAATCACTTGCAAGCGGAGACCAAGCAGCGCCATCGGTTATTTAAAGTACATCCCTGGGTTTTAATTACTTGTGAAACACCCCCCTCAAGCATTGAATGCCGTTTTGGCGATAGCGCTCCTTTTCCTCGTCGGTTGCTCGGGTCGGACACCGGTTACTCCCGGGCACATCCCAGTCGCGACTGAACTAAGTCTTGAGGATGAGCAGTATGGGCACGCTGTGCTGGCTGAAGTCACGAAAACCTATCCAATCTCGCACGACCGCCAGGCGGTGCTCCGTGTTCGCGGCATCGCAGATAAGCTGACTCGCGCCGCGGGCGCCGACTCTCACCCGTGGCACATTTACGTGCTCAAAGGCGATTCGGTCGTGAACGCCGCCGCCACTCGAGGAAACCATCTCTTCGTGTGGACCGGGATGCTTCGCACCGCCACCACTGATGGCGAACTCGCCACGGTAATCGCCCATGAACTTGGGCACGTCCTCGCTCGACACACGAAGCCAACCCCTGGCGAGGAGGCTGCGCGAGTAATGGCGGATACAAGCGGAACGATCGCGGGACAGATCGTCCGCACCCAACCGGGCTACGCGCCTCTCGCGCAGCTTGCCGCCATTCTCGTATCAGAGGGAATGAAAGCTCTCGCCGTGAATCCGAACTCACAGCGACTTGAGCACGAAGCAGACCATATTGGGTTCTTTATGATGGCTGACGCAGGCTACGATCCTCGTGAGGCGCTCCGTTTTTGGTCGAAGATGGCGCGCGTTGAAAATATCGACGCGCCAGGCCTTCAATTTTTCTCAAGCCATCCGGCGACACAAGAGCGACTTGAGGAGCTTGAAACTCTCCTGCCAGAGGCTGAGGCTAGGTTTTATGGAATTCGCCCATCTCCGAGCGCTATAGCACCAGCAGCGGGAGACGATTCGTTCGCTCTGGACAAGTAAGCAAGTATATAGCGTGGCCCTCGCCGGGCGGCGTGAAGTGAGTTAGTCAAGACGCTTTTTGCAATCAATCCCCACAGTCATTCGGCGACTGACCTACTCCGCCGAGCCAGATCCAACGAAATTGCTCGCCTTATCAGAGAAGAGCGCGTTGAAAGTCGTAAGGCTTCCGTAGCATCGGGTGATGTATCCCTGCAGCTCTACCTTGTCGGCCGCGTCCAGCACGGCATGATTGTTGATCTTCTGCTCAAGGACTCGAAGTTTCTCTCGTACTCCAATTACCTTCTTGATGAAGCTCTCTATGGGGATGTCTTTGGGCTGTATGTCGTCCTTGCCGGGAATTAGCCGTACTACCCCGCCTAGCCAACGCTTGCTTACCTCAAGATCAGACTCAATCCAGCCAAAATCCCCAAGGACCTCTCGAACGGCGAGCTTGATGCGCTGGAGCTCAGGATCCTCTGTGGTCTCTAGCGGCTTCATCTCCTGATACGAGAACGGCACGTTACGCACGTCTCCCTTGAAGTGAATGACGTAAAATTCTCCGGAATACCCAGCGATACGACCGATCCCTAAATGTGCATGTTGAATCAAGCTTCCGACGCTAAATTGAGGCTTTGTTATCATAGCATGGGTCTATCATGAGGCACGCTGAGCCGCCACCCTGTTCGTAATCCTGTTCGCTCATGAGCCTTTCTGTACATTCGGCTTTTCTCACGTTACACTTTTTCAGATTCGCAGCGAGGAGCGTAGTCATGTTTGATTTTCTTCACGACCGATTAGAAGGCGCATTCAAAAAAATTCGAGGACGAGCTCGGCTCACAACGGCTGACGTTGAGGCGACGATGAAAGAGGTTCGGACAGCCCTCCTTGAGGGTGATGTGAACTTCAAAGTCGCCAAAGAGCTCTGCGCTCGAGTGTCCGAGCGCGCTATCGGCGAAGACGTGCTCAAGAGCCTGACTCCCGATCAGCAGATCATAAAGCTCGTACACGATGAGCTCGCCTCGGTTATGGGAGGCGAAGCGGCTGAACTAAACTTACGCTCATCCCCACCAGTCATAATAATGCTGGTTGGTCTTCAGGGATCAGGTAAGACGACAACGGCGTCGAAGCTCGCCCGACTAGTCCGAGACACTTACAAGCGAACCCCATTACTTGTACCCGCCGACGTCTACCGACCGGCGGCTATCGAACAACTCAAGACTCTCGGCAAGAATCTCGACATTCCGGTGTTTGACACGCAGCAAACCGATAAACCCCTTGATATCGCCATCCGCGCACAGGACTTCGCCCGCAAAACCATGTGCGACGTGATGATTCTCGATACGGCCGGACGACTTCAGATCGACACGGCGTTAATGGATGAGCTTCGACAAATCGAAGCGGCTCTTTCTCCCGCGGAGATTCTGCTTGTGGCTGACGCCATGACAGGACAAGAAGCCGTCAATGTCGCCCAAGGCTTCAGTGAAACGCTCTCACTCACGGGGCTGGTTCTTACCAAGATGGACGGTGACGCTCGAGGTGGCGCCGCTCTGTCGATGCGCGCCGTGACCGGCAAACCGATTAAGTTTATCGGTCTCGGAGAGAAGTCCGACGCTCTCGAGCCTTTCCATCCTGAGCGCATGGCGTCACGCATCCTTGGAATGGGCGATGTAATGACCCTCATCGAGAAGGCGACTCAACAGGTCTCCCTCGAGGACTCGGCGGATTTAGAGCGCAAGTTCAAGAAAGACCAGTTTACCTTCGAGGACTTCCTCGGACAAATGCGAATGATTAAGAAGATGGGGAGCATCTCGTCTCTCACGGCGATGATTCCGGGTCTGAACAAGCTCGCGAAGCAAGTGGATCCAGAGAAACAAGAACGCGAGTTCTCGAAGCTTGAGGCGATTATACTCTCAATGACCCCCGCCGAGCGACGGAACCACGAGATCATCAATGGAAGCAGACGAAAACGCATCGCGAAAGGCTCCGGCACCTCCGTAGAGGACGTGAACAAGCTACTCAAGCAGTTCGTCGAGATGAAGAAGATGATGAAGCAGCTGATGAAGATGGGACCGGGTATGCTTGGCGGTCTCATGGGTGGTGGAGGTCTCGGCGCGGGTGGCATGGGTGGCCTTGGCAACCTGGGGGGAATGTTTGGGCGTCGTCGATAACGCCACTTCGCGAGCGTTCAGGTTACGCCTAGGGACGCAGCGCACAATCGCTAAGAGCGCGCGCAAGTCGCTGTCCATCCCGCGCTAGCACGTCATTGTGTTGCCCCTCCTCACTAATTAGCAGCGAAGCGCGACTCGCCCCGACGTATCTCGTCTGTAGAACTCGCGAATGCGTCCACGGAACAACTTGGTCCTGCTTACCGTGCGCTAAGACCACACAGGTGTCTCGCAGGTCCTTGATGAATGATTCAACTGGAAACGAATACCATACGAATGGCGAGAGCAGAGCTAAGAGTCCCATGCCGCGAACTACATCTGGGATGCTCGTATAAGGCGACAAAAGAGCAAGCGTTCCGATCGGATGACGACTCGCGATGTACGCGGCGGGACCCGATCCGAGCGACACGCCGAACGCCATTATATCCTGCGGACGCAATCCCTCGCGTAAAATGACGTGCTGGTAGATAGCTTCAGCATCGCTGTACAAACCGCTTTCACTTGGAAACCCACTACTGTTGCCATACCCTCGATAATCAAATCCGTAACTGAGAAATCCCTGATCGCGTAACCAGGCCTGATATCCCACCGCTTGAGTCAGAACATGCCCGTTGCCGTGAAACACGAGCGCCACCTGTCGAAAGCGGCGCTCCGTCGGACTGACTCGCCAAGTCTCTAGCGATTTCCCGTCCGCGGTCACGATAAAGGAGCGCTCCGCCCATGTCGGCGGCGTCGGACTGCGACCACCAAAATCCGCCAGCATTCCGGGGAACACCTGGAAGGGTTGCGTTAGCACAGTCAGTATCGCGAATGCCGCCACCAGGACGGTCACTCGCTCAATTGTACGCCGGATGGGCGGCTTGTATCGGAGCATTTGCCTCTCGCAAAAAGCCACTAACACATTGAAATAACAGAGTCGACAAGCGTTCCTCTCCCAAGTTTATCGGACAAACCGGGGGGATCTTTACGAGCGGGACGCTTTTAGTATACAGTCCTGAGGTTATTTTATTAGCCTTTCGTAGGAGTTACTGTGGCAGTTGTACTTCGTCTTGCTCGACTCGGTAAGCACAAATCACCAGCGTACCGTGTTGTCGCCACCGATAAACAGAATAAGAGAGATGGAAAATTTCTTGAGGTAGTTGGAACGTATAATCCCCTTACGGCTCCAGCGACCGTATCTTTGAAAGAGGACCGCGTTAAGAAGTGGCTTGAGCGTGGCGCTCTTCCAACTGACGTCGTTCGCTCTCTCATCCGCCGTACTATCCCCGGTGTAGTTGAGGCTCGCGAGGAGCACAAGAAGAAGAAGGTTCTCGAGGCACGTCGTAAGCGCAAAGAGCGCGCAGCGAAGAGCCCAGCGAAAACCACAAAGACAAAGGCTGCGAAGTCTAAGTAGTCAACCGTATCGGTTTGTCTAGGCGGTCGGTTCCACAGGTTTGGGAACGACCGCCTTTTCATTTTCTGGCACTCTCAGGTAGTGTGGCGCTTGTGTGGAACGTAGAGCTACTGACGATATTTCCGGATATATTCTCAAGTTTTCTTAAGGCGAGCCTAGTCGGTAAAGCGATAGATCGCGGGCTGCTTTCAGTGAAGGCGACAAACATCCGTGATTTTTCCGCCCCTCCACATAACAAGGTGGATGACACGCCCTATGGTGGTGGTGCGGGAATGGTCATGATGGTTGACCCACTCATGAAAGCCATCGAATCCGCCCGTAGCAGACTTCCCCAGGCAAAGACGATCCTGCTCTCTCCGGGCGGCCCCCGCTTCACTCAGACAAAAGCCATCGAAATGGCGACAGCTCCCGAGACTATTTTCGTCTGCGGACGTTATGAGGGCGTCGACCAACGGGTTCTCGACCTTGGTATCGATGAGGAGCTTTCGATCGGTGACTTCGTTGTCATGGGAGGAGAGGTGCCCGCGATGATGGTGATCGAAGCCTGTTTGCGTCTCAGGCCGGATGTAATCCACAACAGCGACTCGACGCTGTTTGAGTCGTTTTCGCCTTCGCTGGGAGATGGCAGCTGGGTGGAGGCCCCTCAATATACTCGCCCCGAAGACTTTCGGGGCCACAGAGTTCCCGAAGTTCTTTTATCCGGAAACCACAAAGCGATACTCGAGTGGAGAACCGCCGAGAGTAGAAAAAAGACCGAGATTCTCAAATCAAAGAGCTCGCGATGACAGACACCGCCAAGTTTAGCCTGAATTTAGCCTTGTTGCATGACGGAATGGTCGATAAGACCGGCAAGACCGTCACTACGTCAGTAACCCTCATCGACGTACACGACATCTCGCGAAGTTGTCGAACCTACGGCGTCGAATCCTTCAGTGTCGTACACCCGTCACAAACTATGCGAGCTCTTGTTCGCTCCGTGAAACAACATTGGGACAGTGACTTCGGCGCGGCCTACAATCCCAACCGTCAGGATGCTCTTGGCGTTCTGCATATCGCGAGCGATCTCGACGAGGCGCTCGCACAGATCGAAAAACGCACAGGGCGCATCCCGAAAATTATAGCCACCTCTGCTCGAGACGGCGACGACCGCGTCTCGTATGGCCAGATGCGTGAGACGATGCAAGCCTCGGATGATTCATACCTACTCATCTTTGGCACAGGATGGGGAATGGGACCGGAACTGATGGCAAAAGCCAATTATACTCTTAAGCCGATAGTAGGACCAACGCCCTACAATCACCTTTCAGTGCGCGCCGCCTGCGCCATTATTCTCGACCGACTGCGGGGTCAGTAAGGTTAAGAACCGAAAGGAGGCTCGTGAGGGCCTTAACGCGGTGCGACGGATAGCCTCCTAGGGAGCTCAATTCCGCGAGAGTCTGGTTCTCCCCCAATGGCGTGAAGAAGTGACTGTACGGCACAGGCGACGATGGAGCCGCGGCCCCCCTTGGAAAAGACACAAAACCATCGATGGCACCCTCCACTGATACGCTCCTTCCTCCCGTATCAGCGAAGCACATACAGCACCGAAAGGTAGCCTCATACGCGAAATCGGGCACAAGTAGATCCCTCATGCGGGCAAAGCCGAAACCCGCGGTATAGACGCCGGGTAGGTTCCCCAACGAGGGGACCTCGATCCCCGAATCATCGGCGATACAAGAAATGCCGCTCCAAGTCGCGTACGAAATCGCCTTAACACGCGCGTTTTCATAATACGTCGTCCCGACTTCAGAGACCGATGGAGGAGGCTTATGTGCTGAGCAGATCGTAAAATCCCCTAGTCCCTCCACAAGGACTCCCAAAGACGCCGCGACCGTAGTCACTTCCACTAGTTTCGCTTTATTAGTACTCGCGAAGAGCAATCTCATATGAGCATGGCGATGAAATGAGGTTCTAGAGCTATCAATTCCACGTAAGAATATATCTTATCACGCACTCTCCTGAATGATACCATACGGTCATGATCGATTCATTACTCGTCCACCTTCAGAACGGTTTCAACACTCCTCTGTTGGTGGCCGCTCTGCTTGGCGTACTCATTGGGGTTGAGCGAGAGATCGCAGGTAAAGATCCGAGCATACGTACATTCTCTCTAATTAGTATGGGTAGTTGCCTGTTCGCCATGCTCTCGTATGAGAGCGTGACGGAGTTCGGTGTTGGCGATCCCGCCCGAATCGCGGCCCAGATCATTCCAGGTATCGGGTTTATAGGCGCGGGAACAATATTTCGCTCAAAGTATGGTGTATCAGGGTTTACCACCGCGGCTCTCATGTGGGTAACCGCCGGCATCGGTATGTCAGTTGGGCTTCGGCGCGCGGACTTGGCTGTTTCAGCCACAATTATAGGGCTTTTTCTTACGCTCTCACTGCGGGTAGTTCATAAGTTCATCCGTCACAATCGACGAACCAGTCACTTTCCGTTAGATCCCGTGGACCAGTAAGGCTCAGGTGCGCGGCACGCGCGCGCGTGCCGCTCTTTGCTTCAAAGTCGCCTCCTTCATGGCAGGCGTTGACAGGGTATGGTCCGTGGCACCATCGAGCGCATCACATCTAAACATCACAACATCTCGTATCGCGTTGTCTGACTGCGCAAGAAGCCTCTCTCTTAAGATAGCACCACGCGTTATCAGCCTTCGAAGCGAATCATGCCGTGATTCAACCCACTCGCGTTTAGCTACGTACACCAGATGAGCCTCACAATGGAACGCGGCGGCTTCGGTCGACACCACCCGTACAGGTCTTCTCACGTAATACAACATCGGATCGAAATACTCATCGAAAGGATGCTTCACAACCGCAAGTTGCTCACCATCTCGCGCAGCCGACAACCAGACATGCGCCATCTCATCGTAGCCCTTCAAATGCGCCTTCACCGCCGCCCCAGCGTTCACCGCTAGCGTTAACAGCGCGGCATACTGGAACCATAGGGTCCGAAAAACCCCTTCATGCGCGCGACGCAGCGCAAAGGAACCAAACGCTACGATGGCGACTAAGACCAGTCCGAACCTCTCCACGACGTGCAAAATCGGAGGAATCGCCAGAGACACACGCGGAAACGAACTGTAATCGAGACCAGATAGGACAGCTCCAACCCCAAGCACCACCACGATGATTGCGGTGTTAACTCGAAGGAATCTCCGTCCCGCCCTCAAAGAACGCTCTCTAATACGTTCACCGCCGAGCTCAAACAGGCGGGACACTTCCACAGCCAGCTGCACCGCGACAAGCGGCGCCAGCGGAAGTAAATAGGAATGCCTCTTGCCGGATGACAGTGAAAAAAGCGCTATGCCACCGACACACAGGATGCAGGGAAGCCAGCGCCGGGACCGGTCAGCGCTCGGATAAGAGACTGTTTGATGTTGTCGCAACGCCTTCCACAAAAGTAGCAACACCAGAATGCCGAAGGGGAAGGTTGTGCGCAGAAAGGACGGGCCGTAAAACCACCAACTTTCCGAATTAACATGAGTCCCTCCCGTGATGCGTTGCAGGTTCTCAAATAGAATCTGCCGCTGAACAAAGGCATCGCCTCCTACGCGATAAGCGCAGTAATACCACGCGAGAGGAAAACAAAACGCGAGCCATCCCAGGCTAGGCCGAAGAAACTCGCGCGCGGTCCTGCGAGGTCCCAGACAGACAACTCCCCCCAAACCGACCAGAAAAACCGGCAACGCCGCGCCAACCGGGCCACGAGCCAGGACCCCTAGCGCGCAGAAGATAAAGAACCCAAACCTTGCCAGTCGGGATCCCCTGCCTTCAGGTTTCCCGTCGGCACGGGAGGTAGTCGCCACTGACGCGAGCGCTCCCCACACACACAGCGTGAACGTCATGTCCACCATCGCCTGATTCGCCATGACGTAGAAGCCGTACGTCATTGACGTAATCGCCGCGCCTAAAAGCGCCGAGCGCCGAGGATGAGAGCCGCCAAGTCGAGCGTTGGAGAATTGAGCGAAACGATACGCCACAATGGAGACGAACAGCATCACTATCGACGCCGCTATCTGTGAATTAAATCGAACGGAGAACTCATCTACACGCCCTAGCGCTTGGGATATCAGTGCCCCAAGCCAATGATAGAGCGGTGGTTTGGAGGGAATAATCCCATTACGAAGAGGTAGGATCCATGTGCCATCACGTACGATAACATCGACTACCTGGGCCTCTCGCGCCTCAGAACTTCCACCTATCGAAGGTATCCCAATGACAAGCGACTGCATCCCGAGATAAAGCAGGATCCCTACAAGAATCGGCATATATGGGAATCTCGTTGATGATGAGTCCATCGCTCCTCTACATCGAAAGTGAGGTTATGTGACCAGAGATGAACTGCCGACGCTCGCCGCCTACACGAAGGACTAGAGCGCCAGACGACTCAATTCCCTCGTACGTTCCCGTCATTTCCCCTAACCCAGTATCTATCCCGATCGTCGTCACGCCGGGGCGAAAACACGAAGCGGAGCTCCATTCTTGAGAAAAGCAACCAAACCCCTCCTGACTAACAAAGCGATGATGCATGTGGACGAACTCCCTACTCGTCGGCAATAACACCTCCTGCGCCGAAGTGCCTATCCCACGAATATCCGTTACTGAGGTCGCTATCCCCGCTAAATCCTGTGGCGGTCTCGCTACGTTAATACCGACACCAACTAACACACAGTGGAATCCCCGATTCGGCTCAACCTCAATCAGGATTCCCCCCAACTTCTTAAGGCCATCAGCCCCGACCACGACAAGATCATTGGGCCACTTAAGTGATATGCACGCCTGAATGCTCGCGAGCGCCTTGTAAAGAGCGACTCCACAAGCCAGGGAGTAGCCGCTTAACATATTGGGACCGCCCTCAACACAAAATATAAAGGTCGCCAACAACGCCCCGCCGGGCGAGTGCCATACACGGCCCTGCCGCCCTCTTCCTGCCAGCTGCTGATCGGCGAGGACCAATCCAGTCCATGCGGAATCAACGGCGTGCTCCGCTATCAATTCTCGGGCGACGTCCATAGTCGACGACACCTCCGCGTATCGCCGAGCGAGGCGTATTCCTGGGATGTCCATCTCTATGAAAGACACGCTATGGCTCCTTTTTTGGTTGGATTCTCATCGAGATATCAACGTTTGGCGCCTGGGTCGTAAGGGCCCCAACCGACACCGCATCAACGCCAGAGGCGCATATCGCCTTCAGCCTATCGCGAGTAACTCCGCCAGAAACTTCCACCATAGGAGGTTCCGGGCGTTGCCGAACAATCTTCACCGCCTGCGTGAGAAGATCGTCTGAGAAATTGTCTAACATCACTATCGTGGGCTTGAACTCCATCGCGACCGCGAGCTCCTCAAGGTTTCTTACCTCTACTTCCCAAGGCATATAGAGCGGCTTTCCTCTGACAACACTCTCTAACGCCGAGCGAATTCCTCCCGGATGCGCGTCGATGTGATTGTTTTTCACCAGAATCATGTCTCCGAGGCAAAACCGATGGTTTTTACCCCCGCCAACACGCACCGCGTACTTATCGAGCACCCTCCAGCCAGGCATTGTCTTTCTCGTGTCGAGCACTACGAGCCCTGGCTCAAATTGGCAAAACTCACGCGTAAACGTCGCGACACCGCACAGACGCTGAAGGAAATTCAAAATCGTCCTCTCCGCTGCCAGAACCTCGGCAGTCAACCCCTCAAGCTCCGCTATTACAGTACCATCGTCGAGTAGGTCTCCATCGGCGACTCGTAGGTTGAGACGAATGCTCCAATGTCCCTCACTAACAATCAGGCTCAGCACCTCAACACCACACATCACCATCGGCTGCCGAGCGATAATTCGCGCCTCACAGCGATGACCCTCTGGAACCGTTAACGAAGCTGTCATGTCTCCAAACGAGAGATCCTCCTCAAGGGCAAGCGCGACAAGTTTGCGAATGAGATTCGAGCCGTGCATAGGACATCCTTTAAGAGTGTAGAGCCCACCGATATGAGTGGCGCACCAAGACACGTAACGTCGCCGCCGCCGGGATCGCGAGAAAAATGCCAAGAAGTCCGAACAACTGACCTCCCGCGAAGAGCGCCAGAATAATGACTAAAGGCGAGAGCCCCACGGACTCGCCCATGATCCGCGGCGTAATTACCATGCCCTCAAGGAATTGAACGACAGCGAACACGCCGAGCACCCAGGCTACATGACTGACATCCCCGAAGGTCACCAACGCCATCAGGGAGCTCAGGATAATCCCACTGATCGTGCCAACATACGGGACCATATTTCCGAAACCCGTTATGAACGCGAGCAGGAACCAAAGATCGACTCCGATCGCCCCGAGCCCAATCGAGTACAGAACGAAAAGAACACAACAGACAAGCGCCTGTCCTCGAACAAACGCCGACACATAGCCGTCGATCTCACCGCATATGCGCTTGACCTTTGACCGACGAGTAGTGGGAAAAGCGCTCAAGAAAAAACGATGGATGATTGGCAGGTCAACCGAGATGTAGAATACGATAAACGGCAGCAGAGCCACGTTGACGATCGTCAACACTCGATTGTAGCCCTTAAGAAGAGTTTCCAGAACCGTGCGCCCGACATTCTTAAGGGCATCACCGCTGATTTGACCGGTTAAACTCGACACGACGCTATTGATGTCATGGAAGTCAAAGCTGCCGCGGAGCGGTTCAGGCAACCATCCTTGCAGCATCTCAAGGGTCGGGACCAGCTTGCTTCGCCCCGTTTCGACGTAGGACTGCAAATTATCGCTAAGCTTATGAAACTCGTCCACAATAGCGGGAAAGGCGGTCACTAGCCCGACCACGAGAAGGAGCGCCGCTGAACCGCACACGGCGAAAAACGCCATGGACCTGGAGAGCCCCGCGCGGTCCAGTCGTGTCACGAGCGGATCAATCGCGTAGGCGATGAAATAACCCAACAAAAGGAGCACAACTAGCTCCTTTAGACTGATGATTATCCATAAAACAAGAATCAGCGCGACTGATGAGAGAATCCATAAAGGCGGCAGAAAAGAATCACGCTGGTTACTCACACAAGCCTCACATAAATGTTAACACCGGCCTGCCGAACAGCTGTTCCACCTCCTCGCAGAGAGCCTCTGACGGCAATACGCATACTGGAGTGTTCTCAGCGTCCCGCAACACGATCGAAACCTCCCCAGTCTCCAGCTTAAGGCGCACCTTGATCGGACACGTACCGGTATGACGCTGGAATATGGTCTGAACACTCGGCAGCTTCAACTCAAAATTATCCTGCCCATTAAGCAACAAGTACCCCTGGGTGGCGTTTCGATCTCGAAGCGCGATAAGAGACTCCATCTTATCGATAATAAGGGAACATCGCTCAGGGGTAACATCCGCCCTGCCGCTGACAATGACAGGGTCGTCCGCCACAATAAGCGCTTGAATCTGCTTATATGTATCCGGCCACACAAGTGAGTCGATTGTTCCGGCCCAATCCTCCAGCGCGAAGCTCGCGTAACGATCTCCTTTCTTGGTGTTTTTCAGCTTGAGCGATGTAATAACGCCCCCGACACGGACCTCCTTGATCCCTTTTGTCTTAACGTCAGCGGTGCTGAGTGCCCCAAGTCTCTTCAGATCCCACCGAAACTTCTCAAGCGGGTGTCCTGAGATATAAAAGCCAAGGGCATTTCGCTCAAACGCTAACTTTTGATTGACAGGCCATTCAGGCATAGTGGCGCGTCGTCGCATCGGAGTGGGTTTGGTCACCGCCGCTCCGAAGAGTGATATTTGGTTTGGGTCCACGTTCTTCGGCGTGGCGTACACCTTGAGCAGTTCCTCGAGGCGCTCAGACATATCTCGACGTGGAACCTTTGAGAAGTCGAAGCCTCCGCTGTGAATCAGGTTCTCCAGCACGCGCTTGTTGACTTGGCTAAGATCAACGCGAGAGAGCATATCCTCGAGATCCGTAAACGGTCCGTCGCGACGCGCGTGTACGATCGCCTCGACTGCCTTGTGGCCGGTACCTTTCACCGCGGCCAGTCCAAAGAGAATATCCCCGCTCCTAACGCTAAAACTCGCCAGACTCTCATTCACATCAGGGGGAAGAACCGTAATACCACCACGACGACACTCGTTGAAATTTTTGAACGTTTTATCGCTATCTTCCATGTCGTGAGTCATGAGCGCCGCCATGAACTCAACCCCGTGGTGCGCCTTCAAATACGCCGTCTGGAACGAAACCAGGGCGTACGCGGCAGTGTGACTTCTGTTGAAGCCGTAACGAGCGAATGTCTCCATCTGCTGAAAGATCTCATCCGCTAACCGCTTATCGATTCCCCGCTCCACCGACCCCGATACAAAGCGAATCTTTTGCTTCGCCATCTCCTCAGGGTTCTTTTTACCCATCGCCTTTCTGAGCAGATCGGCTTCGCCTAAGCTATAACCAGCGAGCGCCTGAGCAAGTTGCATGATCTGCTCCTGATACAGGATCACGCCGTAGGTATCAGCCAAAATGTCCTTCATCGCCGGGTGCAGATACTCAATTGGCTCACGACCGTGCTTACGCTCGATGTAATGGTCGACCATGCCGGCATCAAGAGGGCCGGGTCGGTAAAGAGCCAAGATAGCGACTATGTCATCAAAGCAGCTGGGCTTGAGCCGAATCACCATTTCGGTGATTCCACTCGACTCAAGCTGGAAGACGCCAGTGGTATTTCCAGCGCACAGAATCGAATATGTCTTAGCGTCCTCAAGTGGAAGCAAATTCAGGTCAAGCTCGACCCCTCTACTCTCTTTGATGATATCCAATGCCGTATAGAGAACGGTGAGTGTTTTGAGTCCGAGAAAGTCAAACTTAACAAGCCCTATCTTCTCAACGTAAGTCATTGAATACTGCGTTACGTCGTTGCCGTCTTTATCAACCATCATCGGAAGGAGCTCATCGAGAGGGCGATCTCCGATAACCACTCCCGCCGCGTGTGTTGAGGCATGCCGAGTCAACCCCTCGAGCTTCATCGCTAACTCGATCAACTCGCGCCCCTCACCAGCGGCGTACTCCGCGAGTTTCGGCTCCATCTTAAGGGCCTCTTTAAGCGGATAATCGAATCCCTGGCGCGGCGCCGGAACGAGCTGGGCGATCCGGTCTGTCTCGGCGTAACTCATGCCGAGCGCTCGTCCTACATCCTTAATCGCGGCCTTCGCCTTCAAAGTTCCGAAGGTCGCTATCTGCGCGACGTTCTCCTTGCCGTACTTCTCGACGACGTACTTGATAACTCGCTCACGTCCGTGGATGCAAAAATCCACGTCGATATCCGGCATACTTATTCGTTCCGGATTGAGGAATCTCTCGAAGAAAAGCTTGTTCGCGATCGGATCTACCTCAGTGATTCGCATAGCGTACGCTACGAGCGAGCCAGCGACCGATCCTCGACCGGGTCCCACGGGAATACCGTGGTCCTTCGCCCAGACGATGAAATCTCCCACCACGAGAAAGTAGCCCGCGAAACCCATCTTGCCGATGAGCGATATCTCTAGCTCCAGTCGATCCCAGTAACTCTGGACGTCAGCTGGTTGCCATCCTGGCGATGACCCCAACACATCAAGCCGCTTCTTCAACCCTTCGCGCGCCAACGCTCCCATCACATCAATGAGCGGAAGATCCTCATCGGTGGTGAACTTCGGCATATAATAGGTCTTGGACTCTAGCGAGAGATCGCACTGAGACGCGATCAGGCCGGTGTTTCGTATCGCCTCCGATCCCTCTTTGTAACCGGAGAACTCCTCTAGCATCTCCGCTTCCGTTTTTAAATGCAGTGTGAACCCCTCGTGCCGGAGTCTGTCCGGATCGGTGATTACCTTCCCAGTCGACACACACATCAAAACTTCCTGCGCGAAGTGATCGTCCTTTTCAAGGTAATGACAATCAGTCGTCGCCACGAGCGGAATCCCAAGGGTTTTCGCCAGATCGATGATCGCCGCGTTGTGCCGCATCTGGTCTTTAATGGGATGAGGCTGGAGTTCGAGATAAAATCGGTCCTTGAAGGTGCGAGCGTAAAACTCAGCTATCTCTTTGGCGCCTTTGTAGTCCTCTAATTCAGTCGCTTGCGCCAACTCACCGGCAAGACACCCGCTTAAAACGATTAGGCCGTCGGAGTATCGTTCAAGGAGCTCATGATCAACTCTTGGCTTAAAGTAAAAACCCTCTTTGTAGGCCATGCTCGAGAGCTTGCACAGGTTATGGTATCCCTGTTTGCTGGCTGCAAGCACTGTTAGGTGGCACGTACCAGCGCCGCCTGCTGCCCGCATCTTTCGCTCATGACGAGAGCCTGGGGTGACGTAGAGCTCACACCCAACGATCGGTTTAATGCCGGCGCTTTTAGCCTCGAGGTAGAACTCAACGGCTCCGTGCATATTACCGTGATCGGTCATCGCTATCGCCGGCTGCCCGAGCGCGGCCGCCCGATTGACTACCTCTTCAAGCTTATTAGCCCCATCAAGAAGACTGTACTGCGTATGGAGATGGAGATGACAGAACTGCGACACTGTGGTTTGGCTCGTAAAGTGAAGAACATGACTGAGAGACGCTCTGGAGCTCGCCGTAAAGCGCCGAAAGTACAACTGTTAGCCGCTACTCCCCACTCGTCTCGCTTCGCGAAATCCTACCCGCTTACAGGCAATCCCTCAAGTATAAGCAGTCGCCCAACCTCACTTTCCAATGGCGGGGAAAAACCACATCGGTAGAAGCTCTTTTCCGGCCACCTTGGCAATGTCCGACTCCTTGATAAACCGCTCAAGAGAGGTCATCAGCTTCAGGTCCTCGCTATTTCGAGTCATCGCGGCCGCTTCCTGCGCCTGGACTAAACGACGCACCATCTCGGCAAGGGTAGTATGATACGCCGGCGCGGCGCTTCCCTCCCGCACCGTACGCACCACCTGAAGTCTTCCGCCGTACCGATGAAGCGCGTATTTCTTAAGCAGCTCCGACGTAGCGGGATCCGCCAGACTGGCGTTGGGACTCGCCAGCTGATGTCGAAGCCATAGAATCTTCGCCTCAGGAAGGCGGCATTCGCGAAGCACCGACTTGTCATTAGCGGCGATCGCCTTACTGTAGAGGTCAAGATGATCAAAATCGAGCCGGTAGATATCTTGCTCAATATCGCACGTCGACTTCTCAAAGAAGTTCCTTAGAGTCACACCACGAAATTGCCGCAGCGCGGATCGCGCCACCTCCGCTAACTCTGGGTTGGTGACCGCCTGCGGCGATATAAAAAACGCGTTCTTCGCGGCGCTTCGCCAGCTGATGCAGCCCGGGTCGGGACTTGTCGCATATCTCTCTAAATCGATCCACAGCGCTGCCTTGTGATCCGCGTCTAGTAAGGTGACAGGTCGCTTTGAGGAATATGAGGTGGCGTGCATATCGTACTCTGGCTCCTCAGCCAGATAGACCGCGCCTGACTTCGCTGTCGAGTGCAGCTTCGCGCCCTCATACGCCTCAAAAACCGCCACATCAAGACCGCACGAATCACGCAACCACCGCGAGAGTCGTATCGTGAGCAACACATCCTCTCTCGACTCGTGCGCCTGTACTCCATCCAAAAGCCCGAGGGCGTGAGAGACAGTCTGAAGTGAAAGCGAGAGCTTCGCCTCTCCTTCTCGATGTTTGCGCACCAATTCACGAAACTCGGGACAGACCAGATATGCCTTCTGCGTTACGTGTAAAAGATCGCGTGGAATTATCTTGCCCCCGAAATAGGGATTTATCCCGTTTCGTATAAGACTTGTCCGCAAATACCCGAGATCAAACCGTGACGAGTTAAACCCTATGAGCGCCACCGCACCCGCTACCTTCGCGATACTTCGCCCTAGAAAATCCGCGATGCGCCGCATAGCCGCTGGTTCATCATCCTCGGCATTAACTTGATGCTCCAAAACATCCGTCCGATTGGCCAAGATGGCGCCAGGATCAGGAATCTGAAGACGGGATATCTTCACCAATCCAGAGAGCTCATCGATCACCTCCAGCTCGGAATTAACGAGCATAAAGGAGTAATTGATGATCTGTCCTATAGTATTTTTGTCAGTAGTCTCAAGATCGTAATAAATAGCGAACATGTACCCCTACTGTACATCCCGGGCTAAGGCCGCGGAATACGCGAATTGGTCTTAAAAACCGCTACTAACCAGAAAAATAGCGGCTAGGCGATTCTCGTGACCGCGAACCGCAACTGATCGATTATAGCCTTCTGCTCAATCGCGTGGTACTTGCCGGAGCCCGTAGCGGTAGCAGCCGCCTCTGATCGCCCGATATAGATCGGCTGGATTCCAGTTGCCTCAAACAACCGCGGAGACACGAAGCTCCAGGCACCCTGATTATGGGGCTCCTCTTGAACCCAAAATACGCTCTTCGCCTTGGTTTCAGCGACAAGCCGCTTAACCTCATCGGCAGGAAACGGATACAACTGCTCAACTCGAGCTAAGCGAACTGGCAAACCATCATTCTTCAAAGCGGCGGAGACATCGTGATACACCTTGCCGGACATCAGCACCAAGTTATCGCAAGAAACAGAGCCCGGCATTTGGTCCGCGAGCACCTCTTGAAAACCAACATTGGTAAAATCGGACATTGAGCTCATCGCGGCAGGAAGTCGTAGCAAACTCTTAGGAGTCATCACCACAAGCGGCCGCTTCGTCTCACTCAATCCCTGCCTGCGTAGCATATGAAAGTGTTGAGCCGCGGTACTAGGATAACATACGGTCATGTTCTCAAGAGCGCAGAGCTGTAAATACCTCTCTAGGCGAGCGCTTGAGTGCTCTGGGCCCTGTCCCTCAAATCCGTGAGGCAGAAGAAGGGTAACGCCTGAAAGCTGCCCCCATTTCGCCTCCGAACTGCAGATAAACTGATCTATTAGAACTTGCCCCCCATTCGAGAAGTCTCCAAATTGAGCCTCCCACATAACCAACGACTTTCTATCACTGGCGGAGAATCCAAACTCAAATCCGATGACCGCAGCTTCAGAGAGCGAGCTGTTATGCACCTCAAAGGACGCTCCATTCGAAAGCTCGCTCGCCAACCCCTCAAGCGGGCTCCACGATGTTCCGCGCTCGAAATCATCGAGCACCAAATGACGCTGGCTAAACGTTCCTCGGCGACAGTCCTGTCCACTCAAACGAACACCGACCCCGTCCTTAAGGAGCGATCCGAACGCGAGAGCCTCAGCCACTCCCCATTCGATGCCCTCACCCGCCCTTACCGCCTCGACGCGCTTCTCAAGTATCTTGGCGAGCTTGGGGTGCGGTGAGAAAGAGTTCGGGAACGCGATTAGCTTCTCAGCTATAGAGACCAACACGTCCCTCTCAACGTGGCTTGGTCGTCGCTCCTCTTCGCTCAAACCGACCCGTGGCGGCGCCTCCTCAGCCTGACGCTGAACGACACGCTCTCCAGCTTCGGCGAAGGCGCGTTTATACTTCGCCTGGGCCTCACTGACGAAGTCTTTCGTAACAATCCCAGCTACCTCGAGCTCGCCACTATAACTGCGCCAGATCGGCTCCTTAGCCTTTACCTCCGCGTACGTAAGGGGCTGTGTAAACGTGGGATCATCTCCCTCATTGTGGCCGTGTTTTCGGTGCCCAATCAGATCGATGAAAACATCCTTACCGAACGTATTGCGGTACTCAACCGCTAGTCGAGTAGCCCAGCACGCGGCTTCGGGGTCCTCGGCGTTGACATGGAAAATCGGAATATCGAGTCCCCTAGCGAGATCGGTGCAATAGCGAGTAGAGCGAGACTCATCCGGCGTCGTAGTAAAGCCGATCTGGTTGTTGATAACGATGTGCAAAGTACCACCAGTTGAGTAGCCATCAAGACGCGAGTAGTTCAGCGTCTCAAACACGATGCCCTGCCCTGCCACCGCCGCGTCTCCATGCATCACTATGGGCATCACGGACTGACGGTCGTATCCATACAAACGATCCTGCTTCGCGCGAGCTATTCCTTCCACTACCGGGTTCACGAACTCAAGGTGCGAGGGGTTCGGGGCGAGGCTCAGCGTAATGACTCGATCGCTTCGATTAAAATCGAGCTCCCATCCTAAGTGGTATTTCACATCCCCCGCGCCAACTACAGACGCCAGCGTTTTATCCTCAAACTCAGAGAATACGATTTCAAGCGGTTTTTTGAGTGTATTAATGAGCACGTTGAGGCGCCCACGATGCGCCATACCCATGACGACTTCCCGCACACCACTCTCCGAAGCTGTGATGATTGCCTCACTAAGAACTGGCATGAGGGTATCATTACCCTCGAGAGAGAATCTCTTCGCGCCCACGTATTTCTTGTGAAGTTCGCTCTCGAGCAGATCGGCGTGAAGTAACTCAGCGAAGATTTCTCGCCGTCGCTCAGCGCTAACGGAATCGCGCCCTGCCTCAATCCGAGCCCGCAGCCAACGTCGCTCCTCGGAGGAGGCTATGTGCGCGAGCTCAAATCCGACGGAACCACAGTAAACGTGCTCAAGCGCTCTCACCAGTTCTTCAAGTGAAGTCGGTTGTTGCCCCGCGAACGAAAACCCTGAGAGCTTGACGGCTGCCGGCTCACGCCCTGGCGCGTACGATGCGGGCTCTAGCTCCTCCACCGATGCTGGACTCATGCCACCCGCTTTAAGAGGACTTACGCGGGCGCGCAGATGTCCCCATCCAACGAACGCGTCAACAAGTCTGGCTGCGACATCAGAATTTGATAGACCCACACGCACCCCGTTGTGCGCCAGCTCCTCGACACGCGATGAGTAGTCACTATGCGCGCCGTTTCCATTGGTCTTCGTGTGGCTGCGACCGAAGCCGGTCTCCTCAAAGAATTTGGCCCAGGCCGGATCTACCAGTGAGGCGTCGAGCTGGTAGAGCTGATAGAGCTCCGCGAGGTATTCAGCGTTGGATCCGAAGACAGACATTGAATCGTTAGACATAACTAGCAACATTGACAAAAAACTGTTTAACAGCAGGAGCTTAGCACGTCGAGGAGAGACCCTAAAGGCTCTTGTTGTAGTTCGTCCAGTTTAGGCTCACTCTTAACATCGATTGGCATGACCAACACTTGCCGAGCCAGCGTTGGCAACCGGCGTCACAAGGCGACTCAGCGTCAAGGGTAACCTACTGATATTCAAGCCTTGCACGATTTGTATCTGAAGCGACGGCGGAGTTGTTGGCGACTTGCCATCCCTAGCGTTGGCTATGACTCGAGTTACTTCTCATTTTCACTCAGCGCCGCCAGACCGGCAACCATCACTGACTCAAGATTATACGCCTGACCAAGCGCTGACCCGGAGCTTGATCTTATCTTGCCACGCACCACTTCAGCAACAGCTTCAGCGGATTCATTACCTTGCAGGTCATTGGAAGCTTCCAGAAAGGCGAGCCCCGCCACCCGCACAACGGCCATATTGTCTTTAACGAAGTCGATTGTGGCTTTGATTGATTTGATATTCGTCTCAAGTTTGAGCTGCACGTCCCGTAATTTTGTCTTTACCTTCGTGAAGAATCCGGACTTGTCGTCACTGGGATCGTCTTCATCCAATACTGCGGCGCGGAGCTGCCTTTGAATGTCGTCGAGAGGTATCGGGTTTCCATCCGAGCTGACGGTTCCATCTGACGAAATCGAACTCTCTGTGGGAGAGGCGATCTTCTTTAGCAGGCTCGCCAGATCGGAAATCTTTTCTGTATCGAGACCAGCTTTGACGAGAGTATCCTCCATGGACTGCGTATTGAGTGGGTCCAACTTCTCCTCGCGAGCGGCGTTCACGATTTCATCAAAATCTCCGGCCAGCTCATCAATCTTCAATCGGTCTTGTCGGGCGGTCGACGCCGAGAGGTTCCCTCGATTGGCCTTATCGACCATCTCCTGAATCGACTGCACGACCCCTAGCAATCGCTCGGTGGTATCGAGCGACACATTCAGAAATGACGCCCCTTGATTCAGTAGTTGGTACCCCGCGGCGAAGTTTCTAGCACCCACTCGCAACGAGGTGTACAGAGCCTGACCTTTGAGCTCGCCCTTGCTTGCACTACCCTTCGACGCGCTGCCTGAGGCGCGGTATAGCTTCGTCAAAAACGTGGTATCAATAATTTTTTCTAAGCTACGGACGGTCATAACGCTCAAGGCTCAAAGGGATACACGCCCCCTCGTTAAGATGAACAAGTAACGGACAAGGTTCCCTCTACAACGACACACCGTAACTACCTGAAAGGTTTCAGCAGAACAGCCTCTTCAGTCAGCTACGACAGAGCACTTAGCCAGTTTCCGAGGGCTCGGGTCCCCTGAATACCAACTTTATGCTTTACCGGCTCCTCCACGTATTCAACGTCAATACTGAGTCCCCTAAGCGCTTCAACACTACTCCGAGCGCGCTCCACAGGAATAACGTCATCCTCTGAACCATGGGCGATGAACACCTTGACCTTACGGTTCGCATCCTTAGTCTCAAGCGGGAGCACTACAAATCCAGCTAGCGCTGCAATCGCGTCGAACTCCAGAATCCCCTCGAAAGTTCCAGCGGAGAGGAGCACCGCGCCCTGAGAGAACCCAATTCCAATACGCCTCGACGGGGATATCTTTCGCGCCTCACAGAATGAACGTATCGCCTGGGCGAGCCGTCGAGCGGCCTGATGGATTACGGGTCGGCGACCACCATTCTCGCTCATCTGCCACCAACTCCATCCTCCGATTGGATCGGGCTCAAAAGCCTGAAACGAGACAATATGCCAGACTGGCGGCACGACTCGCTCAAAAGTCCACATGACGTGCCGGTCTCCAGCTCGTCCATGCACCATCACCAGCAAGGGAGCCTCGGCACTGCTACCAGCTCGGTGAACAAACTTTAAGCCGACTTGAACTTCTTCATCGAGGGTGGATTCGTGGCGCATACGGTATCAGCATATACCGCCGACATCAGGCCTGTACACAGACGTCATAGAGGATGCTACTGGACAGTTCGATCATCGTCGAGCGCGTCGATCGTTTCCGGTGAGCTCGCGACTTCCCCTTGCTTCTGTGGCGCGGTTTCAGTCGATGGAGTCGTATTCGAGTTGGCGTACTTGCCCTCCGCCAAACCGACGAGGACGAGGATGTGACGCGGATTAATCTGAAGGTAAGAACAGACGGCTTGGAACGAAAAAATGTAATCGTCCTCCTTGCTCAGGAAGTACTCACGAGCCTTCCGAGAGGTTTCGTCGTGCCTGTTTATATCCGCGATCGCGTTTAACAGAATCGCCCGAAGCAAGCTCTTCTCCGGTATCGGAAGATTGTTTGCCTCATGGTCATCAAATGCCGTGTATATTGCGGTATTTCGTTTCTCTCTTGCCATAGCTGAAAAGTAAGATGCCTCACACGCTCTGAGGCTTCAGGTTTCACGACGCCTGTCGTCAGACCTACCGCCCCTCTAGGGGGTAGCTACGGCGTGAGCGGCGCTTTCCTTAAGACTTCTCATCGGTTTGGCACTGAATCACGGCGGCTTAATGCGGGCTTACATGGCGAATCAGGTAGTTACCCATCCAGTCAGCCTGGGGACGCCGACCAACGTAGGTCACATAGACACCGCTACGGTTCTCCGATTTTCCTCAAAACATCGCTGCTGCCACTAAAGCTATATTCACGCGCAACCGACCTGATAAGTGTGAGGGGAGAGTTTGTAACCTCCCTGAGTGGTCAGACCACACACATGCCATGGAGGGCACAATGAAAGTTGAGCAATCGAACCTATTAGCTGTGACGTCCATTCTCGATCGAAGTGGGCGCCGCGTTGGAAACTATATCGTCGATAAGTCCAAGGACTCGTTAGAGCGTGAACGAAAACGCGAGTCAGAACGGTCCGAGGAAGCCGTCGTTATGAACCGAACGGACTCCGCCGAGTCCACCGAGAAGGCGCTGACAGAGCCTGAGCGTAAAGCCGCCCCGGCGGCCTTGTTAAACATCACCGCCTGACCTTATTCAGCGAAGTGGGAGCGCCCGTGACAATAGCGCTTCCGCTTCGCCTTCTTCTCGGCATCCCTGCGTAACCCTTCCCCCGCGCGACAACAGCCTCCACGGATTATCGCTGACACTCTCCCTGTTACCTCTATCAGAGCCCAGCGCGAAACATCACCGTACCGTCATGCGCCGTCGACATTTAGATATCCGCTACTGGTTTGAGAAAGGATGTCGGGCGCAAGAAACGCCAGGCGACACAAAAGATACTCCGCAAACGTGACTATCGTATCTCTCGCTCAGCTGCTCTCTCTAAGCGAGCATAAAAGTTTAGCCTCTTACCCACATAAGCGCTGCCTTCCCGCGACAAATGACCCTTATCACGATACACAAGAACACCCTCCATAGCTGCCTGACAAACATACGAGGAACATAAGCCTTCGGCTAGCCACACCACTGGAGCCACGGACTCAATCTCTCTCAGCGCATCCCATACCTCCACTTGGCGGGTCTGAGACGCGGATACCTTCACGTCACACAACGCGCTATCGGAAGCGAAGAAAATCGATTTCATTAGACACCTTCCAATATTATCACCGTCCTGGGGCGTCGGAGAAAACACCACGGGGACCTTCCCAAGTTCCTTAACACGCTTTATCGTTGATACTATCGCCTCTAAAGAAGCTTTTTGCCCCGAAACCATCTCTCCGCCTCTCGTTAAGACAGTGGCGTCTCTTCCGACAAACTGCGAGAAGAGTGAACTCATTACTACGTATTTAATGCTCGGTTTATTCTTAAGATACGCGAATACCTGATCGTTTATACGAATACACTTCTCAGCCCACGAGCGCCCGTATTTCGCGTTCATTGGCGCTACGTCCAGGACTGGCCCACAAAAAGAAACGGTCTTTTGCACAAGCTTGATGTTTGGATTCGAGGCGACTAGTCCTTGCACTAAATGCATGGCATACGAATCGCCCCAGACCAAAACTTCGGGCATCTTGTCGGTCGCGCAACTGGGTGATTCGCTGTAAGTCCGCTCACAATCCGAACTAAGCCCGTGATTGACAGCCATACGCTCCCCCACTCGCGCGATATTAGGAATATTCGCTCGCTCCCCATAAGTGCCATCGACAAACCACCCAATCGAGCCCACTCCGACAAAGAAACCCGCGGTAATCGATCCATAAAGAAGAGCCTTTGATTGAATATTCCACCTCTTTCGTAATGGAGCCTCTACGTAACGCCAGCTGAAATAAGCGAGCCCGAAACTCGCGGCAGAGAGCAGAGCGAACACGAGAGGATCTGGCTCTCGTAAGCTTCGCTGCCTCGCAAAGGCGAAAAGCGGGTGATGCCACAGATACGCGCTGTAACTTATCAAGCCAACGCCAACGAACGCTCTGTTAGCGACGAGCCTGCCCACCGTTGTCGCTTGCGTGGCGAACACGATAAAAAGCAGCGCTCCAACGGTGGGAATCAGCGCATACACCCCAGGGAATGGTGTCGCCTTGCTGAAAGTGAAAACCGAGTACAGTATCAACGCGACGCCGAAGAAGCCGATTGCCTCACTCCATCCTCTCCTAAACCTCGCGCGATCGGGTTGCCGCAAGTAAAAACCCGAGAAGACGCCAAGTAGCAATTCCCACCCACGTGTTGGAAGAAGAAAGAACGCCGCGAATGGCTTGGCGTAAGCTCCCCACTGCGCGAGGGCTAAACTAGCGAAAAACAAAGTCGCCAATACAAGCAACATCCAACGCTTACCGAATCGTCCAAACATCCTAAAAAAAATCGGGAAGGCTACATAAAACTGTCCCTCTACTGCCAAGCTCCACGTATGAAGAAGCGGCTTAAGCTCGGCGTCCGCGCCAAAGTACCCATCCTCAAGCCAAAACAAAACATTGGACGCGCACATCGAGACAGCGACAAGACTCTGAGAAAAGTCTTTCAAATCGTCTGGCAACAACCATAACCAAGCGAAGGGAATACAAACAAGCATGACGAAGAACAGAGCCGGTAGAATCCGCTTGGCGCGTCGCTCGTAGAACTTGAGGATTGAAAACGTCCCGTCCTCTATATCAGCGAGAAGGATCGTCGTAATCAAATAACCGCTGATCACAAAGAACACATCAACGCCGACAAAGCCGCCGCTGAACGTCTCAAAGCCAGCGTGAAAGAGAATGACGGGCAGCACGGCCAGCGCCCTAAGTCCGTCTATCTCTCGCCTGTACTCCATAGTCCGTATGCCTGCCTAGCGATCCGCTCGCCCTCCAACACTCGCCTAGCCGTCGCTATCTCTACGCTGATACGACAACGCAGGGCGCCACGTCGCTGAGACTATATCTGTAGTTGATCACCACCAGCAACGGACCTAGCACTACGACGAGGCGTACTGAAAAAAATCATAACGGGACGAAAACACTCGCCAAGGACCGCGCTCGCTGAGCGACAGGAGGCGCGGTCCTCCTGCGGGAGATACCGAATAGGTCGACACCGCTCATCCATGGGAGCGCTACCCCCAAAACGCGATTGTCAGGCCTCTTAGGGCACTCCTTTCGGTAAACAGCTCTCGAACGAGAGCAACGGACCGATACCATCGTTCCACCGTCAGTCTCACCCTTACGTCATGCGTAAAAAAGGGGTGACAGATCTATCACTCCCACTCAATCGTCGCTGGCGGCTTACTTGAGATATCGAGCACAACTCGATTGATGCCGCGAACCTCATTCACAATTCGATTGCTAACCCGGCGCAGGAGCGCCTCCGGAAGATACGCCCAATCAGCGGTCATACCATCCTCTGAGTGGACCGCGCGAAGCGCCAACGCCTCCTCATAGGTCCTGCCATCACCCATGACGCCAACACTCCGAACGGGGAGCAGTACCGCGAAGCTCTGCCACAGCGAGCTATACAATCCTTCCGCGCGAACCTCCTCCAGGAAGATGTGGTCCGCCTCCTGAAGCACCCTAACCCGCTCAGACGTGACCTCGCCCAAGACTCGAACCGCGAGACCAGGTCCTGGAAACGGCTGACGCTGCAGAATCTCTTCTGGCATATCAAGTTCACGTCCGAGCGCTCTAACCTCATCTTTAAAGAGCTCTCGGAATGGCTCAATCAAGGAGAACTTTAGGTTATCAGGCAACCCTCCTACGTTGTGGTGAGTCTTGATGGTCGCCGAGGGACCGCGGACCGACACGCTTTCAATCACATCTGGATACAGCGTTCCTTGAACGAGGTGACTGGCGTACGGCATCGCCTTCGCCCGCTCCTCAAACACCTCGATGAACAACCGGCCGATAATCTTTCGCTTCTGCTCAGGATCGGTCACACCCTTTAAGCCCGCGAAGAAGCGATCGCGTGCGTCGACCATCTCTACATTGAGATCGAGCGCCTTAAGTCGCGTCATCACCGTCGAAGACTCGTTTTTCCGACCAAGCCCCGTATCAACGAAGAAACAGTGAAGGCGCTTACCCAAAGCTCGCGCGACCAATACCGCCGCTACCGTTGAATCGACTCCACCACTAAGAGCACAAATGGCATGCGCCTCCGAACCAACCTGCGTTGATATCTTCTTTATGGACTGCTCAATAAAATTTTCGGGAGTCCAGTCCGCGGGACATCCAGCGATATCATGAACAAAGTTCTTAAGCATCGTCTTGCCTTCCGGCGTATGGACCACTTCTGGATGAAACTGCAGCGCCCACATCTTCCGCTCTGGGCTCTCCATCGCGGCAACAGGTGCCCCAATACTTGATGCTGAAACCACGAAGCCTTCGGGCAGCTTTTCGACGTGATCACCGTGGCTCATCCACACCGCCAGTCGCTCGCTTTTGGACCATGATTTAAACAACCCCGAACTCCGCTCAACAGAAACTGTCGATGGTCCGTACTCTCGCGAAGCGCCCCGACCGAGGGTCGCTCCGTACCTGTGCGCCATGAGCTGCATGCCGTAGCAGATGCCAAGAATAGGAACTCCAACATCAAACCACGATGGGTTGAACAAGGGAGCGTCTGTATCGGTCACACTTGAGGGTCCACCTGAGAGTATCACCCCTTTTACGTCAGAAAGGTCCAGTGTTGATGGGTCAACCGTACATGGACGAACTTCACTGTAAACAGCAAGTTCCCGTACGCGCCGGGCTATGAGTTGAGTATACTGCGAACCGAAATCGAGGATGAGAATCACAAACACCTCACTCAAATTAAAACGACGTCTCCTAACCAACGCTCTGCGCTGACTGTGCTCGATGCTATACGGGACCACTCTCGCAAGTAAACGGGGGATCTGGCTAAAAAAATAGTCTGTCTGTCCTCTTCCGAATAGCTCAGGACGCCGACTCCCCCTCTTGTCGACCGAAGCTCACAGAAGACGTAAAGACGAACTCTTATTCTGACGATACCATGTTCAGGCAGTGAGTCGTCAATTTCAGAGGACTGGCGCATGGAAATCCGGCGCCTGACCGCTTTCTAGATACTTTTAGGTCCCTATGCCCACGATATCTATATGCCGCCATTTTCTTTTGACACTAGCGCTGTGGTCTCTTGTCCCGCGACTCGGATCTGCGCAGTTCCTGCAAACCATGAGCTCAGGAGTTTATCAGAGTACTGACGGTCATGTGAAAGTGATTGTCGGAAATAACGAGGGTGCACAAGGAATCTTTGTCGTATACCTGAAGGAAGAAATAGCCCCCCAAGAGTTCAACGCCGAGAAGATTCCCACTAAGAACGCCACTCACGCTTTCATCTCGTTCGAGCCAACCGAAGAGAATGGATATAATCGCCTCACCGTGGGGGAAAAGAACTTCAAAATCGTGGGCAACCTGACGCTCCACCTCGGCGACGGTGGCGGCGTGTCGGTGAATATCGACAACACGGCCCCGTATCTGACCATAACGCAGCGTGGACAAGGCAAGGCGGCTGAGGCGCTCGTTGGATTTTATGGCACTACGCCTGTTGTCCAAGGTAGCGGCGCGTTGGCGACCATCTTAACCGCCAACCAACTTAGTCCTGAGATATCAAAGGTCATAAAACCCTATGAGTTACGGAGCGAGGGGCTCTTTCTCAACGGAAAGGAGATTGATAGCCCCAACATCGGTCTCTTCATAACGAGGGAACACGAGTGCCTCAAACCAAATACCTCTGTTCTCACCCTTTCTCAATTAAAACAAATTCAGGCATCCAAAGGCGAGGTGGCCCAGGCGAAGCTTCTTGAACAACATCTTCGGGACAACCAGAAACGCTCCCCGACTCGAGGTTTACTGGTATTACGGGCTGACACACAGGCTCCGGTGGTCATGTTGAATATCTCTGAGAAGAATGTGTTCGACCTACGGGGGATAAAGAACTCCTTCTCCGCTAAAAAGATATGTGTCTTATCTCCGATCAGCTAATACGGACCATTACAAACTCATATAGCGCTTTCGCTTTTTGGGGGGCCGCGAGGATGAGAGTTGACTATTTTTAGGGCTCCCCTTATTCTAATTTGATGAGCAGGGCGCGCTTCTCAACTACCGCATTGAACAGCACACAGCGGTCCCGCCTGCCTTCCGCGATTATCATCATCGCAATTTGACCGGAGATAATTGCCGAATTGGCGGTTATTTCCCATCACCCCAACCAGCTCCCTCAACTAAGCAGCATTAATCACACAGTCAGCAGCAGTCATGTTTTCACCACAAAACTCTCTCCACGAGGCATCGCTTCTACGGGCGCAGCCGACTCTGTCAGAGGAAATCGCCGCCCTCTCAACAACACTTCGACCGCTCATGCGTCGCTATAGCATTCAAGCGGAGTTCTCAGAGATTCACGATGGACTCGTTATTATGGACGCGACCCGAAACAAGACATCCGCCTATAAAGTAAGGGGCGCGCTCGCGAGCGCCTATGCGGCAAAAGAACAAGGAAGCGACTCTGTATGGACAGCCTCGGCGGGAAACCACGGGGCTGGGGTCGCCATGGCCGCCAACCTTTTGGGTCTCAACGCGACTGTGTACGTTCCACTGACCGCCCCAGAGATCAAAGTAAGAACGATTGAGGGTTTTGGCGCTGGTGTCATCCGAATTGGAGGTGGTTTCGATGAGTGCCTCGCCAGCGCCCATCAGCTACAGGCGCTCCACAGGGGACACTCAACATTCGTTCATCCCTTCGATGACCGCGTCGTAGCGGCAGGACAAGGAACGTTGGGTTTTGAGCTCTTTGATCACTTCGCCTCGGCACTCAAGGAAAGGACATTTAACGCTGTAAGGCTTTTTGTTCCTATCGGCGGCGGCGGACTAATCTCAGGCATGACGTCTACTCTTCGTCAGCTATGGAGTGATCACCTCCCCCCCCTGCAGATCGTCGGTGTCGTCGATGAAAGCTCGCCAGCTTCGCTCGTAGGCGCACTTTTCGGTCGACCAGTTCGAGCGTTCCCCGACACCATCGCGGATGGAACTAGAGTGGCTAAGGTAGGTCAAACGTTTTTAAGCGTGTCTCCCCTCATCGATTTTATTATGCCGGTACCACACGACGCGATAGTCACGACGATGCGTAGCTACTTTGACCGAACCAACGAGGTCTTGGAGGCATCCGGCGCGCTCGCCCTCACGGGAGAAGCTCTCAGCCGACGCTATTCACTGTTGCCAGGCATTCGTTCATCGCTTCACTATGCGGTAGTATCGGGCCGAAATGTCGACGATCTAACTTTCGAATCAGTGACGAGCGAGCCAGCTCGTCGATGCGAACGCTCTTACTGCCGCACTGGTTATCAGGTGCGCCTACCGGAGAAAGATGGGGAATTGTTAAGATTTCTGAGCACCGTGTCTGACTTTAACATCGCCAGCCTCACCTACAAGCAGCGCTCGAGGAGTTCAGAGGGAGATCTTCAGGTTGAGTTTGAAGTTAGGAACGCCGACGCGATCCAGCTCCATGACCGCCTCAAGGCTGAATTTCCCCAGTCTTCATGGTTACAGAGTGGTCGCAGATTACTACTTCCTGTTGGCGAGCCAGTGGCCCAACAATATCAGGATGATTTAGTCACCCTTGAGGATCATCCAGGTAGCTTCAGAGACTATGTTCAACACCTCAGCGACTCACAAGCATTGGGCAGTGTCGGAGTTCTGTTCTATCGACAACCATCAAAGTCAGGTTCGAAGGCTCAAGTCGTGATTGGCAGAACTCTTCCATCACTGTCGCGATAGTCGGGCGGCCAGCTGCTCGGCCACGAGCCGATGTCCATTGACACTTAGATGGCGATCCTCGGGAATATACAGCGGCTCTCCCGTCCATGCGCGGAAGACAGGATCGAGATCGATAACGTCGACTCCCTCCTCGAGACATAGCGAAACGGCCAACTCATCGAGTCGAGAACGGGGCTCCAAACGTCCCCGTCCCTCTATGGAGTGAAATGAGGGGATAACAATAGCGAGGAGATCCACCTGATTTTCCTTTGCGACTCGGCGAAAGTCCCGCAACACCAGTCGCATTAATCCCGTCGCCCGCGAGCGCTGTGACTCACGTTCCAGCTCTTCAGTGGGGATATCCTCGAAGAGGATCTCATTCAGACGCTCTTCCTTCTCTTGGGGCAAGAAACGTTTATACAATAATAAATGTGCGAACATCTGAAGCCGTGTTCGCGGCAAGACAGACTCGATTGGATTTGGATGGTTCCTCACAAGCGCCTCACCAGCCGCATCGAGTTGGTACAATTGATTGTGTAGGAGATCCCCGAAATCGTTGCTCGGATAGAGGGAAAGAATCAAGCGGCCCGGTTGATAGGGCAATCCATATCGAACAAAAGCCCCTAACTCCTGATCTGGACCGTAGCCTTGCACGCCAAGGTTGTAGATCTCCTCGCCCGGTCTCATCCTCTCGAGTACGTTAGGAAATGTTTCCTCAGGCTTGACCGCCAGGCCCATCGGAAACGAATCACCGGCGACAATCGTAAGCTCATCCCCCCGCTTCGCGGGAAGATCGTCCCGAAAGCCATCTCGATTTATCGTGTGAATCTCGTTCGGGAGCATTCGAAACAGCAGCTCTTTATCGAGGGTGAAAAACTGCACTCCCTTGCCACCGCCAACACCTTTTCCGGTCAACTGATAGGCGGGCCAAAAGCCCCACACGACAAGCGAAACCTCACACATAGCGACACTAAGTAGAGTGATCCACACCCACTTACACGCTAACGAGAAGAATCGACGCATATCGGCTTGTTAGGTACTAGGCGGCCCGGCGACGCTCGTTATTGATCCCGCTTCGTCTACGGAATAGAATTCGAACATCATTTCCGGGAAATGGATGGAACTTTCTTACGGTGTTCTTCAGATATCGCTCGTAATTGAAGCGCAATCGCTCCGGGTGATTGACGAACACCGCGAAAGTTGGTGGCTTCGTCGTCACTTGTGTGGCGTAAAGCAACTTTATCGGAACACCTCGATAGACGGGAGGTGGCTTCGAGTTGAAGGCGTCAGAGAAGATTTTATTTACCTCAGCCGTCGATAAACGTCTCTTCGAAGCCTCGAATATCTCAACGACGGTGTCGAGGGCCGACAAGCACCGTTGCCCTGTTCGCGCGGAAACAAACACCACCGGAGCGTAAGCCGCGAACTTAAACACCGAGCGAATCGCCATTCGGTATGCCTCAGCGATGCGGGGATTCTTCTCAATGAGGTCCCACTTATTAACGATAATCACAAGGCTCTTACCCTTTTCGTGAGCCAATCCAACGATGCGAGCGTCCTGCTCGGTTGGAACCCCCTCAGATGCGTCGAGTAAGAATACGGCTACATCACTTTGCGCGAGAGATCGAAGTGTTCGAATATTGCTAAATCTCTCAACAGAATTATCCTTCACACCGGCCTTCTTCCGCAGTCCGGCGGTATCAACTATCTCAAACCTACGGCCGTTGCGGGTAAGGTCGTTACGAATACTGTCGCGTGTAGTGCCAGCGATCGGCGAAGTGATCATACGTTCCTCTCCGAGAAGCGTATTCACGAAGGTGCTTTTTCCGACGTTTGGCTTTCCGATGATCGCTAGATTAATCGTGCTTACGTCCGAGGTCTCCTCTGGTGTCGCTGCAAGTTCGCCCCCCTCTCCGTCCTCACTCTCTTCATACGTCTCATTGTCACCGCTGGTCGGATCGATTCCATCAAGCTCCTCGTGAGTGTTGGCCAAGCTTAATTCGGCGGGAGCGAGCACCTCACTCATCTTCGCCAAAAGATCTCGAATACCCCGACGGTGAGCCGCGCTTAATGGGATAATCTCCTCTAAGCCAAGTCCATATAACTCGGTCGCCGTGATGGCTGAGGATGGCTTTTCACATTTATTGGCGACATATATCGCTGGTTTTCCAATCTGCCGGATGAGGTCAACCACCTCGCTATCGAGCGGGTGAAGTCCATGCAGTCCGTCGAATACGACGATGCAGAGATCACTCTGCTTTATAGCTAGTTCGCTTTGCGCTCGTACTGATTCATGCAGCGTTATATCCTCTTCTCCCACAAGAGCGCCGGTGTCGATCAGGGTAAATGGAAAGTCAAATCGAGTGACCACTTCGTAGTACCTGTCTCGCGTCACTCCAGGCTGGTCCTTAACAACCGCTGCTTGGCGTCGCCCGACGAGCGCGTTGAAGAGGGTGGACTTACCTACGTTAGTCCTCCCGACAATACAAACTGTTGGTAGGTTCAATCGCTCACTCATTTTAGATCTCCATCAGAGCCGGTGTCACCTTCAGTCGACTCGCCGTCTTTAGTATTATCTTCACTGGAATCGTCCGCGGTCTTCAAAATAAAGCGCTCATCGATCTCGTCCCCACCTTTGAGGTGAGACAGCGCTTGCTCCGCGGCCTCTTGTTGAGACGCCTTCTTCGTTGGTCCACGACCTCGCCCAACGATCTGTCCGTCGACTTCGACGACCGATATAAAGACAGGTGAATGCTCGGGGCCTTCAACGCACTCAAGTCGGTAGACTGGCGCCTCACTGCCAGAGGCGTGCAAAGCTTCCTGCAGCTCTGTCTTGGGATCGCGTGGCGTTACTGTCGCTATCTGTTCACCGAGGAGGCGCTCTATAACGGCCTTCGCGACGTCATAACCACCCTCACGATACACCGCGCCGATAACAGCCTCGAGAACATCGGCTAGGATCGACGAACGCTCCGCGCCACCACTCGCTAGCTCACCACGACTCAAGCGAATGAACTTTCCCAACTTAAGACGCCGCGCTATGTCTGCGAGTGATGTTGTATTCACCAAGGCTGCCCTCATTTTTGAGAGATCGCCTTCATGGGCCTCTTGATGTCGGTCAAGAAGGAGGTGCGCGACGGTTAGATCAAAAACGGCGTCACCCAAAAACTCAAGACGCTCGTAGTCGCTTTTAACTCCCTTGATGTGCACTGACCGATGGGTAAGCGCTCGCTCCAGCCACGAGCGCTCCGTAAAGGCATAGCCAAGCTGTTCTTCGATCTCGCCATACGAGTCGCGCCCAAGAGGCTCTGGCGCTTGTTTCATGTATTTCTTGTCAGTGGTGACAGTTTCGGCGGTAGACCGAACGATTCCAAATCGCATAGTGGGCTCCTAAATATGAGAGCCTCACAATCACAAAAGCAGCCTCTGGCAGATACGCACAAGCGGCTCTCTTTGGTGATTGAGAGGAAAACTACTTCGACACTTTAGCAGAATACCAGCGCTATTCAAACCAAGTAGCCCTGCCGCGATTATACAAAATACTTGTCTTATTTCAGGCTATTAAGGCTAAGAGCCGCGGCCACCTCAGCCTTGTTCACTTCAAGTCTCAAACAAATTGGCTCGAATTCGTCCGCCACACAACAGCTCCTCGTTGTTCAGGTCGTACATAACGGCTGCCTGCCCTGGGGAAACAGGGGCCCAGCCATCAGTCCAGGAAACTTCGCTCTCGTCGGCACTCAGCACCGTCATGCGTGCCCGCACACCCTCGTGCCGCGATCGCACTTGAACCACAACATCTTGATGAAAAGGGAACGTACCCTCAGCGATCAATCGACGCGAACTCGGCGAGACCCAATGCATCTCCTGAACCGAGAAGCCTTCACGCTTAAGATCCTCTCGTGGACCCACGATCACTTCGTTAGTCGAGGCGTTTAATCCAACAACGTACAACGGCTCAGGCGCGCCGCCTAAATGTAATCCTCGTCTTTGACCCACCGTGAACCGATGTACGCCATCGTGCTCCCCGACTTTTTGACCGCCCTTGGTGATAAAATCACCGCGCCCGCGACCACCTCCTATCTTGGTCACAAAATCCTGTACACTCCCGGCTACGAAGCAGATGTCCTGGCTCTCCGGCTTTTGCGCCGTAGACAACCCAACCTCGCGCGCGATCTCACGAATCTGTGGCTTGGTGAAGTCACCTATAGGAAACAAAGTCCGCTCCAACTCGTCTTGTCGGCAGGTGTATAGGAAGTAACTCTGATCTTTGTTGGAATCCACCCCTCGCAGCAGATGGAAGCCCTCTGAGCTCTTCTTGATTCTCGCGTAGTGTCCCGTCGCGACCACTTCACAGCCAAAGCCGAGGGCGCGCCGTCGGAGCTCGCGAAACTTCACTCGACTATTACAATCAATACACGGATTAGGAGTGAGCCCTTGTTTGTATGTATCAACGAACCTCTGAATAACTTCCGCTTGGAATGTCGCCTCAAAATCGACCACGTAAAATGGAATTTCGAGAGCGTCAGCCACCATTCGGGCGTCACAGAAGTCCGCGGGCGAACAGCACGTCGCTCGGCTATTCTCGGCGGAGTTCTGTTTGTAGTCCCACACCTGCATCGAGACACCAACCAGCGGATACCCCTGCTTGGCGAGCAAATAAGCGGCGACAGAGGAATCAACACCTCCCGACATGGCCACTACTACCGCCGGCTTTGACCTATCTGTGCTATACTTTCCCGAATCCACGCCACCTCGCTACTTTAGCACGCCTTCAACTCGCATCCGTGATACCACACGAGCGATAGTATCCACGACTCGCGGCACTAGAGTGACTGACTGATCCGCCCGAAAGCTCACTCGAATAGTCGATCTAACACGATCTTCGCCTTGGCCCATAGCTAACAGCACATGCGAAGGCTCCGGTTTTCCAGATGAGCAAGCCGCGCCGGAGGAAACTAGGATTTCCTCGAGGTCGAGCGCCACGACAATATCGTCTCCCAGAGCGCCTGGGATGTATACACTCGACGTGTTTGGCAGACGCGGAGCTGCCCTGCCATTAAACTCGCAATCATCAATGGCTTGGCTGAGCGCATCCTCAAAGGCGTCCCGCGCGGCGCTCATAGCGTCGATCCGGGCGGCAAGCGTCTCCGAGGCAAGTTCCGCAACCTCTCCAAACGACACGATACCAAGAACATTCTCGGTTCCACCCCGAATCTTATACTCTTGAGATCCACCCAGCAGGAGCGGGCGTATAGCAACGCCGTGCTTGATGACCAGCGCGCCAACGCCACTGAGCGCCCCAATCTTGTGACCCGATAACGTAAGAAGATCCACGCCCATGCCGGTGAAAGATATCGACCGCTTTCCAAGAGACTGCGCTGCGTCGGTATGAACAAGAATACGCGGGTTCACCTTACGCGCGAGAGTACCCAGTACCTCGACATCATTTTCGACACCAGTCTCGTTATTGGCGCTCATAACCGACAAGAGCTCCGTGTCGGCTGTCAGCGATTGCACTAACCCCGTCGATTCGATCGCGCCATGAGCGTTAACGGGAATGATACGAACATCTCCGCCGGCGGCCTGGATGCGCCGCGCGGGGCCGAGCACGCAGGGGTGTTCTACGGCGGACACCGCGATCGAGCGCCAGCCGGCGTCGAGAGCCGTATTGTTCGCCTCCGTTGCCCCAGAAGTGAATACAACCAGATCATCCTTCTCGGCGCCTACCAAGCGCCGGACCGCCTCCCGAGCCTTTTCAATCTCCGCTCTGGCTCGTTGCCCACCCCTATGTAGCGAACTTGGATTGCCCAACCTCTTCCAGGCGTGCTGGATAACCCCCTGAATTTCCTCAGTTGGCGCATATGTCGCATTGGCGTCGAGGTCGATAATCATGAAAATAGCTCTAGATCGTAAGTATTCGTGGAAAGCGAGACGATAGCGCCAATAGGTGACGTTACTATGCCCACCCTTGTTACGCAAAGTATCGGTGTCGTCGGCGCTCAGATCTCGGGACATCAACATGGTGCTGCCCAGGCGCGAGCGACGGAGGCGAGCACGCAAGCGGGCGTCCAACGGGCGCAGAACGAGGCTCGGGCTCTTAGCAGCGCTACGAAGGTCCAGGCGGACGCGCAGCGCTCTATACAACAGGAGAAGAGAGCAGAAGGGACATTCGCTGATAACTCCGACGACGGGGAGTCGGAGCAGCAGCCGGATAATCCGGTGAATAGTAAACCAGGTGGGAGGTTCACGCGCGTAGCGTGACTGACCATCGTTTTAAGGAGAACCAAAGAACACAGAGACCACAGAGGTGCGTGGACCAGAAAGGAATATATTCTTTTCTCCTCCGCTCACCCCTGTGGTCTCTGTGTTTTAGTGAGTCCCGAAACTATATCGGTAAGACGCCGAACATAGTCAGGGATGACACAACGAGCATTCGCCCTGACTATCCTTCTTATTATCGCTGTCGTGAGCCGAGCGTTGCCCTGGTCGGGGTCTCTATTCTCTAAGCGGCGGGATGAAATAGTACAGGCACAACCCGCCGACGCCGAGTCGATGCTCGCCTCCGGACAACCAATACCACTCCTTTGCGCCGACATGTCTTCACTGGAGCTGATCCCAGGAATTTCAGACAAGACCGCGCTCGAACTACTAGAGAAGCGAAATTCGATAATCCTCGCGGAAAGCCACTGCTCCCTTGAGGAATCACTCCAACTGGCGCGTGGCATTGGAGGTAAAACCGCGGCGCGATTGGTTCGCTATCTCGCCGTGAACGGCGTCTGCGACACCGTCGAGGGCTACCATCCAAACACCCCCACCCCTCGGTGAAATCGGGGTTAGATGTCGTTCTGCTATTTACTGATTACCTCGTGGCGGCTAGAAACCCTGGAGAGATTCTCTGCTGTGTCGTATGCGCATACTTGCCCTAACACCAACTCCCGATCGACCCGAAGCCGCCATTCTCGCCGGTCTATCCCGAAGTGGTGCGCACGTCCATGTGGTCGGCAGTCCTGCCACGCTTCAGCGAGACTTACTCAACGAGTCGGGAGTAAAGATTACTGACTTTGTATTTCGAAGTAGATTTGATCTGCGCGGAATGCGCCTCATTCGCACTCTTGTACGACAGCACAAGATCGATATTGTCTATGCCCTCACAAATCGCGCCCTCTCAACAGCGGTGATTGGACTAACGGGAATTCCTGTAAGGCTTGTGGCGTATCGGGGCACCGTCGGTCATTTAAGCTGGTTTGATCCGTCATGCTGGCTTACATACTTAAACCCGAGGGTTTATATGACTCTGTGTGTATCGCGGGCGGTGGAGGACTATATGCTTTCAATGGGCATCTCGCAGGAGCGCCTTGCCCTTGTATACAAAGGACACGATATCGCCTGGTATGAAAGCGACGCTCTGGATCGTGCCGAATTCGGCATTCCAAAGGATGCTTTCGTCGTAGGTTGCACGGCGGTTATGCGAGGCGTTAAAGGAGTGGACGATCTCTTAGCCGCGGTCACGATGTTGCTCCAAGAGATCCCGAACTTACACCTCCTCTTAATAGGCTCAGTCAAGGATCCTGAGATACAGGCTCATATCGACGCGTTTCCACGAAAGGACCGACTACATCTTCTGGGGTTTCGTGACGACGCTACGCGTCTTCAACGGCTCGCCGATGTCACTGTCATGGCGTCTAAGAGCCGCGAAGGGCTCCCCAAGTCGATTATCGAGGCGATGGCGCAAGGTGTGCCTCCCATTGTCACGGCGGTTGGGGGAATGCCTGAATTGGTGGGGCATGGATCAGCGGGGCTTATGGTGGAGCCGATGAATCCCGCGTCCCTCGCTAGCGGTATACGAACGCTCCACAACAACGCTCACTATCGACAATCACTGGGAATCGCCGCTCGCCAGAGGATCTCGGAAGCATTTAACATCAACGATAGTATCTCCCGAGTGGAGAAAATCTTCTCGAAGCTCTGTGCCGACACTCAAAGATCATAGTCGTACACCGAGCGCGCAAACCACTTCATCTCCGTGGGGCTACCGGCGATAAACGCCGACCGCTGGTGAATGTTTGTTGGCGTCACGTCAATCAGTCGCTCTCGACCGTTGATCGCGAAGCCCCCCGACTGCTCCATGATAAACGCCAGCGGCAAGCACTCATACAGCAACCTGAGTCGCCCGTTGGGACGCTTTGAGTCGGTTGGATACATAAATATGCCACCCTTTCGCAGCGTGCGATCAAAATCCGCGACAAGAGAGCCCACATAACGCCCAGTGTATGGCTTCTCAGCGACCAAGTTACGTCCCTTTAGATCGGCTATGAATGCCCTCATGCGATCGTCCCACCAGCACCAGTTGCCCTCGTTCACGCTAAATATATTCCCCCGCTCAGGCACGGTTATTCTCTCTTCTGTGAGAACAAACTCGCCAATCGATGGGTCGAGCGTGAAATCATGCACACCATCGCCAGCCGAATACACGAAGGAGGTCTTCGCGCCGTAGACAGAATATCCAGCGGCGACTATCGCGTGTCCAGCCTGACAAAAATCTTGCTCACTCGCTCCTTTGGCTAGGTCTTGCCTTCGAAAAATACAGAAGATCGTGCCGGTGGGTATACTCGATCCGATGTTAGAAGATCCATCGAGGGGATCGAACGCGATCACGTATTTACCCCCTGCTCCAATCGCTTGCGTAGCGATGACATCATCACGCTCCTCAGATACCAGAAGTCCAAAGTGATCCGATGAGCCCAGCAGTTCCACCAGAACCTCGTCCGCCTCTCGATCGATCTGTCTTACCTCATCTCCATGAGTATTAACGTGCCCGCTGTACCCATGCAGTCCCTTAAAGCCGGCGGTGGCGACCATCTGAGAAATTAACTTTACGCCCAGAGAAATCGAGACCAGAAGATCAGATAACTCTCCCGTACTGTCAGGGAACATCCTTCTCCGGGCGTGTATAAAACGACTGAGGGTTTGGGTTGGTATCATAATAGCTTGATTGCTCGATGTTTGAGTCTAACAACTCGCTGGACGGAGCCAGTCCCATTGGAAGAGTCAATTAGTCACCAGACAGCCACAAAGTACAGCGGAACAGCGCGAAGAAGGCGCGCCACGACCTCAAATGGATTGCTCACATCGGAGGCAACGCGAGAAGAGCTACCACAACAAGAAACCGCGTCCGATGACCACCCTTGGATGATCAACGAGTCATACCCCTAGTATACGTGAGCACGACTAAGACAACCAACTAGAAGAATTTTTCCTGGGTAATGACGGCAAGTTAGGTGCGTATCACACCGGACTCGAGAGCTTCCGCAGGGTTGTACTTTGGGGATGCTGCGGGAGCGTAATTACCAAACGAACTCCCCGCGGCACGTTGTCAAAGATTCTTACTTCCCCTTGATGATCCGACACAACGGAGCTAACGATCGCTAATCCAAGCCCCGTCCCCCCTTTCTTTGTCGTGAAATACGGCTCGAACACTCGACTCTTATCTTCAGCGGCGATTCCCGGTCCATTATCGACTATCTCGATGCGCGCTTGCGCCGAGACTCTCTCAAATTCAAGACTTACCGAGACCGCCGCCCCTTCCTTGGAATGGCAGCCGCGAACTGCCGCGATCGCGTTCGATAGCACATTAATTAAGACGCCTCGGATCTGCTCAGGATCAAGTAGCATCTCCGGTACCTTTGTCTGGCACGAATAGGACACGGACACGTCCGGGTAATCTGATTCGAATGTCCTCACTACACTCAAAACTACCGCCGTTAAATCAGTGGCGACAAATCTAGCTGTGGGCATTCGACCATATTCGGAGAACTCGTTAGCCAATCGTTTAATAATCTCCACGTGCTCCACGATGGAGCGAGTCGAGTCCAGCACGGCCGTTGAATTATCCTTTCCCGCGAAATAGCGCTCTAGGCGCTGGGCGGAGAGCTGTAGCGGCGTTAGGGGATTTTTGATCTCGTGAGCGATACGGCGCGCCACATCTCTCCACGCCGCGAGGTGTTGCGCGCGAGACAATTCAGTCACGTCATCAAAGAGCAAGACATACCCCAATGCCTGTCCTTCTTTGACCGAAATTGGTCCCGCTGTGCAGATAATTAAGAGTTCGCGGCCGCCTGACTGCAGGCGCAATTCCACTTCAATGGGACCGCTCATCCCCGCCCCTAGCGCGTCAAGAACCTGGCTCAGGGCCTTTCTCTGACCTCCGCTTAGAATCTCGGTCAACAGCAGCCCTGAAGACGAATCACTTTGAGGTCCTAACTCGAGGAGTTTCCGCGCCGCGCTATTAACCGCTGTGACGCGCTGTTCATTATCGAGGGCGATCACACCGACCGCCAAGTTGGTCAATATTGTTTGGATCAAAAGTCCCCGCCGTTCGGCCTCTCCCCGAGACGTCTTCAGCTCTTGGATCATCTGATTAAATGAGTTTACCAGGTAACCCACCTCATCATCGCGACTGGGACGAATCTCGAAGTCATAGTTACCCCGAGCCACCCGGCGAGTACTCTCGGCGAGGGTCTGTATCGGTCCTGTAATCTGATGGGAGACGAAAAAAGCTACCCAGATAGCGCCGAACAACGTCAGCAAATTAAAGAGCGCGAGGATAAGGAAAAAGTTCGTTCGGATGGGATCTTTGAATAGCTTTAGCTGGTGATATTCCTCATACGCCTCATTGACCACCCCCTGGGCGTGAGTCATCTCCGGATCCATACGAAACGAGCTCACGACAACTAAGGACTCAAGCGGACGATAAACTCGAATAAACTGACTCGCCCCGCGCTCCTCCACTCGAAGTTGTTTCTCGTTTCGTGAGGCCTGTTCAATCGCCTCCAAATCTAGCGGAGGCTCGGCGAATGACTCCACTTCAGCCGTGGCGTGAGCCGATTCCGCCACCACCGATCCGTCTCGAGTGACAAGTCTAATGGCATAAAGATCATTGAGGTGCCGTAACGTCTCAAGCTGCTCAGCCACCCGCTTGACTGAGTGCTCATCAGTCACTCCGCGCCGTCGAAGATCCTCATGCACTCGCGCCGCCGCGGCTTCCACATACAATTTTGAATTACTCACATACTGACGCGCCACGGTGAGCGAACTTGTCACGATCGAGTCAATCTGTGTGCTAAACCACCCTTGAACTGCCTGACGGATTAGCCCGCTCGCGACCACGAAGGATAGACTCATCGGGATAAGCGCTATTAACACGAAGGAACCAACAAGCCTGGACCGCAATTTCGCGCCCAGAATGCCTTGCCGCCGTTCGAATATCAATTTCACGACGTTGCGAACCACCACTATGATCAGGACTAGCAGGGCGATGATATTGATATTAACGAGCGCGAAGAAGAGGATGTTATTGAAGAACGAGTCCTCGTCTGAGCGCCATTGGACGAAGCTTGAAACGGACAGAACGAGCACCGCTATGGCGATAATCATCGCTATCAGTTGTCCTCTCTTGCCGAGTGAACGTTGTCTGTTCATCCCTTACCTATTCGCTTCTCGTGAAGCGCCCGAACCATAGAGGCTGAAATCGTGCCAGCTCGACCGGCTCTCGACGGTATTGACCAATCCTAGCGTTAAAATCCGCGAGAGGTGGGCGAACATCCGCGCGCCTCCCCCCCTGCACGACACACCTGTTCGCACCTGAACATAGGTGCCCTCCTGACCAAGAAGATCGGGGTTATCTCGCGCGAGAAACTCAAGTGGCATCTGCTGAATAGTCAAGGTAACTCTGACCGCTTCCGTTCGCGATGGCACACCCACCGCCGTAGCCTCGAGTTTATCTCCGAGTCGATCGGACACGACTCTATAGCTCTCAGTAACTTCATCAAACTGGATCGTATGAACCTCGGTGCGCACGTCCTCGCAGCCATCGAGCCAACTCTCTCGTCGGTGACACAACCGCACCTCGAAGCGCACTCTCGCGAGCAACGAGGATTCCAAACAGTCACGCACTTCCTCCTGGCGCTCTAAGGCGGCTATCGCTAGCCCTGCTTGATCCTTAGTCGACCACGCCACATGAAGCGCTGCCAAGACGCTAAGCGAAATGCCTGCCACGAAAGGTATGAAACCGCTCACTACGCGTCCTCGCGAAAATTAGAATAGAGTACCCTGCCCACCGCGTTGCTGCGGCTGCTTGCCAAGGTGACGATAGGCGCGATCAGTCACTTCTCGACCACGCTTTGTACGGGCTAGAAACCCCTCCTGCAACAAATACGGCTCAAAAACATCCTCCAGGGTATCACGGTCCTCTCCGAGAGCCGCGGCCACGGTCTCGATGCCAACTGGTCCGCCATCAAATTTGTCGATTATAAGGGATAGAAAAGCCCTATCTGTGCGATCGAGCCCGAGTTCATCAATATCGAGCAACCCAAGCGCCTGGGCAGCAACGTCTCGCGAAATAACTCCATCGGCGCACTCCTCCGCGAAGTCCCTCACCCGCTTAAGAAGCCGATTAGCTATACGCGGAGTTCCACGCGCGCGCGAAGCGATCTCCTTGCACGCCTCATCATCACAGGATATCGCCAATATACCCGCTGAGCGCCTGACGATACTCGCGAGGTCCTCGCGTGAGTAGAAATCTAGCCGATGAATGATGCCAAAACGATCCCGCAGCGGTGAGGTTAAGAGTCCCGAGCGGGTAGTAGCACCCACTAAAGTGAAGGGTTTCAGGGGAATCTTGACTGAGCGAGCAGCAGCTCCAGCCCCGATGATGATATCTAACTCAAAGTCCTCCATGGCCGGATACAGGACCTCCTCGATAGCACGAGAGAGCCGGTGGATCTCATCAATGAACAAGACATCCCTCGCGGCCAGCGAGGTCAGCACCGCCGCCAAGTCTCCCGGTCTCTCTATCGCCGGGCCTGAGGTGCCTTTGAAACCAACACCTAATTCACCGGCGATAATCCTCGCTAGAGACGTTTTTCCAAGCCCAGGCGGGCCGTGTAGTAACACATGGTCCATGGACTCTTCGCGGCGCTTAGACGCGCTACAACTTATCTGGAGATTGCTTTTGACATGACTCTGGCCGACGTACTCATCGAACTTGCTAGGGCGTAGTGAACTTACGACCTGCTCGTCGTCATCGGTGGTCAGCGTGTCGACAACCCGTTGCATCGACAGCTCAGACGTCTCACCCCAAATTTCTAAGTCCTCATGCGTGTCGTGATCTGACATGGCTTTCCTGGTGTTGAATCCGGCAACCGGGTCCTCTTCTGGGCTGATACTACACTCATCCGATTGACGCGAACAGTGTCTAAGGAACCCATTCCCCGTTGTTACGAGCAGTAAGTTGCTAACGTACTCAGCAGGTTACGTCGGACTAGACAAATCGCAGAGCCTCTCGAATGAGATCCCCCGCTTCTCCACTCTGACATCCACCCTCAATAGCCTTCGAAACCGCTACTTCCGCGTCCTTACGGGCAAATCCGAGCACTTCGAGCGCCGCTATAGCATCGCCTGTCGGTCCGTCTCTTCGTTCACTACTTCCGCGCTCAACCGTCACCATAGACCGTAGACCGCTCGATCGATCATCGACCATAGAAACCACAAGATCCTTCAACTCGACCACGATCCTCTCCGCCTTCTTGCGTCCCACACCCTTTATAGACATAAGGGCGTGGATGTCCCCCGCTCCAATAGCTCTGAGAAGATCTCGAATAGGCACGTTGGACAATACGTCTACTGAGGACCGCGGTCCCAGACCGGAGACTTTGTTGAGAAGCAGAAACATCTGCCTTTCAGCATGACTATCGAAACCGAAAAGACGAATGGCATCTTCCCGCACGTCGGTGTACACACAGAGAGTTTCCTCGTTACCCGTCTCGAGACGACGCAGAAGCGTGGCGGTGCAAATGACGCTATATCCAACACCATTGACATCAACTACCATTGAATCGCCATCCACTTCGACGACGACACCCCGCAACCGGCTAATCATGAAACTCCTCCCTCGCGATACGAGAACAAGCGGCAGTAGACCAAGATTCAGCGACATTCGCCATATCGATTCTCCTACGGGTCTAAAACCAGATAGGAGCGGTGATTGAGCTATGCCCGCGAAGGTAAGAAAGAAGAAACCGGTTCGACGCCCCCGCAAATCACGATCGAACCCTACCACAAAGCCCATTCATAAACCGCGAAAACGTTCTTCTGGGCTGCGGTATCACCGCGCGATAGTACCATTGGCGCTACTAGTCGCGGGTCTCGTTTTCGTGATTTTCTACGTCATCGACCACCGGGTCACAGCTCGGCTTAACTCGCTCACAACCCCAAAACTTCCGGTAATTTACTCATTCCCTTTGGATGTCGCCGGCTTGGTAAGGCGCCTCGATGACAGTCCATCTCAGAACACTCGAGTTCTTCGAACGGTTCTCGCTGATCGTCGGTACTCTGAAGTCGCCGGGAACCCCTCGCGTCCCGGTGAATACTCCCTGTCAGCGGATACTCTAACAATTTTTTCACGGTCGTTCGTCAATCCCGCCGGACAAACAGTGCCCTCAAAGAAGCAGACACTGCCGATAGGATCGCTTGGGTCGGAGTCCGCCGGCACTCCCTTACTCGTAGAACCTCAAGTGATCTCGTACATTGGCTCGGCCGACGTGCGCGCGAGCTCGTATGTTCCGTTAGCCAGTATTCCAGCGATGGTGCAACTGAGCGTGCTCTCGATAGAAGACGAGCGGTTTTATCAACACTTTGGTCTTGATGTATTGGGAATCGCTCGGGCGATGTTTCGCAATATTTTATCTATGCGCCTCGCGCAGGGTGGTAGCACGCTTACACAGCAACTCGCTAAGAATATGTTTCTTTCTCCCAAGCGAACGATTTCGCGTAAGCTACTCGAAGTGCCGACGGCGATCAGCCTTGAGCGCCATCTTTCCAAGGAGCAACTCTTAGAACTCTACTTGAATGAGGTGTATCTTGGGCAAGAAGGCGCGGTAGCTATTCACGGGATGCCAGAGGCGGCATCGGCGTTCTTCGGAAAAAAGCTCGAGGACTTGCGAGTCGACGAGGCCGCTACCCTGGCAGGGATGATAAAAGCGCCCAGCTCTTATAACCCGCGTCGTTTTCCAGAACGAGCGAAGGACCGGCGAGACCTCGTTCTTCAGAAACTCCTTGAGCATGGTCACATCACTAAGAATGAGTATTCGCTCGCGCTGAAGCGCCCTGTAAAAACGGTGGCGCAGCAGGAGCACCGACGATTGGCGCCTTTCTACACGTCGGCGCTCGAGTCTGAACTGTCACAAGGAATTGATCTCGACGCAGCGGCCTCGTCTGGCTTAGCCGTGTACACAGGGCTTGATCTAGGTATACAACGATGTGCCGAGCAGGCGGTGGAGAGCGGTCTGGCCCAAGCGGAGGCCGCTAACCCAAAGCTCAAGAACCGCGACGGTCCCGTCGAGGCGGCTCTTGTCGCGATCGAACCGTACTCTGGACTCGTCAAAGCGTGGGTTGGCGGTCGAGACTTCGGCGCGAGCCAGTTTAATCGCGTTAATCAGTCAAATCGGCAGATCGGTTCCACCATCAAGCCGTTCCTATACTTAAGCGCGCTCGACGGGTCCCTCAATTCATATAAAGTCGCCACGGCGGCCAGCATCCTCGAAGACAAGCCGATGGCCGTGAATGTTAATAACAAGACGTGGAATCCCGAGAACTACGACCACGAGTTTCGTGGAGACGTCTCTCTGCGATTCGCGCTTGAACACTCACTCAATATGCCCGCCCTCTACATATCGGAGCGGATCGGAATTGGGGCTCTCAAGCGCACAGCGACTCTATTCAAACTCTCGGAGCATGTACAAGCGGTTCCGGCGCTGGCGCTCGGCGCGCTCGACACGAATTTACTGCGACTCACGGCCGCCTACGCCGCCCTCGCCAATGGTGGAATCTACGTCACGCCTCGAACCTTCATATCGGCTTTAGATAGTGATGGAACGAGACTCTTGGCGGGACAGCCGCACGAGGAGCGGGTCTCTGAGGAGAACGCCACGTTCGTGCTTACCAACATTCTCCAGGGCGTCATTGAAAGGGGCACCGCGAAAGCAGCGCGGACAAAAGGTTTCACTCGCCCCAGCGCGGGAAAGACTGGGACCTCGGACAACGCTCGGGATGCTTGGTTCGTTGGATTTACTCCAAACTTAGCGGCGGGGGTGTGGGTTGGGCTTGATGACAACTCGCCTTTGGGTCTAACTGGTGGCGCCGTGGCGGCACCAATATGGGGAGACTTCATGAAGTGTAGTGCTCCGTTTTTCGCCGAGGCCGCTTTCATTCAACCCCGAGGAGTTCTCTCGGTGCCCATCGACGGGAAAACTGGGCGACTGGCGACGTCCGGCTGTCCTCAAGCCAGCGTTACGCAGGAAGTGTTCGTACAGGGTACTGAGCCGCGCACGCGCTGCTCCGAACACGGCGGCAGTGACGATGGCGCCAATGACAGTTCAGGTGAGCCCGAGCGTTCCACCACTCCGGGCGGGTTCTGGGGTCGCATTTTCAGTCAATGACTCGCTTGGCGCTCTCAACGAGATAGCCTCCGCCGTGAGATTGATCTCACTAATTCAAGTACTTCCAGTCGCTAAGGACCAACCTCTCCGAACTCGCTAGCCCCGGAGTCAAAACACTTGTCATACCGCCGAAGTACCCTTGCTTGATGCAATTTGAACAAGTATTTTCAAGCGTATATGCAGTGCATCCTTGGGATCGATTTCAGTTGTCAGCCGTGTGAGTTCACTCTCTCGCAAGTAGATGGGAGTACGGTGGAGGTTCTCAGTCGCGCCACGGTACCGCTACCTCTATTCGCGGACCGCACCGCGCTGCGGGAGATGGACGTTCGAGCCATTCTCTCCAACAGGATGCAGGCCGCGGAATCCGCCTCTAACGGTAGGGACTCTGCCCTAGCTGTGGACGAACAATCCTCGCAGATATGGGCGACTATAGAGGAGATTCGTCGAACAACTGGAGCGCTCGATCCGATTTGGACATCATGCGCTGTGATTCTCCCGCAAAATGACCATCTATCTCTCAATCTCGATTTACCATTTAGCGATCCTAAAAACCTCGATCGAATCATCGACCTAGAGGTCCAGGACGTAGTGCCATTCGAGTTGGATGATTTTTTTGTGCAATATTCTCCCCTAGGGCCACTCTCCTCAGGTTCTACCCCGTCCGCCATTTCAGCCGCCTCAAATTACGACGTGCACATCGGAATCCTGCCGCGGACAGTCGTGCGAAACGTGCTTGAGATTTGCAAGCGCGCGGGTCTCGAGCCGAACGTTTTAACCGTTCCTTCAAGCGTACTCGGAGCGGCGTACCAGATCGCTAAGGATTTTTTCAAGGAAAACTCGGCGGTGGTTTTTAATCGAGGGGATGAATACGCCCTCGCCATCTATATCAACGGAGAGGTGCGAGTTGAGCGTTCTGTGTACGGATCGCAGCTACTCTCCGCTAATTCACTGGAGAAGCGCGAAGAGTCCTTCCAACACATCTTCACCGCCATAAAGCTCCTCCTGGCATCGGCTGAACGCCGCTACAACACTCGAATCGAAAAGGTCTACCTCTTGGGCAGAGAAGTGAAGGCCCCCAACTCGCACCAGATATTCGGGCGCCCTCTGGAGGGGCTTCCATTTAAGGACATCCTCAAGACCAAGGACGCTCAGGTTGGTCTAGCGCCACTCAGCACAGTCTTTGCGTTTGATGAGGCGACAAAGGCGCCACTCTCAAACTTTCGATCGCGAGAGTTTTCCTTCACCCCGAAGATAGGCGAATTCATTCGCGCGTTTCTCGGGACTCGTCGACATGTTACGAGGGCTGTCGTGGCAATGGCAGTGGCGGTCATAGTTATATATTTCTCCCGCGAATACGCCCTGCATAGCGCCGAGTCAAAGCTCATCACTCAAATTCAACGCATAATCCCAGGCTTCACGTCGGATCCCGACAAGATTCGGGAAAATCTTTTAAAAGCCGAGAATAAGCTAGGAGAGGAACTCGCGACGTTTGGATCTCGGGCCAAGATCTCACCCGCTGACGCGTTTATCGATCTTCTCAAGACGCTCCCTGAATCTGGCGAGATATCGATCACAGGAGTACGTGTATCAGACACCCGGGTTCAACTTTCGGGGGAGACTTCGGAGATCGCGGCGCTTGAGCGCATCACGAACAAACTGCGAGACCGAAGGGATGTGTTCCAGAAAGTCACTTCATCGAATCGTAGTCGCACAAACGGTCGGTTTAATATGACGATCGATATCATTTTGGCGCAGTAGGAGCGTTATGAAAGAGAAGCTGGCCGAGTTCTGGAAGCAACGCAGCTCTCGCGAGAGATGGATTCTCGCCGCTGCCATCGTATGTCTGGCGTTCATGATAGTATATCCCGCCCTGATCGCGCCTATCGAGGGGGCGTTTTCAGCCCAGTCGCGGCGCCTCGCCGATATTCGCGCGACTTTCAACGTCACCCCAGATATTCTGAATCGGTACGCTGCCTTGAGCGCGCGCAAGAAGGATGTAGAAGCTTTCTATACTCAGACCGATCTCTCCTCTAATCCCTTAGGGTACCTAGAGTCACTCCTCAAGGAACGCGCAAAAGCGGATGGCACCTATAATGTTAGCACCCCAAAGGAAGCTGTTCCGCTTGGGGGAAAATATCTCCATAGATTTTTCGCGGTTAACTTCCAGACCTCGAGCTACGAGAACTTAACGGAATTTCTTAAGGCACTGACTACCGGAAAACAACCCATGCTTGTTTCACAGATCAACCTAGACAAGCGCTCTGGCTCCGAGATCCTAAACGTCCAGCTTGAGGTTAGTGGGTTTGAGCTTCTAAGCAAGTAAGCCTCTATGCGTCTGCGTCGTCCTATTATTATCCTCATTATCTTTGGTGTGAGCCTTTTGTTACTGGCTCCCTCCATCGTACAACTCGCCGCTCGTCACTACATTAACGACACGCGAGCGCGATTGGAGAAACAGGGGATCAAGTTCTCCGTAACGGGCATCGCCGGGCAGACCCTCGCGGTGACAGCCGCGTCTATTGATATGTGGATTCCGATACGAGTCGGAGCCCGAGGCGCTCGATTCCCTATTGCCCTCGAGTTAAGTGATGTCAGCGTTTCTCTCCGTCCTTCATTAGCTCCACTCATTCGAGCGCGGGGCGCGGCGTATGGTGGGACATTTGACGTGACTATCCGCAATCTACGAGACTCAACGGGACCAACCTTTCAAGTGGTGCTAGAGGGCGTTGATTTAGGCGCGCACCCGCAGCTTCATGCTTTAGGTCTGTCCAGGGCAGTGGCCTCACTCACTATTGAAGACGCGCGCATTCCATTTGATCAGCGAACAACGGCGCGAGCAGACTTAAAGGTCACCGACGCGAGTTTTGCCCTCTCGCCGAAGCTAATCGAGGTAGTTGGTGGAGAGTTTCAACAAGTCGCTAGCCTACTCAAGATAGAGGAAGTCACGGACGCGAACTTGAGGGTCGAAGGCGCGACGGAAAACGGGGCTTTCTTTTTGCGCCCAATCCACCTCTCGAGCTCTTTGGGTGAGGTTTCAGGTCAGGCTCGCGGAACATTCGATAACGGGCGTGGGGAGCCGTCACTGACGGCGAATCTACACGTCGCCTTCTCAGACGCGACACGACACCTCCAGGACTGGCTGCCGCTTCTAAGCCAGAACAAGCTTTCAGCGGAGACTACACGATTTACCACGAGTATCTCGTCGACGACGTGTACCAACGCTTCTGTACCTACGCTTCGTCTAGGACGACTGTGTCTGCGGTCCACCCTCGCGCCGGAACCACGATAAAACTGCCCTCTCCCTGGCCAGCCCGTATATGCTATACTCCAAGCGTCGCGTACCTTGTCAGTATGAGGCCTATTTTTAGCGCGGGGAGCACGTTAGAGCACCCTCAACGCGTCGTCACCAGGAGACATATTATGGATAGCACTTTGACAGCTATAGCGGCTCTACTAGCGACGGGAATACCCGTGGTGGCATATGTAGTTGGCAAAAAGATGGCGCCCGGAGCCAGCGACGAAGAAATGGCAAGTCTCCGAGAGCAATCGCGTCAGCTTGAGGAGAAGCTAATAGAGGTACTCAGTGAAAAGGATCGCTTCGCTTCCAAGGCGCAGATAGCTACCCTGAGGAGGCAGACCGAGAGTTTTCTGACCACCATCGCGGAACAGCGCGGCTTGCTCGAAACAATCATCCAGCGGCTTGATAAAGCTAGAATTGACGTTGAAGAGCGCGAGCTAGCGCAACAGGAGGCCCGTGCGATGCGAGAGGAGGATGAGGTCGTTATCGAGCAAGTCACCACCAACTACACGCACTTCTCAACGGAATCGGTGACGCTTGAACACACCCTTGCAGAGTCGTTAAAGACACTTGACGTTATGACAAGTGAGCTTCAAATGACCCCTGACCAGCAGGCGGTTTTCTCGGAACTATCCAACGCTCTCACTTCCACCAGTGCCCAACTACGAGATGTAATTGTCGATTATCAAAACGCCTACGAGCGCCTAGAGAGTCTGCGTAGCCAACATAAGGATCTCGAGTCAGAGTATTCGAAGTTAGTTGAGCAACAGCTCGGCGGGTAGGATTTCAATGCGGAAGGCCCCCCTTCCAACGCAGACCCGAATTATCACAGGGAGGGCGGGGCTCCGCACCCGCCCGTAACGAGGCGCGTACGGAACCGCGCCCTCCCTCTGACGTACGTGCGAATTATCATCGGGAGATGGTGTCAGACCGCCCTCGGCGCTTACTGCGTACCCCTACAGCATATCATCGAGCACTTTTCCAAGCTGCTCTAGTGACGCGTTTCTGGCGGATTCATCCACGATCGTGAAGATCTCCTTGCACAACGCCGAGTCACGACAATCCCATCGCAGACCATACTGTTGGAAGTTCATGGAATAACCCGCTGTGCGATCGCGAACGATGGTCGACACGGTTACCGTCATTCCGTTAACGTCGGCGCGGTACCCGGTATAACCCTGCTCGTTGCCTTCCACCGACTTCCAATCCTCAGCCGCGGTGGAGTGAATCTGCTCATGAATATTGGAGATCAAACGCTCGACGGAATCATTGAAGCCACGACGAAGAGACTCCCGATGAGTCCTCACATTGTGCTGGATCTCGTGGTAGAGCTCCTTGGCGATACTCCCCTCAGCTAGTACCTGAACACTTCTCTCCGCCCCCCCCGCGGAACGATATGTAGGATCCACCAACATCTTAGGAGCCCATCCACGAGCACGAAGCTCAACTAAGTAACGAGGCTCTGACGCCTCCACGAATGAGTAACCGCCCGCGAAGAAGTTGCTCGATATCGGTGTCGACCGCCGAAGTACGAGCACTCCAGACTTCGTGTCCGTACAGAAAACCTGCTCCCATTGTTCCTGGGGTCTCTGATATTTCCTACTGCTATCTAGCTCCTCGCCAGCCTGCTCCCACCGGTCCGCTGGGGTGTTAGCGAGTGTCTGCTTGATCTTATCGATCAATCGCATACCACCCCCAGACCCGGACCCTACCGACTCTCCAGACTCGCCCTTTTTGTCCCGATCGTTCGCGCTCATAACCAATTACCTTACGAATAGTTTATCGGAAATTATAAAACCGGCTCAACGTTTCGGTCCGAAAAAGCCTCACATACACCATTTCTAGCGCTCACCAAGGCTAGATGGACGGATAACCCCGCAATACGTCTAAGACTCAGCGCTACGTATCGGGGCGAGAACCTCACGAGGTCTAACACCATCCATCTTTCCGACGACGCCCTCACGCTCCATCATCTCGATGATTCGAGCCGCGCGGTTGTAACCAATTCGAAACGTTCTCTGAATCATGGAGGTCGAGGCTTGCCCTTTCTCGAGGACGAGTTCAACCGCCTTATCGTAGAAGGGGTCAAAGTCCTCATCGTCACCGCCAGGTCCACCAGCGCCATCACCCTGCTCGCTCGAACCCTCACTAACTGCCTTGTCACAAGCCGCGATGATCGCCTCATCGTACTGAGGTGGACAGTGCGCTTTTAGCGCGGCCACGACCTTCTGCACCTCTTGATCAGACACAAAAGCTCCGTGAACACGCTTTAGAGGCACCGCGCCGGGAAGCATAAACAACATATCTCCCTTACCGAGCAACTTCTCAGCCCCCATTGAATCAAGAATGGTTCGAGAGTCGATGCGGCTTGACACTCGGAAAGACAATCGAGCCGGAAAATTCGCCTTTATCAGGCCTGTGATAACATCCACTGAGGGTCGCTGGGTCGCCACAATAAGATGAATACCAGCGGCTCGCGCCTTCTGGGCTAGCCGAGTAATCAACTCCTCGATCTCACGACCGACGCTAAGCATGAGATCCGCAAGCTCGTCTATCACAATAACAAGCTTCGGCAAGGGCCGGAGCTGCTCGGGCGCTAGCGATTCAAAGCCTGTCTTATCAGGACTCTCAGCCTCCGTTGTCGCCCCTTCAGCCGGCTTTTCACCAAACATCTGCATCTGAACAGCGGTCACGCTGATTGGCGGCTCTTCACTGTCTTCCGCTGACTCGCCTCTAACCACGCGATTATATCCGTCGATATTTCGAACACCGAAGCGCTGCATATATCGATATCTGCGGTCCATCTCCTTGACCGCCCAGCTAAGCACTCCCTTGGCCTGACGGGGATCAGTCACTACAGGAACTCTCAGATGGGGAATGCCATCGTATATACTGAGCTCAAGCACCTTAGGATCGATTAAGATAAGCCCCAGTTCAGACGGGTGCGCGCGATACAACAGACTTAAAAGCAGCGCGTTGATGCATACCGATTTGCCCGTACCTGTGGCTCCCGCCATGAGCAAGTGTGGCATGGACGCGATATCAACAACCACCGCGTCGCCGTAGGTATCCTTTCCGAGAGGAACACTCAATATAGACTCAGCTGACGCCAACGCCTGGCTCTCCAAACAGTCTCTAAGACGTACTATCGCCTGGTGCTTGTTGGGAACCTCAATACCAACGGTTCCGCGCTTCGGAAGTGGCGCTATTATGCGGATACTGCTCGCACGGAGGCTCATGGCCAGATCATCTTGCAGCGCGGCGATCCTGCCAACTTTTACTCCCGCCGCGGGCTCGAACTCGAAGAGAGTAATAACTGGTCCCGGGTGAACCTGAGTGACCCGACCGGCGATATTGAAGTCTCGAAGCTTGTTCTCGATCTGTTCAGCCTTGAGTCGAAGCTCATCGTCATCGTCTCCAAGCTGCTGCGCGTCTTCTCTGCCGAGCAACGTAACGCTGGGAGCCTCATACTCCTCGAACAACGGAACCGCCCCTTCGTTCATCTCCGTGTCAGAGCGCTCCTGCTTGGCCTTAGCTTCAAGGTCGGGCCTAAGAGACTTTACTGAGCCGGCCTCACGGGGTTTCGGCTTGACTATGATCGGCTCGATGCGCTCCATGGGCGCCACGACGGCCGGGGTGCGCGCCGCCTCCACCACCGCCACTTCTCTTGGCTCCTGGTGAGTCGGAACAGGATCGGGGGTGTTATTTTTGCGGGTTCGCGACTTAGGACTATTGTCCGCGACGTCTTCCAATGGGCCACGTAACACGAACAGTTTTCCTACCCAAAAAACAGCGAGTCGAAGCGTCGACCACGCCAGTCCGGCGCTCCATAAAACGGCACGGAGCAGCGCTAGAGGAGCGGTAGCAAGTAGAAACTTCAGCGTGGTCTGACCCAACCAACGAAGTGCCACGGCGACATCGCCAATTGAGCGTTGTGAAACAATCGCACAGCATACAAGAGACACGAGCAGCGCTAAAACCGCCGCCCCACCAAGTCCTAGCCCAGCCCTTAAATATTGAAGCACAACGTTACCTACCGATCCGCTCGTCACAGGGCCTATAGCAATCGCTAGGAGTGTCGAAATGCTGACCACCATCCCAATGGCGGCCGTCGCTATCGCGCCGATCGGGTATATCCTCGGGCGCTCCCCATCGCCAGTGGTTCGAAAGAAGGCCATCCAAACGAGCCCCACTACGGGAAAAACAGCGGTCAACCCCAGTCCTCCAAAAAGAACCGTCGCCACTATGTGCCCCGCTTTCCCCATGATGTTAACCGAGGATTCTGGCGCGCTCCCTAGTGCCATCTGGTATACGTGCGAGCCCAAACTTAATAAGAGAAAGAAACCGCACCCGAGAAACAGAATTGAGATAGTATCGCTCACCCAAGCGCGCGGCTTTAATGTCTGCGCCGCCCGACTGGCTTCGACTCGTGCCGCTCTCTGGCTCTTGCTGCGGGACACTGTACGTCGTTTCTGAACTGCTGCCATACCTTATTCAACTCGAAAAACATCCCCATGACGCGTCTTGCCGACGCGGGTTCTCAGCTGTCCGCGGCTGTCTTGATGACATCGGAGACGAAGACTGAACAGAACCATGCTAGCAGCTCAACCACCGTTACCACAGACCAAATCTGCGCTCTGAAGGTGGCTCTGTGGCCGCTTTTTCGGGATGTATCAGCGCATTATTGCTAGAAACTGCTGCTCTCTTCGTCGATTGAAGTCCTCGATAGCCGCTCTGATACCTCGTTGCAACAGCCCATGACCAGAGACCCATCCTGCGCCCGACCCCGCGGCCCCCAGACGGTCACCTAGCTTGAGGAGATTGTCGGAAAGAGGCTCTTGACGATAAAAATACTGCGCATCCCAGGCCGTTTCTTTCCCCGACAAGGAAACCACGGTCATCCGAAAAGAAACCGTAGCTGGCTCTCCTCCGATAGCTGACCCCTGGCGGTCCTGAAACTGCACTATTTCTGTGCGGAGAACTCCGTCTGCCTTTGTCGAACCCTGGTCACGTGGGTCACCCGACTCCACTATCTTTAACGTCATAACCTCGCGCGCCGTGCGAGTTATCATCGCCCTAACCTCATCGTGACTGAGCACGCGAGAGGCGTTGCTCGGCAAAATAGGTGTCGCTATCTCAATCGAATTAATGCCCTTAAGCAGATCTCCGCGCGGCACACTCGCAATTAGCGGAGACGCGACTGTTCTCGCCGCCAAGCTCTTTGAATCTTGGCTTCCGCCCATCGAGCTACCGCGTCTCGCGCCGCTATGACAGCCTCCGAGATGGACACCGCTGATCACCAAATATCCTAATAGTATCGAGCGAATGAAAGACCGTCTCATATAAGCACCATCGACCGTAGCAAATATCATAGAAGTGGTTTCAAAAATAACCTCTGCGCGAGCTTACGTGAGACCGAGTAAGGTTAGTATGCGGAAAAAACTCGCGTAAAGATCCTGAGTGATACACCGAGCACGTTTTCCAGCGAAGACAACGCTTTAATCGATTGCGGCAAACTGCCGCAGAGCTTGCCACGGGACTATACCCCTAAAATGGTCAGCCTCATACCACGAAAAGCACCGAGGCCCGCAGCTCCGAAAAGAGGGCCCTGTTACGATGGGACATGACGCGCCTCGTCAAATATGGACGATCCCCCGATCGACGACACTCACCATGTCAAGCGCAGGCAGCGAAATATCGCTCGATAAGTGTATGACTTCCCTCTTGATCTCCTCTACAAAAGGGTTTTAGGATTCCCCCACATTAAATATGAATATCAACGCCCCTCGGCAGAATCTTACGAGGTGGATTTTCTTGGAATAACGTATGAGCACT
>CAIVDM010000192.1 GCA_903904735.1 uncultured delta proteobacterium
CCCAGCGATGGTTCACAAGCTCAAGTTAATTCTCGCCGAGGGCAATATCAATTCCCTGCAGGATTTCTTTAGCGCTCTCCGAGATCTCAAAATGCACGCGCTGACGGACATTATGCGCAACGCCTCCGATGAGTCGCGAAAAGCGTGGGCGAGAGACTTGATGGCCCGCGAGTTTAATATGGGCGGTCCGCCCTATGTGCAGGGCTCTGAGGAGGCGAAGCGGCATTTTAACGAGACGATGCAAGTCGTGGATCGCGCGTTACGAGACAGTAAAGGCTTCGGCGGGATGGCGCTTGATACGAGAGGTTTGCCACGCGCCAAGGATTTCGATCCGGTGCCGCCGATGCTAGTGCGATTTAGTTTAGACTCCGCGAAGGCCACGTATATCGTAAACTCGAGTGACAATACCCGTTTTCCAGGAAAGGGGTTCTTCATCGCGGGCATCGACGCGCATAAGGTTTTCGCGACCGATCCGGGGTGGAGAGGGCGAGGAAAGTCATCGCCGCATTGGCGATGGGTAGAAGGCGGGGGTTTGTTCGCGAGCTCATACTTTCGAGATTTTAACATGAGCGACTTCGCGAAATGCGGATTCCTAGAGCTGCGTGGCATTCAAGTAGTTGTTCCTCCCTCTGATCGTCGTTACGTCCTCGATGGGGTTCCGTACAGCTATCTCGTGTATAACCGTCACTTTGCCCCGTACCCTCAGGCGGCGCTCGGAGTGCCAACAATTGTTATTAACGAGCTGTTGGGGAACTCGCTTATCGACGCGAATGACTTCCGAGGCTTTGAGTCCTCTCGGACAGACCTCAGTAAGGTCGACTTTAGCTACCAGGCGCTTCTGGCCGCCTGTCAGCGACGGGGTCTCAATTTGCTCGATTTGACGTACGGTTCGGTGATCGGGGGAGGTTTATGTAACGTTTACTTGCCAAGGTCGCTGCCGCACTACGAGTGGGAGCGCTCGGCGGGCGCCTCTTTAGGTTGGACGGATTCGTGGGGACATATTCACAAGTCGTTTCGGCTCGGACAGAATTCGTCGATGAATAGATCCTTGGACGAACAATTAAGCTATGCGCGATCTCTTCATTACGATGTGCTAGACGTATTCAGATCGTTGCAGGATTACTTGAGTGGCTTTCGCTTCGCGTTGTCGTTCTACAAGATGGGCTCAACGCTCGTCAGGGACTCTGATTTTAGAGATGATCCGGAGGAGCGAGAGGAGCAAGACGCTGAGCAGGAGCAGGACGCCGCGGAACAACAAGAGCGAAGAGTCCATGAATATCGTTACCGAATGCTCCAAGAAAGCTATCGGTGGCATCATGGAGGGCGTGAGCAGAGATGGCATTTCGAGCAGTTCCCGGAGCTTCACTTCGCGTGGGTGCTTGATCCAAACTCGCTTCCGCCGCAAGCTCAGAGAAAATTCCATTTGGATCTAGCGACGATGGTACTTAAGACGAGGGAGGGAACCTTTCAGTTGCCAAAAGACAGTGATGGAACTGGCGATGAGGAGCGCGCTATTTGGGCCGAGCAGGTAGTGCCCCATTTCGAGCGCGACAGTACTGGATGGGAGCCGCGATTTCTCATGAGAAACGGGGCATTTTCGATTTACGAGTAAAACGAGAACAGGGCAACTATGGAGACAATGCAACGCGAGCGGCAGTCAGGGAAGTCCCAGGGGCAGCAGAGCGACCTAGGGCGGGCAAGTGAGGTCTACGCTGAATGTGATTTTTCAGCCGCCGACCTGAGAGCCTATGTGCGTGAGTTTCGCGCCGCGACGGAGCCCGCTACCCCAACGGTAGAGCCCGGCACTGAACCTGAAACAACTCCCGATACAACGCCGACAACGCCGGTTCCGAGTCCTGACGAGGCTCCTCAGCATGTGCCAGGTACGGAGCCCACTCCGGACGCTGATCCCGTGCCAGATCAATGCCCAATCCGAAGACCTGGTAGATAGTTTTTGTTGGTGGCATCGCAGTGGCCTCCGAGACGCGGCGAGTGTAGTTTAATCCAGAGCGAGTCGTGTCGATCTCCCGCAGTTGGCTATAAACAAAAAAGTCTCATCGCGGAATCGAGTGGGCGCCAAATGACTACTGATGGGGCATAACCCATTGTTTTCAGTGATGAATCGCGTGTTTCCGCGTGAACGTGCTCGTAAACGTGAACGTACCCGATCTTAGCAACTTTCTGCCCCGGCGATCGATATCTAGTAGTATGCTTGATTATGAAAAATTAGATGTCTACCGCATAGCTCTGGAGTTCGTCGTCACTACTGTTGAGATTCGAGACCGACTACCCAGGGGAAACGGAGAACTCCAAGATTAGTTTAAGCGCGCATCATTTTCGATTGTGCTCAACATCGCCGAAGGTGCTGGCAAGCTCAAACAGGCCGATAAACGGCGCTATTTCTCAATAGCCCGAGAGTCTGTCATGGAGTGTGGTGCCCTCTGTGATTTGTTCAACGCTCTTAGCCACCTCTCCCCGGACGAATATCGCACCGGAAATCTCTTGCTTACACGGATTGATGCCATGCTTTCTAAACTTTGCCTTCAGGGCGTGTGACCACACTTCTTCGGGTACGTTCACGTTTACGTGCACGAGCATGTTCACGTCCGGAAACGCCAATTCTACCCACTCGATTCCACGAAGAGCCACAAAAAAAGGGGGACCAACGGTCCCCCTTTTACATTTCGC
>CAIVDM010000193.1 GCA_903904735.1 uncultured delta proteobacterium
GCGGCGTTGACTCTGGGGAGGTTCTAGGAAAGGATGAATGGCGTGTTTTGTAACTCGTGGGGCTTCCTTCACTCATGACACCCTCAGGAATCAACGTTGTCTTATGCAATATTCTGAGCGCAGATAGGATCGCCCTATCGATTGGAGAGCGGTGCCGTGTGATGGACTACTCGCTTCCACTAGCGCTTCACCGAGTACCTCGCAAGACCGTGCTCGTGCTTCGCCCGACCCTCAAAGATACGCTTCAAGATGATAGAGCGTCTATTATCGAGGCGAATATCATAGAATGCTCCAAGACAGAAATCTTTGTGGTGTTATGTACTACGCCCCGTTTTGGTGGCGGCTTGCGGGCACGTAAGATAGTTAATAGTTCGAATCTACGGTGTATAGAGATAGCGGCCCGAAGCGACATAGGGCTCTTCGACCTCGACCTTGTTCTTGCGCATCAGGGCGTGGGATGCTTTCGTGGTGAGACTGATGAGCTATCAGACGCGGGAATAACCATCGTAACGGAAGCTCTTCGCCGTGCGCTTGAGGAGTTTTCGGGGCGGATACCTCGACAAAATGAAATAGGCAGGTAATGGTATACTTAGTGACACTAAAGGAGTCGATCAACAGTAGTTCGGAGCTTCGAATCCTTGAGTGGCACGTTCGCGAGGGCGAGACATGCGAGCAAGGGCAACTCCTCGTTGAGCTTGAGTCGTTTAAAGCTGTCATCGAGATCTTTGCCGCTCAGTCGGCGGTACTGAGGCAAATCAGAGTTCCGGCCGGGCAAACGCAAGCTCTTGGCAAGCCGATAGCCGTTCTCTCTGATACGGCGGATGAGGAGCTGCCGACTGACTTCGCGCGACTCACCGAGATGGCTGTTGAATACTCGTTTATGTAGTTTGAGCCCTCAGGGAACTACTTGGTATTCACGTGACGAAGTATAAGCTCGCGCGCCGCCTGCGCGAAGGCGCCGTTCCCGTGCGCTCCATCGGGGATATTACTCACGCCCAGGGTGGCGCTTAGAGAATCAATATCCACGACTGTTAGCACTCCCTCTCGCTCCAAGGAATAAAGCATATCGTTAAGCAGCCGACCTCGATGCGATGACGAGAGTGACAGGTCCCGAAGCGTTCCTGGAAATAAAAGCGGCGCGCCTCGTTCGATAACTATCGTGTTAGCGACGAGCAGCCGCGTTCCGTTCTCACTAAGGCGTTCAGAGAGTCTCCGATAAGTGTCGGTCAGCTCATCTAAAGAGACCTCTCGCTTGGGGTGAAAATTCTCCTCAATGATGCGTTTAAAATCACTGCCTAAGGAGGGATAGATATAGGTCGGGACAGAGATAGAAAACGGAAATGTACGATGCTGATAGGTGTCAGCGCTCTCGCTATCAACCGAAAGAAGCACGAACGAGGGTCTGCTAATCTCCTTGAGGCCATCGAGAGTTAAAAGAACCACTGGCTCGACGAGTGGGCTAGGCGTACCGAGATTCCCCAATAAAAAAGAGAGGTGAGCGGCGCTCAACGCCTGGTCGCTCTCTCGTAGAGTACCGAACCATCCTTGGATACACGCCGCTATCTCCTTCCATTCCGGGTCGGTTCTGGTGAGTCTCTCATACACGACGCGAGCTGTCGGGACGATCAGGGTCTCGGCTAGAAAGGTGATATGAAGAGGAGTGGGGGATTCCGCTAAAACTTCGTGAAAGGCGCGACTCTCCCCAAAGATGGCGGGGCGTATCTGACAAGTTGTGGCGATGACGAGCGAGGTTGTCACATCTTGAAGGCTCCACGCCCGTATTCGATCGTACCATCCTGGGAGCAACCCGCCGCGCACATCTGATGTCGGTACCATTCGCCGCCCTGAGCAAATGATCGCGCGACGGTCGACAGGCACTGGATCCTCATGTGTTGAGTCGCTAACGACGCGCCCAAGCTGAAACGATTCCCTCCACTGAAGGCCAGAGTCGAAGGCGAGCCAATCCCGCCAACCGCCAATCGAGAGACCGGGATTCCATGACAGGGTGCCTGAGGTAGGCGCCAGTAGCGCGAGTTGATAATCGAGCTGATCAAGGTAAGGCATCACCACAGGGGAACTTCGTGACGGATGCGCGTACAGCGTGCAGCACGCTATCGGCTCTCCCTTGCTGACGGTGTCACCATCTCGTCGCAACAAGGTAAAGCCTGAACGGTCGATGGTGGGGGCATCCTTCCCCAAAGCGGGTAAGGAAACCTCTGTCGTATTCAGGGTCACGTAAAGCTCCTATCGTAGCGCGCGTTGGGCGCGACTCTGAGAGTGTACTTGAAGTTAGCCATCCTCAAAACTCGTCATAGTTACGTGCCACCATGGATCGATAAGAGCGGAAGACAAGATCATTCGATTCCAGGATAATGGTCGAAAGAAACGGCGGAGAAACTCCCAACCCTCACCAGAGCGCCGACAGGATTCCGCAGACGGAGCTCACCAGTGACCCTCTAGCGATCGTGAGCTCCGATCATATTCAAGAGTTTGAGGTCTCCCATACGGCGACGGGCGAGCTTGAACGACACTATTATCGGGTTTTCGGTACTGCCCTCAATCGCCCAATGACCAAGGTGACGCTTCTTGAGGATGTCGTCATGGGGGTGCAGGCGTTGGGTATGGTGGTCGTCGCTTAGGCAATGACCTCGAACGCGGGGCCCCCACTGGTTCGGCCCGCCTTTCGGTCATGGGCGCGAGGTTCCCTTTTCAAAGCCGAGAGCCAAGTATCGCTCCAATAAAATCAGGTGCATATGACGATGTGAAAAGCAGTCCTACGTCAGTTTGTTACCAGAGAGCTAAAAGATGAGCCACACGCCGATGATCCCTTAATAACCAAGTATGGTCGAACCACATAATGCCCACATCGATCGCGCCGACTCGGGGGACGTCCCGGCGCTCGCCCGCATCCTCGAGCAAGCTTACCAGCACATTCACGGGGCGCATCTAGATCTCTCCCGCCTCCAGCATGCTCCCAGAGAGACCGTGATCCAGTCGACTCTAGCGTCGCGCGTGCACGCCATGCACGTGGCGAAGTGCGAGGGTGAGGTCATCGGGTTCGCCAGCTTTGGTCCTCAACCCGTGGCAGGTCTGGGTTATGCCCGACGGGTGGCCGAACTAGGACTCCTCGCCGTTAGAGAGGACTGCCGCGGCAATGGTGTGGGACAGGCGCTCTTTGAATCGGTACTCGCCCGACTGAGAGAGCAGCCTTCAGTCGAGAAGCTGATCCTGTGGGTAGAGAGCGACAACTCCTCCGCGCGCGCGTTCTACGGAAAGATGGGCATGACGCCTACCCAAGAGCGCGAGCAGCCCGGCAATAGGATCCGCACGGCAGGCGCTCCCCCCTGCAAGGAGACGCGGTACGAGCTCTCACTGGGCGGCGATAACTCGTAAGCTCTGACCATAAACGCCCGCCACTAAGCAACCACTCCAAAAAAATCAGGAAAACAAGCGGCAAAAGCTACCCGCTTGAGTTTGCCCTCGATCGTGATACGTCGCTTCAGTGCGCAGGCAACGCGGTGGCGCGAAATGAGCGGACGCCAGCAGGATCGTATGCCGGATGTCATAGGAAAGAGACAACATTTCCCATAGCTTTTTGAGGATCAATTTCTTGGAGGCTTTCGATATGGCACGCCAGGGTGACAAGCCGAGCGATATGCGAAGCGAGGCCGAGAGGGTGGGGGCCCGAGCGCACGGCGATCCTTTTAGGAAGGATGCCTCAGGCGAGGCGCGCGCTCCAGAACGCGCTTTAAGGGACCGAGTTCTTATTACACTAAAAGGCGAGCCAGAGTGGGCGAACGCCGAGATCGATGTAGATGTGCGTGACAGCACCGTCTGGCTGAAGGGATCAGTGGATACGATAAACACTAAGTACAGAGTTGAGGAGATCGTTAAACGTGTGCGCGGTGTAGAGACGATCGA
>CAIVDM010000194.1 GCA_903904735.1 uncultured delta proteobacterium
ACGCTCCTGCACATGATCACGAAGATCTTCCACGATCCCCTCCGGAATCACCCGCTCGCGCCCCCCTACCACGACGGTATTGTCGGAGAGACTCACGTCTCTCATTCGAACCTCTCGGAGGTGCGACATGCGAACACCTAAGCCGTACGACAACGCGGCGATTAAAAGCGCCTCGCCTCGAAGTCTTCCCAACAAAACCTCCAGGTGGGCAGTAATAGCCTCGCGTATCACGGTACTAGGGGATTCAAGTCTATAGACCTTGGCAGTTACCTGATTCTCTCCACAATCGCTTTCAAAAACCTCCTGCGCTGTGGTGAGGGACATCTCGGGCATAACGGCGGAATGGATAACTTGTGTCATTTCTTGCATCATATGAGTATAGAAATATACTAGAATCTATGATGCGTCAAGGAACTTTTAAGTTTCGATCTGATGTTAAAAGTTTTTCTACGATCGCTTCTTCGAGTGGCTGACACCCGTGCCCACAATGAATCGGCGGAACTAATGTTCCGAGGTATCGACCATGTAAAAGCAAAACTAGTCTTCGATTCGTCGCTTTGATTTCTCGAGCGCGATATCGCGAGACGGCGTCTTTTTGAAGAACTTCTTTACTCGCTGCGCGAGTCTAAACGCCCGTGAGGATCGAGCCTCCGCCAGCTCTGTCTCGGTTTCGGCGACCCGCTTCGCGAGAGCCGTTCCCCAGTCCTCGCTCGCAACGTACCTACGACGCAACTCCTCAAGCATATCTTTGAGTTTGCGCCCCTCCTCTCGCATGTCGTGACACATCGCGCCAACGGCATGGTACTGCTTCAAGACCAAGCCAAGCTCCGCCTCTCGCACACGGCGAGATTCCTGCTCTGAGTACAATTCGGTCGTATGTCGATCTTCGGCTCGAACAAGAGCATCCTGCGCGTCTCGGAACTGCTCACGAGCGATCGACTCCTTGAAAGCGATCTCCTCAATCTTATGATCTGCGGAAACTAAAGACTCTTTATAGTCCCTAACCGAATTGAGCGCCGGCTTCGAGGAATCTTGAATCGCTCCCAACAACTCCTGTTTCGCGATAGTGAGGGCATGAACCCCTACACCGTGACCATTCGGCGTCTCACTCGGCGAGGCCTCCTCGGAAGTCACCACGAACTGCTTAACAGGCTGCCCTCCCCATACGACCGAGTGCACATGGTGGGCATGAGCGACGATCAACCAGCCAGGGGCCAAGGGGCTCTCCAACCCCTCGTTATATATACCTCGCCACCACGACTCGAACTCCCCTTCCGCCAACTCAGACGCGGAATAGAGATCTTTCAATAAAGCGAGCCACGAAACCCGATCCACGCGCGCTTGCTGCGCGTCAACGAGTACCTGCGGCGCAGCGTGATGGGGAAAGGTCAGGTAGTTCTCAAAATGCACGTAACCAGCGCTACCGAGCGACTGCTTCAAGGCCTCTAGCGGAGCACCCCTGCCTCTAACGTGATTCTGCGAGGGTTCGATGTGGGAACCTCCCGGCGAATGCAGCGGATTACCTACCGACAAGATCAAACTTCCGGTCGCCTTGAGCACTCGACGGGACAGTGTAAGAAGCTGCAAACCCGGGTCGAAGAACTCACTCTCGACGAACATCGGATCGATGCACAAGACGAAATCAAATTTCTGTTCATCAATGACATGCTCGAGAAAGCCTGTCACAACCTCAACATTAGTGAGATCTTTACACCGTAGGCGCGCGCACTCGGCTAGCGCCTCAGAAGTCTCAAGCGCCACGACTTGGAACCCCCGCTCTCCTAGATATCGAGTCAAAGAACCAGCGCCACACCCAACCTCGAGGATCCGCGCCGAGATCGGCAAGTCAAGAGCCCGCACTAATGCGCTACGAAATGGCGTCACGTGGTACCAAAGATTCTCTCTGATCGCCCTCTCAATCAGCTCGGCTGAAAGAGCGCTCACATCAGTCACATCTCGAAGCAAAGCTTCGAGCCTCGCGACCTCATCGAGTGATCGTCTCTGCGCCGTAGCACCAAGACCAACGCTCTGAGCGCTTGGAGACGCTGTTGGAAAAGAGACGACTTTGGACGACGGGACCTGTAACAACTCAGCGCGGGCAACATTCATGCGCGAAATTATATCCAAGGGAGCTCAACCGCGAAATCAGGAATCGACAATCACGAACACTTTTGATCAGCACAGCGTTTCCGAGAACTCTAAGTTCAGCAGCGAGTCAAGATATCAATGCGAATGTCCTCCCCACACGCTCTGAAGAAAAAAACTTAGCTGCCCCGATCCCCTCGCCACGATGAAATACGCCCCGCTTTTAGCGTTCACTACTAACGACTATTAAACGAACCCCCAAGGCAGAAGGTTCTCCGCAGAGGAAAGGTACCTACCACAGACAATGGAAGGACTGACGCTATCCAAAACAAAAATCGGCGTATTAAAGACGAAACGTGGTCGGGGAGAAGACCAGGTAGGAAAAATGGTGCGCCAGCAGGGATTCGAACCCCGGACCAAGAGATTAAGAGTCTCCTGCTCTACCAGCTGAGCTACTAGCGCAACTCCTTTCGGAATCTGGTGATACTAAGCTAACTGGCAACTCAGATCAAGCCACCCGACCCTCTTCCTAAAAGCGCAGCAATTCCGCGAACTCGGAGGTTTCCTAGCTCTTGAGAAGGGCCTCGTTTTTTTCATTTACTCAGACCGCGTCGGGAGCTACCGTTCAGGTATATGCAATCACAAGAGATTCTTAAGTTTTTTTTCGAAATGGGTCAGCTTTCACGGGTTAAGCGGGAGGGGTGGCGACTTCTCGGCATCGAACAGCCCGAGAGCATAGCCGATCATACGCTACGAGCCGCTCAAATCGGCTGGGTACTGGCTAAGCTAGAGGGCTACGAGAACCCACATGAAGTTGCGGCTATCCTTATGTTTCACGACATCGGCGAGACGCGTATCGGCGATATCCACAAACTAGCCAACCGATACATCACCGCGGACGAAACCAGCGCCGTAGCGGAGCAGACCGCTCGCCTGGGAAACTTTGGCCCACAGGTCATGGAATTGTGGCATCAAATTGAAGAGCGATCGTCCACTGCCGGGATTATAGCCAAGGACGCGGACCTACTCGAGCTAGCTGTTCGCGCTCGAGAGTATATGGCGCAGGGTTTTTCGGACGCTAAGGAATGGTTCCAGGCCGCGGAACAACGAGTCACGACGAAATCCGCCAAAGCTCTGATAGCGGAACTCCCCAACATCTCGCCAACAGACTGGTGGCATGGCCTGAAGAAGCTAGACTAGCCATGAAGGAAGCGACAGAAGTTGAGGTCGTACGAGGCACCGTAGACCGCGTTACCTTTCGTAACGCCACCAACGGATACTCTGTCCTGCAAGTTCTCCTCGAAAATTCCAGTGACAGAATCACCGTGGTCGGAACCTGTCCTCAGGCGAAAGTCGGGTCCCATGTGACAATGACGGGCTCATTCATCGCTCATCCAAAGTTTGGCAAGCAATTCATCCTTCAAAGCATCCTTGAGACGCCACCATCAACCTCAGACGGCATTGAGCGTTATTTATCGAGTGGTCTCATCACTGGGATCGGTAAGAAGACAGCGGCGCGCATCGTCAAGGAGTTTGGATCGCAAGCGCTCGAGGCGATTCGGACGGATCCGGAACGGGTCGCTAAGCTTTCAGGGGTGGGCAAGAAGAAGGCCGATCTCCTCAACTCCGCGCTCGCTCAACAGTCTGAGTTTGATCAGATCCTACGATTTCTCGTTGAGCATCAGATTTCACCCAACTTATCGGCGAAGATATACGAGTGCTTTAAGGGCAAGACGCTCGATGTCCTACGTTCTGACCCATATGACCTAGCCCGCAAAATACGTGGCATCGGATTTCATACAGCCGACACGATCGCTCTCAATCTTGGCTGGGAGCCCAACTCCCCAAAGCGACTCAAAGCTGGGCTCTACTTCGCTCTCGACGCCGCTTCTGACGAGGGGCATTGCTATCTCTCGCGGAAGTCCCTTTTAGAGCGAGCTCGAATGTTACTTGGGATCGAGGATAGTTCCGTGCTCGACGAGCACATCGACGAGCTCCTTTCCCAAGGAGTACTGGTATCGCTTGAGGGAGCTCTCTTCCTTGAGAAGATGGATCGCGCCGAACAAGACGTCGCCCAATTCATCGCCTCGCGGCTTACTCCACTTCCTCGCTCAGAAGACGCGCGTCAGGCGATTATCGGGGCGATAGCCGACGCCGAGCGCACATTAGGAGTCACCCTCTCCTCCGAGCAACGGTTCGCCGTTGAACTCGCCGCACTCTATCCCCTGCTGATTATCACAGGAGGTCCTGGTTGCGGCAAAACCACTATCATCAAGGCTCTCACGCTGTTGTTTGAGAAGAATGGTCTTTCATTCGCCCTCGCGGCGCCTACGGGACGAGCGGCTCAGCGCATGTCACAGGTGTGCTCTGCCCCAGCGAGCACGATACACCGCCTTCTCAAATTTGATCCGGTCTCGTCACAGTTCACCTTCAATGCGAGA
>CAIVDM010000195.1 GCA_903904735.1 uncultured delta proteobacterium
CGAACATCTCGGCCAGCGGAACCTCTGCCTTCACCGTCTGGGCGCCAGCTCTTGGCTCCATGCCAAGGATACGAGCGCGTCGGCGATTCAGGTCACCCACGATATTGCTGATGAAATCATCCGGGCATACTACCTCCACGGACATCACCGGCTCGAGCAACTGCAATTTCGCCTTATGGCAAGCGTCCTTAACACACATGGAGCCTGCGATCTTAAAGGCGATCTCACTCGAGTCAACTTCGTGGAAGCTACCGAAGTACAGTGTCACCCTCATGTCGATGACTGGGAAGCCAGCGAGAATACCCCCTTCGAGGGCCTCGACTACTCCGTCTTCGACTGCCGGTACGAACTCCTTCGGGATTACACCTCCCTTAATCTCATCAACAAACTCAACTCCCTTACCGGGCTCAAGCGGCTCAACACGGAGAAGAACGTGTCCGAACTGTCCACGACCTCCGGTCTGCTTAGCGTATTTACACTCTGCTTCCGCCTTATTCACAATCGTCTCACGGTAGGCCACTTGTGGCTTACCTACAGTTGTGTCGACATTAAACTCGCGGAAAAGACGCTGCTTAATGATGTCAAGATGGAGCTCGCCCATTCCTGAGATGATCGTCTGACCCGACTCCTTATCAACGCTCAACTTCAAGGAAGGATCTTCCTTAGCGAGCTTCATGAGAGAAAGACCCATTCTCTCCTCATCCGCCTTGGTCTTAGGCTCAATGGCGATGCTGATAACTGGGGCTGGAGCGTTAATGGTCTCAAGTAAAATCGGATTCTCTGGATCGCAGAGGGTGTCTCCTGTGATCGTCTCCTTCAGACCTACCGCAGCACCGATATCACCAGCGCTAACCTCCTTAACCTCCTCACGCTTGTCGGCGTGCATACGAACTACTCGTCCGATACGCTCCTTCTTATCGCGTGTTGTGTTAAGAACTGTCGAGCCCGCTGAAACTGTACCCGAGTAAACTCGGAAGAACGTTAGAACTCCAACGTATGGGTCAGTGATGATCTTGAAGGCAAGCGCAGACATCGGCGCATCCGCGTCAGTCGCTCGCTCGAGAAAGACTTCTTCCTTCTTATCTGGATCTGTTCCCTTCACAGGAGGAAGATCGATCGGGCTTGGAAGGTAATCGATAACAGCGTCAAGCATCGGCTGAACGCCCTTATTCTTGAACGCGCTACCGCAGAGAACTGGAAAGAACTCCATAGCGATCGTTCCCTTTCGGATCGCTGCTTTCATCTCCGGCACCGAGATAGTCTCTCCGCTGAGATACTTCTCCATCAACTTCTCGTCTGCTTCCGCGCAGCACTCAAGGATATACTCACGAGCTGTCTCCGCCTCCGCGCGAAGCTCCTCTGGAATATCAGCGACTTCGAACTTAGCGCCCTTGGTCTCATCCTTGTAAAGGATTGCTCGCATCTCAACGAGGTCAATGATACCAAGAAAATCACTCTCAGCGCCGATAGGAAGCTGAATTGGCATAGCCTTCGCGCCGAGCTTCTCGCGAATAGAGGCCACGCCTCCCGTGAAGTCCGACCCGATTCGGTCCATCTTGTTAATGAAGCAGCACCGAGGAACACTGAACTTGTTCGCTTGACGCCATACTGTCTCTGACTGAGGTTCAACTCCGCTTACCGCGTCAAATACAGCGATAGCGCCATCGAGAACTCGCAAGCTTCGCTCTACCTCGATGGTAAAGTCCACGTGACCTGGAGTATCGATGATATTGATCTGGTGCTCTGGGAGATCACCGTTAGATCCCTTCCACGAGCAGGTTGTCGCCGCGGAGGTAATGGTAATACCACGCTCTTGCTCAAGCTCCATGTAATCCATGGTAGCAGCGCCCTCATGCACCTCACCGATCTTATAGTTAATACCGGTGTAGTAGAGCACTCGCTCTGTAGTCGTCGTCTTACCGGCATCAATGTGAGCCATGATACCGATGTTACGAACCTTGCTTAAATCCCTCTTGGCCACTTTTACTATCTCCTAAAGACCCAATTCTCTTCGCTTACCAACGGAAGTGCGCGAACGCCTTATTTGCATCCGCCATGCGATGTGTATCCTCACGCTTCTTCACAGCCGCGCCACGATTCTGAATAGCGTCTAAAAGCTCATTAGCGAGACGGTCAGAAAGCTTGCGCTCACTGCGGTTGGAGGCAGCTTCCTTGAGCCATCGGAGCGCTAACGACTGTGCGCGCTCAGCGCGAACTTCCGTCGGAACCTGATAGGTCGCGCCGCCAACACGTCGAGAGCGAACCTCTACAACTGGCTTGATATTACCTAATGCTTTGTGAAAGGTCTCAACAGCGTCAGCATTTGCCTTCTTCGCCAACTGCTCAAGAGCTCCGTAAAGGGCCTTCTCAGAAACACCCTTCTTCCCGCTCTCCATAATTACGTTGATCGCCTTGCCGACAACCTCGTCTCCGAACTTTGGATCTGGAAGGACTTCTCTTTTAAAATCGCGCTTCTTACGTGACATAGTATCCCCTACGAAAAACTACTTTGGCCTCTTGGCGCCGTACTTC
>CAIVDM010000196.1 GCA_903904735.1 uncultured delta proteobacterium
GGGACGGGGAAAACGACTCTCCTCAAGGGACTCGGTACTCAGTTTGATCCAACCGAGTCGATCGTGACCGTTGAGGATACGCCCGAGCTCAACTTCAATCATTCATTTCTTCGAGCTCTAGTTTCTCGCCCCCCTAATGTTGAGGGGATGGGTGAAGTGACTCTGCAAGAGCACATTAAGACAACGCTCAGAATGACGCCCAATCGGGTTATTTTAGGCGAGATGCGCACGCCGTTCGCGGCGGAAGCGTTCCTTGAGAGTGCCCAGACAGGGCATACCGGCATGTCGACTATTCACGCTAGAAACGCCAAAGAGACTCTCGTTCGACTAGAATCACTCCTCGGCCGCGCGCAGAAATCCGTCGCCATTGACATCATCCGCCAGCAGATCGCCTTGGCTGTCGATGTCGTCGTATGGATGTTTCGGGATAAACGAACGGGAAAACCACGGATCGGCGAAGTAATCGAGGTCGGTCACTACGTGGAGGGCTCAATTCAGATAAAGCCGATCTTTCGATTCGATCACTCCAGCGAATCTCCATCATGGCTCGTTGAATCATGGAACAGTTACTTCGAGGAGGTTTTGTCAAAGGACGGCATCCATCTCGGAAGACTCGACAAAGCTCTCGGTCTTGAGACCTCCTCTCCTCAGATGGTTTGCTCTCAAACGGGACCAAGAAGGAGCGTCGCGTGAGCAGGGAATTGGCGATCTTCGCCTGTGTAGTCACTGGTGGGTGCGCTCTTTTGACGCTGCTCCATTTGCTGCGTCAGATGTTTTTTCCCTCACGCTCAAAGGGACTGCGAAATGTTATTCAAGCTCAGGAGTCACTACCCAACGTGTCTCACGTCCACGCGCGCGTCTCGCCGGAGGACCCCTATCCGTCCAATAACTCCCAATCTCGCAAGGACGCGGTCCTGACTATCTCACGACGACTCAAATACGCGAGATGGAAGCTCTCACCATTCACTTACTATCTATTAGCCGCCGGTATCAGCGCGTCGCTTTTCGCCCTGGTAGCGCCTTACGTCAATGGATTGCTGGGCTTCTGCTGTTTGCTGACCGGTCCAGCCTTCATGCGCGGGATACTTACCCGATGTATCGAACGGCGTAGCAATCGATTTGACGCGGACTATCCCCAATTTCTTATGTCAGTCGTGGGACTTCTCAAGACGGGAATGACCCCATCTGGCGCCCTTGAGACCGCCGCGCGCGGTCTCGAGAGGAATTCGCTCGTTAGGGAGGAGGTTCTGCTCATGCTTGAGCGGATACGTCTCGGCATACTTGAGGATCGATCGATTGGGGCATTTGGAGAGGATATCTATCACCCTGAGATTGAGCTTTTCGTTCAGGCTCTTCTGCTTAGCTACCGCATCGGCGGTAACCTATCAGAGTCAATCGAACGTTTGTCTAGACAGGTTCGACGTAGACAATACTTCAAGAGCTCAGCTCACGCCGCCGTCGGTCTTCAACGAGGATCGATTATGCTCATTACGATTATTTTAATCGGTCTGCAGGGATACATCGCGCTTATATTTCCGAGTCTAATGCACGCCAGCCTGAACCATGAAATTGGTTGGCAGATATGGCAATGCTCGGGCTTATGCGTCGTCATCTCATTCATATGGATTAGGCAAGTTACCGAGATGAAGCTATAAGTATGGAATCACAAATTACCCTGTCTGTCAGCGCGCTAGCTATTGGAGGAGCCTCCTTAAGCGCTTTATTCAATCTCGTATCCTCGAGAAGACGTTCGGCTCGAGCGCTTTCGGCTCTCGCCAACTCGACCGGATCAACGCGGCAGCCTAGTTCGGAACCGCGAACAGAGGACATCGCCATCCATTTCGCGAACGAAGCGGCTCGCGCCACCCTCGGACAATCCGATGACTCAAGCGACGCGGCGGATATGTTCTTTCGAGCTGGTATATTCTCCGAATCGTCGCGGCGCAGGATATCGATTTTTAGCAAAATATCTCTTATTTCAATGCCCATACTCGCCCTAAGTTTGACGTATAGCTCGGGTGGGTCGCTTCCAATCGTAGCGGCATGTGTAGGTCTGGGAATTGGCGTCCAAATACCTCGCTCGTATATCCGACGCGCCATTCTGCGCCGTGATGAGGAGATCATGTTTTATCTGCCTTTAGTGATTGAGCAGCTTGTCATAGGAGTCAGCAGCTCACTCGATGTGGGTCCATGTATCAGATGGATCGTTCAGATGGCGGACGAACGTGATTCCCACAACGCGGTCACTGAGCTCTTACGATACGCCCAGCAGTACATGAAGACAGGTACATCCATGGAAAACGCGCTCATCCTTGTGGCGCGGCTATCTGGTCACACGGAATTAAAGCACGTCTTTATGTCGTTGTCGCAAGTCAGTAAGCACGGAGGGGAGATAACGAAACAACTTCAGGAGCTAGCTAACGCCGTCTCCGCGCAGCGTGAGGCGCGGATTGAGGGAAAGATCAAAAAGCTTGAGCTTGAGGCGACGGGACCCGTAGGACTCGTCTTTATCGCGTTCATGGCGACGTTCCTGTCCAGCCTCGCCCTTCAAATCACCTCAGCGCTCAAATAGGTCACTAGTGACGGCTCGAAGGCGTAATGTACCGCGTACTCGTGTACATAATCGAAAACGCCGAGCCGCCCGAAGGAACATACCCCCTCAATAGGACCTAGAAGTGGGCTGCCCGTATCTATCTGGCTTGTGGCAATCGGCCAACGCGTCACGTAGGGTAACTCACATACCGAGATTACATCGCGTATCTGGAAGGGGCAGCTGTACCCTCGCGACTACGCGGGAGGAGTCGATCATCAATCAATTCTTTCAGGATTTCCACCGAGTGAGTCACGATATTTTAGTGACTCGAACCCACGGCAACAAAAAAAGGGCGACACATCACTGTGTCGCCCGGGGTGGCAACGGGATGTGGACGACTACCTCACTCGGATCCGTCGGGACCTTGTGCCCTCGTCATCCTCAACCCAACACGTCATTACTTTCCTCGGACGTCTCAGAGAGAACTCATAGTACCCCTCAGCGTCACTCGTCTGTGCGGCGATCTCTGTCCTTCGACACACAAGAGTGACGTTTTCATCCGCTAACAAATTATCCTCTGAATCGCGAATTTCTCCGAAGATGAACACTCTTCGTTTCGAGCGCTCGACCCCTATCGTGAGATAATTCGGCTCGTCATATCCTGGTTCATCTGGCTCCTCCGGATCAGTCGGAACAGGAGTCGGGCTTGGCTCGGGGGCGCTCGTAGGCTCCGGACTTGGCGTCTCATCAGAGGGCGTCGTGGGCGCAGGTGTCGGTGTCTGTGTCGGCAAGGGTGTCGGGTACACCAAAGTCAGGGATCTGTAAAGATTCGCCCTTCCCCCCGAAGTCATCTTTCCTGAAAAAGCCGACGATGTCTCCACACCTCTCACTAAGGCCGACTTGATGTCGGCGTAGGAAAGAGAGGAATTAACTGAGGCTAAAATCGCCGCCATCCCAGCTACGTGAGGGGTAGCCATCGAGGTCCCGCTCGCGTACGCGTATCCTTGTGAGAGCGCGGTGCTTAAAATACTGACACCCGGCGCGGCGATATCGACTGAATTCGCGCCAAAGTTCGAGAAAGAGGCCAGCCCGTCAGTTTGATTGCTCGCCGCCACGGAAATAACGTTATCTTGTGTAGACGCCGCTGGATAGAGCGGGTAGAGATCCGAGTTCTGCCCAGAGTTTCCCGCCGCCGCGACAATCAGAGTCCCGTGTTGCTTGGCGTTCCTGACCGCGTCCTCCAATGTCTGGCTATACGACGAAGTACCGAGCGACATGCTCACTATCTTTACACCACGACTCACGGCGTAATTAATTCCCGCGGCGACTGTGGCGATAGAGCCGGATCCTGTTCCGCTTAGAACCTTGACCGGCATCAGTTTCACGTTCCACGCTACGCCAACAACTCCAACTCCGTTATTTCCAACAGCTCCTATCGTTCCAGCGCAGTGCGTCCCGTGAAAATTATCATCCATGGGACTCGCGTCATTGTTGATGAAATCGTAGCCATACACATCATCAACAAACCCATTCTGGTCATCGTCCAAACCGTTCGATGGCACCTCGGCGCTATTAATAGCGATGTTCGCCGCCAAGTCAGGGTGAGTATATTCGACACCCGTGTCGACAACCGCCACGGTCACAGCTGGCGAGCCCGTGTTTACGTCCCATGCCCCTGGCGCGTTGATGATTGACATACCCCACAGCGAACCTAGATAGGGATCATCGGCGCTCCTCGTTGTCTCCACTATATAATTTGGCTCGCAGGTCAAATCGAACGTAGGGTTCTCTTGTTTAAGTTTCGAACACGCGTCTCTAACCGCCTCCTCGTCTACCTGCATAATCTCCTCCTTCGAGAAAATAGCTCCCGCTGTGGAAAAGACACCCAATGTTCCTTTATCTAAACTTGTCCTGAGAACCACACCGCGCGGACGCTTGAGATTGTCAGCCTTGCGGGAAGCTCTTGTCGAGAAGCCTCCTCCCTGTTTGGGAAATGATACGACTATCTCCTGACCTTTAAAGACTCGCTTGGGGGCGCCGGGTTGAGACGACGCGATTGAAGCAGAGAACAAAGCTACCGCCGAAAGTCCGTAGGCACAGAGGCTCACTAGTGTACGTCGCTCACGCTTCTGTGTTTTCATTTCCAACCTATCCTCTAGCGACCTTTAAAGGCGCATTCGGAGTGAGGCAAAGATCGGGCCGATATCGAAAGAGCGAAGCATTCCTTGCGGTTGCCAAGACCAATTAGATCCAATGGGTATTAGGTGACCCAAAACAGACCGCTCTTTGCGTAGTCGTTAAACGCCCAAGGTCTATACCTACGGAAAACTCGCAGTTCGGTCACTCATGAGGAGCTTCTAAGGGCAGAACGTCGCTTATCACTGCGCCTGAGGGTCACCATAGAGACGGTGCTTTAAGCTGCGCAGAACAGGCGCTACATCTCGGACACCCGAACGGTAGGCGTTCCCTATCAACGAGGGTCTGAAAATATAACAGTGAGAGTGCCGGCGAACGTCGCCCGCCCAAATCGTTTTGTATCGTGCTCGAGGACCTAAGAGATCGTATCGGCGACACCCTCGACGCGCTACTTCATTAATAGTCGCCCGAGCGAGAAGCTGGCCAGGAGCGCACCGGGAAAAGGCCTCATCGTAGGCAACCTTCGGAGAGAAGCAACGGTCACCAATCACAAAAGACACCTCCATTGAGACTGGGTTATCCGCCACTTTAAGAGCACAGAGCCGAATGTGCCCTTGCGCCGCCGCGAGCGGAAAAAGCTCTCGATAAAACGCCAACGTCACCGGACTGCACTTAATCGCGCCGCCTCGCTCGCCTTTCCATCCGGCGCCTTCCATCTCCACAAATCGCTCAAAGAAATCGGGCCGATAGTGATTGAAGACTTCAAACTCTACAGGACCGAATTCTTCCAAACGAGCCTGATACTTATCTATCTTTTTGCGATCCTTTCTGTATCGCTGCGGAGAGTTAGCGAATGGATCCTGCCCGTATGGGGGAATCGTGAGATAAGGACTCAGAAGCGTTGGCCAGTGGGCGGTAAGGTAGCCATCGGTCTCCGCGTGCCTCATAATATTGGCGAAGGCGCCATCCTCTGGAACGCTAAGGGCCTCAATTACCCCCCACGTCCCATCAGCACGTAGCGCCTTCCATGCCGCCATGGACACGGAGTCCTCGTCATCCGGGTCGCAGACAAAGTCATAACGGCACGAATGAACTCCAGACAGGCTCCGTAGAACTCGAGCAGGGACCTTACCGAAAAACGCCTGCCTTCTCATGAGAGGAAGAACTCCCACGAGACGCGGCCCTTTTCTCACAACGACTGTGGGAGACGGTCTGCCTGCGTTATATGTTCGCGCGAAAGCGCTAAACCAGTACGGCTGAAAGAAGGGCTCAGCCGCTCTGCCAACACTGGCTAAGGCGCTCCATTCAACTCGCAGGCCATCGAAATCCTGTAGTGTCGCTTCAATCATTCGCCCCTGAGGCTCAAGCTGATCGCGGACATCAGCGCTCGGCTCGGAACAGGATAAGTACTCAGCGTGAACATTGGTTCTATTCATAAAAATGCTTAGTTTCTCTGACAAGAGCACCCAGTACGTCTTGGTCACTATCACGGTTCCCATGAAGCCGGTATGAGCGGCGTAATGGTAGTGTCTGCCATCTTCCTAATCTAGTTCTTTCCACACCCCCACAGGTGCGGTATTGGTCAGCCCATGGACCATCAGAATCTTCCCTCACCCATGTTTCCTGATCGCGCTAGTTACTTGTCGTATTGCTCAGAGTTGGCGAATCGCTTGCGCCAAGATCTTCCGACGCCCCTGTTTCTTAAGCACCGAGGTACTATCACCGCGGGTGGAGACTCAGTGATCCCGACGAGTTGGGGCGGAGTGCGCGTGCTTTCTTATGAGCATCCGGAGGTCGAGAAATTTCTAGTCGTTGATCAGGGGCGCTTTTTAGCCTTTGAAAAGCACGCCGAGAAAGTCGAGACACTCTTCGGTGAAGAGGGTCTGGGCGTCCTTGTGTATCGATGTGAACTCACCGCTCAATTACGCGCTGAGTTCATCGAGCCAGGATGGACCCGCACGCTTCAACCGGGACAGGAGCACACCATTATCGCGCTCTCGAATCTCCTAGTACGTGAACGATCGACCGACCCATGTGGCATGGATAAGGATCTAATTTTCATATTCTCTCCCGACGAGGGGTAGCTCACTGAACTGGCGCGAGCTTATGGATAACGTCGAGCGAGTTCGCGTCTCCACTCGTCTTAGGAACATTCGCCAGACGAGTAATTTTAAGCACCCACATGCGAAGTAGAGCCGCGCGTCCCACGCTAGGCTATCTGTCTGTAGACATCGTTTACCCGACGTACAGGACGCGCCACCCGCGCAGACAAGCGAACCCTGCCACGCGAGATCTCGAGAGGCTCGCGATTTTTATCCCTCACTCGGACGATAACTAGCTCAGTTTATTGAGTCTAAAAAGGATGGAAGTGGGGACCATACGTTCAACGCTCTCTTCAAAGGTGCCTAAGCGCCTTTAGAAGAAAACCTCCCTGAAAGGAATGAACGGTGACACACACCTCCACCCTCCGATCACGATTCCTTGGAATCGGATCGGAATGCGTCTCGGGCGACCTTGTAACTAAGGTAGCCTAAGACACCGAGCGCTCCCAATCCGATTATGCGAATCAAGAGTCCGACGAGAGTTGACACAAACTGCCCAAGGGCCTGCAGTGCAGGTCCTAAGAGCAGGAGGGCAACAATGGTAACGACGATAATCGTCGCTACCGAAACGAGGGGGGCGTATTTCCCGGCAGCTCCCGCCACCTTTTTCGCCGCCTCATCAGCCGCCGCCTGCGCCTGGCGCGCAGTGTCTTTGATCTTGTGGTTCAATGTTCTTTCCTTTCGTCCTCCCGTTTCGGGGCGGAGGATCTACCCCTTCCTCGGCACCTTCCGTAAGGCACCACTTCCAATTGAGTTATTGGGAGCAGCTCTGAGTATGTGCCTTAACAAGCGTAAAGCGCGTGGTGAAAATGATGAATACTCATACCGTGAGCCCGATCACACACAGGCTCGCCAAGTTATGCTGATATGGCGCCACACATAATTCGGAGGACTCAATGCCACGATCACAACAAAACAAGTCTCAACGTAGTCAATCACGAGCTACCAAGCAGCCCGCCCGCAAAAGCGCAAGTGAAGTCAGCTCTAGCTCACGAACTGGTCTCAGCGCCAGTCCGCGTCAAAGAGGAAAAGCCTCTAGCGGTGAGGGCTTAGAATGGTCTTCATCAGAGGGCTCTAAAACTAAGAGTCGCTCATCTGGCTCCTCACGATCGAAAAAGCGTTGATACGCCTTCAAGATCAAGAGCGCCGCGCGGTGACAACTAAAAACGGAAGTAGCCGCGCGGCTGGTGACCACTCGCCAGGTGGTTCCGCCCCTACCATATCCAGGACGCGCTCCTCACAGCGCCCTAGCCCGTACAATGTACTCTTCGCCTCTGCTAACCAGGCATTTCTCCACCAAGGGTGGAATTAGACCCATTTCCATGGCGGCATTTTTACTAGTTCAGACAAGTGCGTCATGCTCTCGCCTTGGCCTGACTACCTACCATCGACAGCTAACGCATGTTGCTCGGTCTCGTATTCGTATATCTCTTGCTGACCATCGCAATCGGTCTCTTCGCCGCGCGACGGGTACACAGCACGGCTGATTTCGCCATCGCCGGAAGGCACCTACCTTTGGTGATGATCATCACCACAACATTCGCCACATGGTTTGGATCCGAGACGGTCCTTGGAGTCCCCGCGAAGTTCGTTCACAGTGGTATGCGTGGCATAGTCGAGGATCCGCTCGGATCGGGTATGTGCCTGGTGCTAGTTGGTCTATTTTTCGCGTCTCGCCTTTATCGCATGACACTTTTGACACTGAGCGATTACTACCGACAACGCTATGGACAAGCGGTGGAGCTAGGGTGCTCCCTTCTCATTATGCTGAGCTACCTCGGATGGGTAGCCGCTCAAGTAACGGCGCTTGGAATCGTTTTCAACACGCTTTCCTCCGGCACAATTTCAGTCTCCTGGGGCATGATTATCGGAGTAGTTTCGATTCTTGCCTACACATTATACGGTGGAATGTGGTCGGTCGCCGTGACGGATTTTATCCAGATGATTATTCTCGTCGCCGGTCTAATTATCCTCACTGTATACGCGTCAATCCACGCTGGCGGCGCGGGACAGGTGATCACCTACGCGTCATCCAAAAATATGTTCCGTTTTCTGCCAGAACCAAACGTAAAAGATGTGTCATTCTTTATAGCGGCTGCGATAACGATGATGCTTGGCTCTATTCCCCAGCAAGATGTTTTCCAGCGAGTCATGTCGGCTAAAGATATTCGAGCCGCGACACACGGACCGATCATTGGGGGTGTGTGCTATATCATCTTCGCCTTCCTCCCGATATTTTTAGTCTTGAGCGCCTTTCACATTATGCCAGAGGAAGCCTCGCGTCTCTTAGAGCAAGATCCCCAGAAGATCCTTCCCACGCTTGTCATGCGGCATATGCCATTTGTGATGCAGGTTGTCTTTTTTGGCGCCCTTCTTTCCGCTATCAAAAGCTGCGCCTCCGCCACGCTCTTGGCGCCAAGCGTCACCTTTACCGAGAATATCTGGAGCGCTATATCACCATTCAAAGATGACCACGCCAGGCTCTCAGCGATGCGAATTACAGTGCTGTGCTTTAGCTGCGCGGTATTGGGGTACTCGATTTTTATGCATGGCACTCCGATATATGAACTCGTGTCAGGAGCCTATCAGGTGACTCTTGTGGGGGCTTTCGTTCCGCTTCTCGCCGGTCTGTATTGGGAGAGAGCCTCCACGCAGGGAGCTTTATGCTCAATCGGTTTGGGGCTTACTGGTTGGATTCTATTCCTAACTACCTCTTTAGGGGAAGCGTTTCCGGCGCAGCTCGTTGGACTAGGCGCCGCTACGTTCGGAATGGCTCTCGGATCCCTGTGCCCTCAAATTATGAAGACCTCAGAGACGGTTCCCCATGATTCAACGCCAACACTCCTCTGTTCAGATGACCCAAACGTCACGCTGCCCAGCAAAAGTCCACTAGTTATGAACGGTGATGTTAAACAATCGCAAGAGTCCGGCGAGCGACATTCGCGGTCACCCGAAGCGGACAACGTGAAAGCGCTTGGATGACCAACGACGCGCCTGATTCTCAGCGGCGCTCCACGTGCGCTTGAGCCGTACCCCACTCGAACCCTACGGATAATACGAACGACATCCGGCGCGGGGCCCACGGCTATCAAAGAATAGGAACAGAACATAAGCGCGCGCGACTAAGCGAGGGCCGCCCATATAATAACCTTCCTGAGGCGACCAGTCTGACTTCATTTGTAGCGAATGTCCGCTTCCTCACCGGCGCTCAACTACGTCACCTCTCGGCGTGCAATGTTACCTACCAGTCATAGCAAAAGTCCTCCGCTAGCGAGCGAGGGGGGTTCTTTGAACCGAGCGTCTCTCTAGGGGAAACTCGCAGAGCTTATAACCTCTTCGAGCATATGTTAAGAATCCGCCTCGAGTTACACTAGCAGGCGTATGAGCCCAGAAAATAATCGTGACATTCTTCCCTTCAAGATACCAAAGAGTTTTGACCTCGGAGACCTCAGTCTCACGTCATCGGCCACGTTAGGTCGTCGCCCACAACTCACGGTGGAAGACTTGCGTGTGTTAGTTCTCCCCGCTCCCGGGAGCAACAATAAAGTTCAGCCATGGGATGGCATGAAAGAGATATTCGCTCCGGAGACGTGCGCTCGCCACATCCTTGTTTGCACGCCTGAGCAGTTCGCGAGGGTTCCAGAAAACGCGCTCTCAGTGGCTTCACAGCGACGGGGAAATCTCGCTGGCGCTGAAGCATATCAGTTTTTGGTGGAGTTCGCCTGTGGCCTTCACTCACACGACGTGGGGGAATACCATGTCGTAAGCCAGCTGAAAGACGAACTGCAGCGCTATAACCGGTCGTCTAACACCGACTTACCTTCCAATCAGCTCGACGATCAAACGCCTTCTATGAGTGTAAGTCGTCTTATATCGTTTATCTTGGCGGACCAAAAAGCCATTCGTGAGGAGCTCATTAATTTTCTTCCAAAAGATATAACCAATCGCCAAAAATTCTCCATGGTTCTCGCCAAGCAGGCCGCGCAAATATCCGGTGGAGAGGATATTCTGGTGATCGCTAACTCCTCAGCCGGATCTGGTGAGTTCGAGAACTTGGCGCACGTCTTGGGAAGAGACAACACACATACAGTCTCTCGGATTAGAGTCACGCATCCCAACTCAGACGTTCTCAGAGAGCGAATCGCTGATCTGAGGCTTCTGCGACGTGATAAGAAGATCTCGTGCGAGATTGAATCAGTCCCCTTCACGAACATAGTGCCCGTTATGCAAATCGTAGACCACGTCTTTTGCCTCCTTCCGATGTCGCCCTCCGGCGCTCCGCTGTCCCTCCCTTCGTGCCAGATCGATAATATGCTACGCCTTGGTTGGCGCCTTCGGGAGCGCGAAGATGGCTTTTTCGTTCACGTTAAGGGAGACCCCACTAATCACGGCGCCTCGTCGGCGGAATGGCAGATCGATGCGCCGTGGTTTATAAGTCCCGAGTCTCTAAAAGTGCGATACGCGGAGGCTCGCAATCTTCAGAATGGGATTCTCTCTTGTGCTCGAACCGCCGCGCAAAACTGCGCTCTTTCGCGATTTCTCGGTGAGCGTCCGCCTTTTGGAACTAAACTCAAGGAGCGGCCAGGTACCTCTGTGGTGTGTGGTTTGACTCACTCTGCCTACGCTAACCTCTATGGTCAGGCCGCGTAGCGGCAGGGTCACGTTTGGGGTAGTCTCACCTCAGTCACTAAGTGACGATAAAGGCCATCAGCAAGGTGAGTTAGCCGGCCAAGCTATCACTTTGAGCGCCGCGAATCCTCCACAACTGCAGGGTTCGCGCTCCTTGCACACCATCTTTGATCGTTCTTTAACTCTGGTGAAATGAGAAGTCCAAGTCCTGTTCATGCATTAGATTTTTTCTCGCTCACTGTGAGGCGGCCTGCGCTCTTATTAGGGCTTCTCCATACGGCGATGGGGAATATCACCTCAAGGTTCGCTGCTCTCTCTATTCTCGAACAGCAGGAACTTGAACGACAACGTTATCTCGTAAGACCCACCCCGAGGCGCAACCACCACGATATGGCTCTCGTCGCTCAATCGACACCGATACCCCACATTGTACTGGCTCAACTGCGGCGACAACTACTCCGAGCCATTCACCTTGACGCTCGCATACAAAGAGCTGTGCTCCCGACATGAGATTGGTTTTGACTCGCGCTGCCCGATTAGGTTGGGTCATCAGCGCTGTGTACCCCCGGCGCTCTATAATTGCGCGCTCTGGACAAGCCGCTAGACGTTTACTACCTCCGACAGTAACCTGCGTAGCTTGCTCTTGCGCGTGGATCTTGTGTTGATATGCCACCGTAACATACGCGCCGAGTACAACTATCACTAGCATGATCTGTTTCCGTTCAAGCGATAACACCTTCATCTGACGTTCCCCCACCCACTGCCGCGACTACCGGTTTGCTCCTAGCTGTGCTTCTTGCGCGATACGTTCCTAGTGATATGTAATATCCTCTAAATATCGAGAAAAGTCAGCTAATTACGCTGATTACACCATTTCACACGTTCCGGGCGCCGGATCTTTAATGAGAAAAGTTATTCCGAAAAACGAGATTAGCAACTCGCGTTGCAGCATACTCTGAGTGGCTGAACGGATATGAGCGGCGTTGTTCTTTGTCAGAGACCTATGGGTGCCTCAAAGCCTTTAAGGTTAACCCCAAGTTGTGAGTAGATGCCCGAAAAGCGACAACGCTTACTGAGTCGGATCACCTTTGACTTCTCTTCTACGAAGAGCGCCAGAAGTGGTCCGATTTCTTGAGAGCGTTTCTCAGGATTTCACGGCCGCTCTCATGCGGATCGAGAGAATACGATCCTAAAAGGAGTGGGTTAGTTATGAGATGCTTCCTGTATCTCGGCTGCTGCGTAGTGGCGTTCGGTTGTCAGAGTGCGCCGAAGCTAAAGAGCTATCCGCCCCCTGTTTTGGTGTCTCCATCCCCAGTGGTTGCGCCCTTTCAGTCGGCGGAGCCCCCACGCGCTCATACTTCACCGCCGCCTTCATCAGCGACGCGTAAAGAGGAGCCTTCACAGCCGATCGTCCCACAGAGCAAACCCGTTAGGCTTGATCTGAATACGTAATCATTCGAGCACCTCTTACATACGCTTTTTCCTGTGTCATCAGGTTTCGCGTTGAGGTGCCCTCCTTTTACCTGATTCTCATCATATAAAGTCATAACATCTCGTGCGAGTTTGATGAGGCTCAATCAACGCGTGTCTTTCATGAGACTTTATATGAATCGTATTCAACCCACTTTCTTTCTCTCATCGATACTTACGATCGGCGCGCTTACATTCACTGGGTGCGCCACTCGCACCGAGGTCGCACAGGTCCGGAGCGAAGCTCAAGAGGCATTGCGTAACGCCGATAAGGCGTTAATCCTTGCGCAAGAAGCGAACGACCGCGCGACCCACAGTGAAGAAATGGTAGAGCGAAGCTTTCGCCACTCCATGCGAAAATGATCCATAAGCACTCTTAAACTTCTCACGAGCCTTAAACTCCGCCCATCCCTGACTGGGGATATAAGAGAAAGTCTTATTCCACAGGCTCTATTTCAGACGTTGTTCAAATCGAACGCACTCAGCGGCTATCTAAAACTTGCATTATTTCAGCACTTTACCTACGCAACGCGTTTTGCTCCACGTCCCTTACGTTCTAGAAATCTAGTAGAAACAAGCTCTTACAACGCCGCATCTTAAATATTGATCGGCCGGCAGTGTACCTCGGTCACAGAATGGAAGCGTTTCAAACGTTTGGCGTGTGATGACTTAGTTGCCTACGACTAATTCGCAATCGCAAACCGGAATGGATTTCCACTTCAGATTTTGAGGGAAAGCGCCGACTTCAGGAACTGAGATGGTATACGTTGTGAGAGCTCTCAACGCCAGAGGCTCGTTACATCACTACGGCGCGCATAATACGGAGTGCAATGTCACACCGATACCTGAGGTGTTGTCTTCCATCCTTGTTTCAACTTCCACTAGTGGTACACTCACTGCGGACTTATCACCCACTTATCTTGATGCTAAATTAAGCTGTTCCGTTCTTGGACAGCTCATCAAAATTATTAGTTGTGTGTTTGTTATTATCTATTCGGTTTGTCCTACGCAGACATTCGCAACTCCTAACCCAACAAGTACCGCAACTCCTAACCCAACAAGTACCGCAACTCCTAATCCAACGAGCACCGTAACTCCATATCCCACCCCCACCTATACCTACACGTATACATACACTTACACATACACGCCGACTTACACTTACACTCCCTCGCATACGCCGACTTACACTTACACTCCCTCGTACACGCCGACCTACACCAGCACGCCAACGTACACGCCTACTTTCACTAACCCTCCCACGTACACGCCGACCTACACCAGCACGCCAACGTACACTCCGACTTACACAAGCACTCCAACGTATACGCCGACCTACACCAACACTCCGACTTACACGCCTACCTACACTAGTACGCCGACCTATACTCCCACTTACACGAGCACTCCAACGTACACGCCGACCTACACCAGCACGCCAACGTATACTCCGACCTACACCAGCAC
>CAIVDM010000197.1 GCA_903904735.1 uncultured delta proteobacterium
ACACCAAGCACACAACCCATCTTCGCCGCGGCGTACGTTGTGGTGTCACCCAAGAGCTTCGCATCCTCGAGCGCTTCATGCGTGGCAGCGATAGCGTACTGAGAGAAGAGGTCCTGCTTCTTCTGATCCTTGAAGTCGATAAACTTGTCAGCACTAAAGCCCTTCACCTCAGCCGCGAAATGCGTCGCAAACGCGCTTGCATCGAAACGGGTAATGGGTCCAACGCCCGACCGTCCCTCTTTTGCTCCCGCCCACGACTCATCACGGGTAGTGCCCAGTGGGCTAATGATACCGATTCCGGTGACAACTACTCTGCGTCTTTGCATGTGTAATCCTTTCAAACGCACCCGCTCTCATCACGCGGCTACTCGTGTGCGACTCTACGACTCTCGTTTGTCCCCCGCGCCTCGGGGGGTTCTGGCGAGTTCTTTCAGAGGCGTATTCTTACCATAGCCAGCAACCTGGGAAAAGCGAGGCTAACCATTTGATAGAAATGAAACTTTACGGTCCGTTGGGATAGCGCTTAGCGCTGCTCGAGCGCATCGACAAATCGCACTAAGGTTTGGATCGTATGAGGCTCCTGTCGTAAAGCCTGCGCCCGCTTCGCCGCCGAAAGACGTCGGCCCCGCTGCTGAAGAATCGCCCCTAAGAGCGGAGCCCTCATCGAATCCTCTGGCGCGCCGAGCTCAAGAGTCACAGCCGCTTCAAGACGACTGTGATTCTCCTTACCGGTCTGGATGTCGTTCAAAGGCTTTTCGCCCAACAGCAGCAAGCTGCCCCGCTTTCCTCGAAGCCGTTCTAACAGCTCAGAAAACACCCCACTCTGTACCTCACTTGCCAGAAAGGTATCGGCGTCATCAATAATCAATACCTCGCGATCACGAAGCGGTTCTCGAGGAAGATCCTCCACACACCATTCAGCAACATGAGACGCGGCGAGAAACCGCACTGGAAACGAGGTCTCCTGCAAGCGCCCCGCGAGATACACTCCCACATGCGTCCTGCCAGAACACCGATCGCCGCGCACGTAAAGGACTGAGAACCTTCCGGTCGAGGCGAGTCGCATTACGCCATCCACAGCCGATCGCGATCCTTGATGAAGGATAAAGGAGTCAGAGGAGTAACGCAGTGACTGCGCGAGCTGAAGTGGAAGCTGACGGGGCATAATTCGATTATCGATATATCCCTAGCAGGATGGTGAAATAGTTTGTCGTATGAATCTTGAAGCGGCGGCGAAACCAGGATGAATTAGCATCCCGCGAAGATAAAATCCTCAGGGTCGCTCACGCGACTCCATAGCCGAGCTCCTAGCCCACTCATTTTACGCTCGAAATGCTCGTAGCCACGGCGCAAATGATGCACTTCGTGAAGCTCGCTCTTGCCCTCGGCCGCTAACGCCGCGAGAGCTAGCGAGGCCGCGGCGCGAATGTCAAGTCCGTCGACAGGGGCCCCATTTAATTTCTGAACTCCCTCGATAGCGACGCTACGACCGTCCACCTTGATTCGCGCTCCTAATCGCGCCAGCTCAGACGCGTGACCAAAGCGTCCCTCGTAGATCGTCTCCTCAATCGTGCTCGTTCCTTCTGCGACCGTTAGGGCAGCCATGAGAGGCGCTTGTAAATCTGTCGCGAAACCCGGGAACGGCCCTGTCTTCACGGACACCGCCTTGAGAGGTCCATGTCTCTTTACGGTTACAGAGGAATCACCGCATGATACCGACAATCCCATTTCACTAAGAATCTCAAGGAACGAACCAAAGAACATCGGATCGATTCCGTTAACCGTCACCTCGCCTCCCGTGATAGCGCCCGCTAGGAGATATGTTCCGGCCTCAATTCTGTCGCCAATCAAGCTCGCCGTTGTGCCGCCCAATTCACCGCGTCCTTGGATCTCGATAACAGCTCCACCTGCGCCTTGGATATCCGCGCCCATACCATTAAGGTAATTAGCGAGGGCGATAATCTCCGGCTCTCGAGCGCACCCTTTCAATACCGTAAGACCTGGCGTGAGGCTCGCCGCCATAATGAGTTGATGTGTGGCACCGACTGAGGGAAAGCGAAGATCAATCATCGCGGGGCGCAGCCCCTTCTCGGCGGTAGCGTAGACCACGCCATGTTTGAGGGAGATCTCGGCGCCCATTTTGACCAGCCCTTCCAGGTGCAGGTCCACCGGACGGGCGCCAATCAAATCACCACCTGGCAACGCCACACGCGCCGCCCTACCTCGCGCCAGCAATGGAGCCAGCACCCAGAAAGAGGCACGTAGCGCCTTTACCAAGCTGTAGCTTGCCTCTGTCGCCAACAACCTCGGAGTACGAACTCTCACCGTGCTTCCATCGTAGTGAACTTCGCCGCCAAACTGCTCTAGGAGATGAATCACTAAACTGGTGTCAGTGAGGTTAGGCACATTGGTCAGCACGCACTCTTCGCCGGTCAGGAGAGTCGAGATGAGGAGCGGTAGACCAGCGTTTTTCGCCCCACCTACCGTGACACTGCCCAAGAGCGGCGCTCCGCCAATTATTTCAATAAATTCAGACACTTAGCCCTCACGACACAAACGAATGAGCCTATCGTTGGTAAGTATCGCAGAACCAACAGACAGAACAAGAGCAACAAAAAATAACTTTTTACGAACTATTAATCAAAAGCCCGCGCTCGGATGGCACGTGAGTTGAGGGTCTCTCGATTGCGAGCTCTCAGTGGGCTTCTAAAAACCTTAAACGAAGGAGACAATATGGCAGCAGCAAAACCAGTGTACGCCTCAAACGCCGACCAAGCCGCGGTAATTCTTGGAAAGAATCTCGCCGATTCAGAGATGAATCTCATGTCGGCGTACGCCTTGAAGGAGAACGACACCGACAAAATCAAGGACCTCGTTAAACAACTTAACCTGACCTTCAAAGATGAGAAGGATGCCACCCCTCGGGCGCTTCAGCTCATCGCTGAGCAGCGCTATCAGCGAAGCACACAAATGTTCTCACTCTTCTCAAATCTGCTCGACAAGATCGACCAGATGAAGATGCGTGTGATTTCGAAGTTCTCGAACTCGTAATTACGGCTCCGTACCGAGCTCCTTAAGGAGCTCGGTACGGGCACTTGAGAGCCTGCATCTAGTCTCTCCTGATCGATCCAGAATACAGGCGCGCTCGATAGCGTTGATTACTAACCTTCATCGGTTAGAGTCTCCTGATGCAGCCGAGCGAACAAACCCCCTCTCTCCATCCTGAAGCGCCCGCGGCTCCTCTGACGACGACGCCTCATGTCGAGAAAATCGGCAACTCGCCCAACTCCACTAACGAAGTCTCCCCTGAATTAACGCCATCTCTACGTGATCGTTTCAGGAGCGATATTGTCCCGCTACTCTCAGCTATTGGGAACGTGGATCCATCCGACACGAACTCAACCAACATTCGGGATTTTCGACTCCGCCTCAAAGACCCGGAGTTACGCGCCGTGACGTGGGAACACATCGGAGTATACGGAGTTCCCCACAACCTCTCCCTCTCACAACAACAGATCGTAGCGGCGACGTTGATGCCGTACGTCGCGACTGACCAAGAGCAAAGCTGGAGCGCATTTGTTCGGATGACAGCCCTCGCGGCCTCGTCAGAGGACATGAAGACCTATGAGCTCGCCGGAAATATCGCCCTTAGCGCGGGGCTTCCAGACTTTATGATAGAGCTACTCGCTCAACCGTTCGCCGAATACGCCACGCACAACGCCGAGCGAGTTCCGGCTCTTGCCCAATGGATGAAGCTCTTCGTCGAGCAGGGAAGCGAAGGCGCCTGCGGTATCTTAATCGATTCGATGGTTAGGAGACTCGATGCGGCGGAGTTCTCGTCGTACGACCACATCCTGAGCGTCCTATGCCAATCTCGCCAACCGTTGGCGCTGCATGCCCTACGAAACTGCGCCAATCCACCTCTCTTCGATGAGAAATCTCTAAATCCACCGATGTCTTTGCTCGCGGGGCTGAGTGTCGTCGACGCGGCGCGCATCATACCCTGCGTTGTTCTGGGCGCGTATGTTTTTGGAGGATTTGAGATGATGACCTCACCGACTACACCCCTGATCGCGGTGGCGCTGGGTATCGCTCATACATGGATAGTGCGTCGACCGATTCTTAAAGAGCTTGCTGCGGAATATGCGGCTCAGCAAGAGGCATTGGCGAGAAGCTCCCACTACGAGCACTTCGTGGACCGTGTATTTGAGAAGCTCTGTGCGCTCCCCCCTGATCGCAAGGACGCGCCCGAGATATTAGATATTATGGAGATCCACCCGACATTTGAACACAAGCGAGCGGAGTGGCGGCAGCTGAGAGCTCAATCCATCGGTCAGTTGTAAGTGCATCGCAAGACCGTAAAGCGGTCTGCGGCGGTGTCATCACCCACATACTCAATGCTCGCGGGGCACGCGCCTTCTCGTACGTAACGTTTAAGGTGCTCTCGCTTACCGGCCCCGACCTCGATAAGAACTGTTCCGTGGGGCTTGAGGAACGGCTTCGCCTCCTCAAGAAGTATCTTCGTGTCGCGTAGCCCGTCATCGTCTGAATACAACGCGTCTTGTGGCTCATACGAAAGTTCTCGCGGAACAGTCTCCTCGCGCGAAACGTAGGGAGGATTCGAGACAATCAGATCGTAGGGAGGTCGAAGCGTGGCGAGGTTCTCAAACCAGGAGCTCTCCACGAAATCAACGTATTGCTCAACACCGTGTCGCGCCGCGTTTTGTTTCGCCATGCTGAGCGCCTGCGGACTTTTATCCAGAAGTGTGCAGCAATGGTCACGCGCTCCCCGCTTCGCCAACTCGTGCGTGATTGCTATACCGATACACCCACTCCCGGTGCCCATATCGAGGACTCGCGGCGACCGCGTCGTGTGCAGTATTCGCAGCGCTTCTTCTACGATGAGCTCGGTCTCTGGTCGAGGCACCAAAACATGAGGCGAAACAAAAAACGAGAGCCCCCAAAACTCACGCTCGCCCGTGATGTATGCGACGGGTTCTCCCGCCGCGCGCCGCGCGACGTAGCCATGGAATACAGTCGACGCTTCGACGGAACACGGGTCGCGTAACGAGATCAACACAGATGTGCGAGACACCCCAAGCGCGTGAGCTAAAAGAACCTCAGTATCAAGGCGCGCGGAAGATGATGTTGTGGCGAGCAGATCCTCAGCGTCACGAAGCAGCTCTCCCACCGTACGGGTCGACTCGTTCATACATCAACCCCGCTTACCACTACTGAATTACCGCCTCCCCACGAAGAGCCTCCGCCTGGTAGTACGCTATCGCGGGATCGATTAACTGATCGAGATCACCACCGAGAACCCCATCAACATCACTCACGGAGAGCTTAATGCGGTGATCAGTGATACGGGACTGCGGGAAGTTATATGTGCGGATCTTCTCCGAACGGTCGCCTGTGCCTACCTGACTACGCCTATCATCGCGCCGCAGAGCCTCAGCCTCCGCTTGCTTTAATTCATAGAGCCGAGCTTTCAACACTCGCATCGCCTTCTCGCGATTCTTGTGTTGAGATTTCTCGTCCTGCATCGCCACGACTAAACCGGTGGGCAAGTGCGTGATGCGAACCGCGGAGTCAGTCGTATTCACGGACTGTCCACCCGGACCACCTGAACGATACACGTCGATGCGGAGATCCTTGTCGTGCATCTCGACCTCAACGTCCTCGGCCTCAGGAAGAACCGCGACCGTGACTGTCGATGTGTGAATACGGCCCGCGGCCTCTGTCTCTGGAACTCTCTGCACGCGGTGAACGCCTCGCTCATATTTCAGACGAGAAAACGCGCCATCACCATTGATCATAGCGATAACTTCTTTGAGCCCCTTCGGACCCGCGTCGCTGTAGCTCATCGTCTCCACTTTCCATCCGCGCTCCTCGGCGTATCGACCGTACATTCGAAATAGCTCGTACGCGAAGATCGAGGCCTCATCACCACCAGCGCCAGCGCGGATTTCAAGGATGACGTTCTTATCATCGTTGGGGTCTTTCGGAAGAAGCAGGATCTGCAACTTCTGCTCGAGATCACTCACCACCCCTTGCAAAACCTTGGTCTCCTCGCCCGCCATCTCTCGGATGTCTGGATCTGAGCTCGATTGAAGTAGCTCCTGACTGCCAGCCAACTCTTCCTTCGCCTTCGTGAACATCCGATACGTCTCCACTAATGGCGTGAGAGATTTGTATTCTTTGGAATATTTGTGGAAGAGATCTCGGTTGGTGACGATCTCAGCCTTGGAAAGCTGCTGCTGTAGCTGGTCGTAGCGCTCCTCAACCTCTTTTAATTTATCCCACATAAAAACTACCCTCTCTATGAAAGTCCCATAATGGCGGCGTGAATGTCTGTCCGCAGTCCAAGGAATCTGCGTGACGTATGTCCTGAGAATCCCGCGTTGGTTAGAAACACGACTATCGTCTCAGTCTCAGGATCCACAAACGCCGAGCATCCCGTGCCGCCCAAGGTTACAAATGCGCGAGAGTCGCCCTTGCTCTCCACAAAACCATTCTCTCGCGCGGCGGTCGCGAAGCCGAGGCGACTTCCAGTCTGCGGCGTCGCGGATTCCGATGACAGGAACTCGGCGACAGCGTCTCTCGAAAGAAGCGACGATTCACCTCGGTACCCGCGTAGAATCTCAGTCGCCCACGTATGCACGTCGCGCGCCGTGCCGAATAGTCCGCAATGACCAGACACTCCACCCATTACCCAGGCGTTTTCATCCCAAACCTCTCCAGCTAAAAGTCGCTCTCGCCGTGAGCAGAATCCGGTTGGGGCGAACAACTCCACAACTGGCTCAAGACCTTTACGCCGTAGCAACGTCAGATCGATGAAATTGAGACTGCCCACGCGAAGTGGCGCGGCGACGTATCGCGCGTACGCTTTCTCCAGCGGCAAGCCCGTTATGATCTCACAGATCTCACCAAGCACGATGTAGTTCGCGTCGCTTACGAGCTCCCTCGTCCCAGGTTCGTATTTTAAGGGGAGATTATGAAAATGCGTATAGGCATACTGTTTGGCGCCGCTACTCGCCAGAATACCCGGCCGCGGTCCGGCGTTGGCTCGCACTAAGTCCTCATAGACGCTCGCGCCCGCGGGAAATCCCGCTGTGTGGGAGAGCAGATGGGCCAGGGTAATAGACGACTTCTGACCGACGCCAAGCGCCTGTAAAAATCGAGACGCCCTGTCGGTGGCGTGAATCTTCTCGGCGGAGACCAGCCGCATCAGAACTGTCGCGGTACAGATGGCTTGGGTCATCTGCCCCAAATCGAACACGGTGTCGACGGACATCGATCCTTGGGCTGCCTTGGGAGCCTCCTGCGAACTGGGAATTTTTGTGCCCGCGGCGTAGTGAAGCAACGGCGCTCCCTGTCGCGAGGCCATGACCACGGCGCCCGCGAGGGTCTGATCGGAGATCGCGCTCTCGAGAAGCGTTTGAATCGTCTCGCCGAGCGATGTAGGCGTCGCCTTCTGGCTTTCGGTATGTGAACTTGCTGTTGGGCTTCCCACTGCTGTAACTCCCTCAACTTACGAGTTGGTTGAGCGAAACTATAGCTCTTTTTGAGGGCTTAGATCCACTCGGGGCGCTCCCTTGTGAGCGCGGCGGGAGAAAACAGCATAAAAAAGCGCCCTCCCCTTGAAAACGACCGTTACCATGCGCATAAACAGGACGCACCCCGGTTCGCATTGTCTATCCTACTAGTTAGGGTATGCTCGGGCAGCCGTCGGTTCTGGTACCCATCTGTACAAGATAGGGGAGCCGGTCAGAGGGTGTTCACACAAAGAGTACGTTAAGGTTAAAGGGGCACCGCCCGTCATCACAGGCACCCCATCCTTTTCTACATTCGGAGGTAAAAGGGTAATGAGCAGCAAAAAGAGCAAGATTCGGCCGTTACAAGACCGCATCATCGTAGAGCGTCTCGCTCCAGAAGAGAAATCACTTGGTGGGATCATCCTTCCAGACAACGCGCAAGAGCGCCCTCAGCGAGGACGTGTTATCGCCGTTGGCAAGGGTAAGGTTCGCGACGATGGAACTGTTACTCCTGTTGATGTCAAGGAAGGCGATGAGATCCTGTTCGGCAAGTACAGCGGCACCGAGGTTAAGGTCGATGGCGCTGAGGTTCTCATTATGCGCGAAGACGATGTTCTTGGCGTAGTTCTGTAATTTCCGGCTACAAGCGGATTTTTTATAAAGGAAAAGCACAATGGCTAAAATATTAGAGTTCGGCTTCGAAGCTCGTGAGGAGATCCTCAAGGGCGTAAAGAAGTTGGCTGACGCGGTACGCGTAACGATGGGACCCAAGGGTCGTGTTGTAGTTATTAAGAAGAGCTTCGGTCCTCCGACTGTCACCAAGGACGGCGTAACTGTCGCTAAGGAGATTGAGCTCGAAGGTTTCGAGGATATGGGCGCTCAGATGGTTAAGGAAGTCGCTTCCAAGACCTCTGATATCGCTGGAGACGGAACAACGACCGCGACAGTTCTCGCTGACGCGATCTACCGTGAAGGTCTAAAGCTCGTCGCCGCTGGTCACGATCCAATGTCCCTCAAGCGTGGTATCGACGCCGCTGTGAAGACAGCCGTGGAAACCCTCAAGGGTATGAGCCGATCGACCAAGGGTAAGGAAGAGATCGCTCAAGTTGGAACTATCTCCGCGAACGCTGATCGTGAGATCGGTGGAATCATCGCTGAGGCGATGGAGAAGGTAGGCAAAGAAGGTGTTATCACCGTTGAAGAGGCGAAGGGTCTCGAGACTACCCTTGAGGTAGTTGAGGGTATGCAGTTCGACCGTGGATACCTCTCCCCATACTTCGCGACAAACGCGGAGAGAATGGAGGCTGAGCTCGACAACGTACTCGTGCTCATCCACGAGAAGAAGATCTCGAGCATGAAGGATCTCCTTCCTGTTCTTGAGCAGGTAGCTAAGTCCAACAAGCCACTCCTCATCATCGCTGAAGAGGTAGAGGGTGAGGCTCTCGCGACTCTCGTTGTTAACAAGATCCGTGGAACCCTAAACGTATGCGCTGTTAAAGCTCCTGGATTCGGTGATCGCCGCAAGGCAATGCTCGAGGACATCGCTGTTCTCACGGGCGGAAAGTGCATCACTGAGGACTTAGGCTTGAAGCTTGAGAACATCACGCTTCAGGATCTCGGAAAGGCTAAGCGTATCGTTG
>CAIVDM010000198.1 GCA_903904735.1 uncultured delta proteobacterium
ACGACCGGACGAACATACTTTAAGACCACATACGATGCGGGTCTTTGCGCCAGACGGCGCGTTACCTTCTCGCCGATAACCTCATAATCTTCGCCTTCCTTGAGATCGGCAACTTCCTCTGGCTTAAGAGGTATCGTCTTTACGGGAACGTCTGAAGAGAACCGGAGACCGCTCTCGTCCTCACTCGACTCTGATAGCTTCTCTGGCTTAATCCGTCGTTGGTACTCTTTGTCAGACAGCCGCCGCCGCACACCATAGATTCCTTACGTTATCGCTCTCGTCTGAGACAAGGTGAGAAGCGATCGAGAGGGGACGATCGGAGTCATATCAGGTGTTTGCTTGCTCCGCGTTGCTGGAGAAGCGCGGCAGAATCCCTCCCTACCACGGGCAAGCTGAATCGCGCTTCCCTAGCTCAACCAAATCGATATAGTTGAGGAAGTGATTGGTCTAACGTGGCTAAGAGTAGCTGGTATGCTGAATCCATTTTGCAAGAAGAACGTTTCTCTCGCGACCTCACAGGGGATCATCGACGCGGCGCGAAAGGCCGCCGCCAACGAAGCATGCTGCGCGGTAGATGAACAGATAGATGGACATTTCCATTCGGCTCGAATCAGTAGGACTGTTTCCAGAAAGCTTCACTGTCTCGCTGATCTGCTCGAACGTCGCCGTAAAGGTGACGAACTGACACCAGGGGAGCGAATTGCGGTTCGCTGCGCTCTCGATACTCTTCGAGAGAAGCTTAATAAGAAGTAATTCCTGAGAGATGGAGCTTGGTCCATCGTCTAGAGCGAAGTATGAGGTAAAAGGCCCAAATGTGGCGCAGTCTGACTCTTCAATCTGGAGCCATCATTCCTCCTCTAGAAATCTTTGGATCTTCACTCCTGAACTACCGAGGCACTCTTTAAAGACACCGGGAAAGTTCTTCCAGAGCCTCTCGGTTAGCTTTCGTGACACGAGAGCCCTTGGGGCAGCGATCTCCCTCAACGGGTATTGCCACTGTGAGCGAAGAGCTCAGTCAATCCGGGGATGAAGATGAGTGCCGTGATGAGCCCACTACGGTGATCGGGGCTATGGTCGAATCAGCACGCGTCACCCAAGACGGCGATTTTATCAGCAACATTGTGATTGAACCTGCGGAAGTTTTCGGTATTCGTTTTCTGTGGTGCTAGAGCCTCTCCTTCGCCACCTTCGATAAGTAGCTCGTGAGCGAACACGCTGGAGCCGAGAGGTGATGGTAGTAATTGAGTAGGAATTGGAGAGGAGAGCGGATAGGGATTCGGATAGGGTTCTGAGGGGATGCGCGCGCCTCAGCACACACAGGCGCTGTATGTGTATTTCTGGACTCTGATTTACCTGTGAGACTTAGCGACAACAGCACTCAAGTGGGCCGCTAAGGCGCCTTCTCAATGCAACGTTATTCTTGCCTGGAACACTTGGCACTCAGTTACACTCGTCGTGGATCAAGCCAAGGATCGGTATGTTTCGCCTAAGGTGGACGGCAGAGTTGAAGATCTCTCTGCTTATTTATTGCTTCGCTCACAGACAGCGCCTGGTGTCTGGAAGCGCGGTCAATTGATGGAGAGTATCCAGGATTCGATTTGTCCGAATGATGATTTTGGCGGTGCGTCCGATGATGATATTTACTGGGATAATTTGAAGATCGTGGGCGAGCGACAGAGTAAGGGCCAAAGGCACTAGCGTTCCAGCTGACCTAAGAGGTGGTTTTCTGTCCTGAATATTCAGTAAGTCAGACTCCTATCCAGTAGCCGAATCCATTCCCTGAATGGGTGGTGTCGACGTTAGAAGCTCGTGTCTTAAATTCAGGATCGTCATCACTTTCAAACTTTTCGATCGCGAAAGTGATGACGGCCACGAATTCGCTTCATCTGCGCCCTCCGCGTCTTGCTCGCCTGGTATTTTGACCTTCGGCGAATTTGAGAGGTACGCTTGGGGTCGTCGAACGACATAGGCGCGTGTTCTTCGCGCCCTGTTCAGCACGAACGTCGCTAAGCCTGAGCAATAGGCCGCTCAGCGTTCCATAACCAGGATATTCAGACACGGAGGAACTTAGTTGTTTGTCGAGCGATGTACGGTAAACATTGTGCGAAGACTCAGTCGTAGGCCGTAATTTTGGTCGTCACACCCGATAATCCACCCTGACGGCGATCTCGTCCTGACTAAACCTGTCGGTTCGCCAGTAGGCAACTACACCCACTCCTGATCTAGTTTGATTGCTAGAAATGAATTCGACGCAGCCGATGTTGTGCTAGTACTTCGAGCTCTTTGAGGTCTCGGGCGCCGCATTGCCTACCGCGAAATGAACTCGTCGGTTTTTGGCGTACGCCTCATCTGAGTGACTAGCGTCGAGAGGGATCTCCTCTCCGTAGCTTATCGTTTCGATCCTGCTTGAGGGAATCCCCTGCGCTATGAGCGCATTCTTAACCGCTCGGGCGCGTTGAGAACCTAGCGCCATGTTGTACTCGACGGTGCCACGCTCGTCGCAGTGTCCCTCGAGTACGATCTTCATGTTCGCCTGGCTCTGAAGTTTTTGGGCGTTGGACTCAACGTCCATCCGGCCCTCTCCCTCGATTGCGTAGGAGTCGTATCCGAAGTGTATGTCTCTAAACATTCCCTCGCCCTCGGCTGTTGGGATGTTGCCGGATCCGAACCGACCCTCGCGCTGAGCGGCTAGATCGGACTCAGAGAGGGCTCCTTCTTCAGAATCACCACTGCCAGAGCTAAACCAAGAGCATCCACTCGCTGAGAGGGTGAGCGCAAATAGGGGGATAATCGCGAGACTTCGAAGTGGGTTGATTGTTGACGTTCGCATATGACCACACGTGAAAAGGCAGAGTGTTGCTATAAAATATACCGCATAATCGCATCGAGGTGTTAGGAGCGCAACCTTCTAAAATGAGTATGCATGTCACTTTTTAGGGAGAAAGCCGCGGATTGATTTGGCTGAGCGCTCCTCGTAGCACGGTAAAATCGGCGATTATCGCCTAATTTTGTTTTCAGTGACCGTATAGTTGTAGCAGAATGGGCGCCACAATACCTATGTTTCGAGGATCTACATGCAAACGCTGCTTGACTATTATTCGACCCACCACGAGAGGTTCATAGCCGAGTGGAAAGAGTTTCTCTCGTTTAAGAGTATCAGCACCGATCCGGCATTTCATAAGGATTGCGTGGCATGCGCCGAGTGGGTTCGGGATCACCTCGCGAAGATGGAATTCAACGCCCAGGTGTGGGAGACCGCGTCTAGACCAGTTGTTTTCGCTGAGCGGCTTGGTAATGCGGCGAAACCGACGATCCTCTTTTACGGGCATTATGATGTTCAACCGGTGGACCCCCTTGACCTATGGCAGACGGGACCGTTTGAGCCCGAGGTCCGTGATGGTCGTATGTACGCTCGGGGAGCGGAGGATAATAAGGGGCAGGTGTTCTCATATTTCAAGGCGCTTGAGGCGCTCCTAGGGACGGGCGCGGACCTCCCCACTATCAAAGTTATCATCGAAGGAGAGGAGGAGTGCGGTAGTGAGGCTCTGCACGCTGGTCTACCTGGGTGGGGAGATAGACTCAAGGCGGATATTCTGATGGTAGCGGACACGGGTATGGTGGCTGAAGGGCTGCCCACGATCACGATGGGACTGCGTGGTATCGCGCACTGTGAGCTGAGGGCGTATGGGCCAAAGATGGATATCCACTCAGGGGTTTATGGTGGAATGGTTTTGAATCCGCTTCAGGCGTTATCTCGACTTCTCGCGTCGTTGCACAACGCGGACGGCTCCGTGGCGGTTCCTGGATTTTATGATGGAGTTGTCCCGCCATCGGACAAGGAGCGCGCGCTGACCAACGGGGCTCCGGTCAATATCGATGAAGTGGTGAGCTTCCTTGGTGTTCCACTCGCGGGTGGCGAGAAGGGCTATACGCCTTTAGAGCGTCGTGGACTTCGACCCACGCTTGAGATTAACGGCATCGGAGGTGGGTATCAGGGCGCCGGTGGAAAGACGGTTATTCCGTCTCACGCCGTAGCGAAACTCTCAATGCGACTTGTCGCAGGGCAGGATCCGTATCGAGTGCTCGACGCGGTGGTGTCGTTTCTCAAGAAGGATGCCCCAGAGGGAATCACCATTGAGGTGGTTGATGATGGGGTCGGCGGACCAGCATTGCAGCTACCGGCGGAATCATCCGTAGTCGATTTGGCGCAATCGGCTATCCGTAAGGCGTTTGGACGCGATCCGGCGTGCACATGGGAAGGCGCGAGCATTCCCATCATTCCGCTTCTTTCACAAGCGGCGGGCGCCGCGCCATTGCTTGTGGGGTTCGGATTGCCAGAGGATAATATCCATTCACCGAACGAATCGTACTCACTCCGTCAATTCGAGGAGGGGTTTCGGTATGTGGCGTCTTTTTATAGCTGTTTATGAGGCAGATTCCCCTCGCTGAAAAACTGCGACCAAGAACCCTTACGGAGTTCTCCGGAGTTGAGTCGCTTGATTCCCATCTGGTTCGCCAGGTCAGTTCGGGGCAGGGGCGGATACCGTCCGTGATTTTGTGGGGCCCTCCGGGCTCTGGAAAGACTACGTTGGCGAAGCTAATAGGCGCCGCATTCGACTGCGCCTTCGTTGAGCTGTCGGCGGTGCTAGCGGGTGTCAAAGATGTGCGTGAGGTGGTTGAACGGGCAAAAGATACCGCAAAACCCACTCTTCTGTTTGTCGATGAGATTCATCGGTTCAATAAGGGACAACAGGACGCGTTCTTGCCCCATGTTGAGGCAGGAACGATAGCGTTAGTTGGGGCGACGACCGAAAATCCATCGTTCTATCTTACGGGCGCCTTGTTATCTCGGTGCCGAGTGGTGATTCTAAAGCCACTCGATGAGGCGGCCTTATGCCGTGTATGCGAGCGAGGCGAGGGGGAGTTGGCGTTTGCGTTGCCCGAGGAGGCTCGCGCGATGTTGATAGGCGCGAGTCTTGGTGATGGACGCCGGCTTCTTAATTTGCTGGAGGCATATGCCTCCGGAAGGGATCAAACAATCGCGCCCTCGGCGGAGTCTCTCGCCGGGTTCTTATCCACCTGTCACGGGGCGTTCTATGACCGTGATGGAGAGGAGCACTACAACATAGCGTCCGCCTTGATTAAGAGTCTGCGCGGGTCAGACGCTGACGCCGCGTTGTATTACGGGTTTAGAATGCTTGAGGGGGGCGAGGACCCTCGGTTTTTGATCCGGCGATTAGTGATATTCGCGAGCGAGGATATCGGTAACGCGGATCCTCGAGCGTTGCAGCTCGCCGTATCTACTCTTCAAGCGTTCGAATTGGTTGGATTGCCCGAGGGCAGAATCCCTATCGCGCAGTGTATTACGTATCTGGCGACGGCGCCCAAGTCGAATCGAAGTTATGTGGCGCTTCATCGCGCCATCGACGCCGTCAAGCAGCATCCAACAGCGCCGGTTCCGATGCACCTTAGAAACGCGCCCACCACGTTGATGAAGTCTGTTGGGTACGGCAAGGGATACCGGTATCCGCATGACGAGGCGCTTGGATTCGCGGCCGGAGTTCGTTATCTGCCTGACCAGGTGCGGGGAGTGCCGTTCTACGAGCCTAGTGATCGTGGAAACGAGAAGACGATTCGGGAGCGGCAGCTATGGCTTCGGGAGCAGGCTGGCGGTAAAACGCGAAACTGACGCGAGAGCTCTATTTTAAGCGCAGTATCCTTTATGCTCGATTTTGGGCGCGGTTTGCACGCAACTTCGGCATGTTATCTGACAAAGGGGCGACTCCCGCGGCGGCTTGTATAGAAGTGGGTTATTACATACCATTTCGACGTCATGCTGAAACAGAACTGGCGCATCATATCTCTTCTTGAGCGGGTGGGTGATAACGTCATCATTATCCTGGCCTTTCTGAGCGCTTATTACGGACGAACGTCACTTCTTTTTTGGAACGACCTGCTGCGGTTAGGGCTTCCGTTCGCCGGCGAGGAGTTGTTGCCTATTAACGACTACGTGGTGGTCTTGCTATCGGGACTTATCGGTTACAGCGTCGTGCTGAACCTGATGGGAGCTTACGGAAGTATGCGCCTTACGTCAGTGTGGCGTTTGCTCAACATTTCGTGTGTGAGTAGTGGATTCGTGTTCATTGTGCTCGCGGCGACGCTCTTTCTGTTGAAGTTCCCGATTAGTAGATCCTTCATCGGACTGTTTGTTTTGCTGGCGGGTTGTGGCTTGACTCTCCAACGATTCGCCGTGCTTAAGTTTCTTCGTTACTGGAGACGCCAGGGACGTAATTTTAGAAATGTGATCGTTTGCGGTGTAGGAGTTCAAGCGCTTCGATTGGCGCGTGAGATCATCTCTCGACCGGAGTTAGGGATCCATATTCGGTGTTTCGCCCTCCTCGACACGAGGGTCGGCTCGGCGGAACTTATACAGACGCTCCGTCAAGAGCTCAGTCATAATCTGCAAGTGGGACGAGTGCTGCTCGGAACTGAGGAGGTTTGCAAAGCTCTTGAGGATTACGCGATCGATGAGGTGATCTTTACTGATATCGTTCCAGTCATGACTGAGGTGGAGGAATTAATCCTCGCCTGCGCGGAGCAAGGGGTCAGGACCACCATCGCCGCGGATATCTTTAGTATCGGTCTTGTGAAGTCAGGAATTAGTTACTTTGGTGGCATGCCACTTATTCATTTTCAGACCCCACCAGGCGACAGCTGGAAGCTATTTTTGAAGCGCCTGCTTGATATCTTGGTTTCGGGAGTGTCGCTCATTGTTCTCGCGCCACTCTTCGTGTTTCTCGCCCTCGGCGTAAAGACTTCGAAGGGACCCGTGTTCTTTACCCAGACAAGGATGGGTCTCAATGGTCGACTCTTCGATATGTACAAGTTTCGCTCGATGGTGGTTGGCTCAGAGCATACGCTCAGGGACCTTAAGGCGAAAAATGAGATGAGGGGACCGGTGTTCAAGATGCGAGATGATCCGCGTGTTACCTCGTTCGGTCGTTTTCTGCGGCGCTTCAGCCTTGATGAGCTTCCACAGCTCTGGAACGTATTTGTCGGCGATATGAGTTTGGTGGGACCCCGACCACCTATTCCCGGTGAGGTTAGTCTTTACGACAGACGGTCACGACGACGCTTATCTATGCGACCGGGGTTGACGTGCACCTGGCAAGTGAGCGGGAGAAACGATATCGCGGATTTCGATTCGTGGGTGAAGCTAGATCTGGATTATATCGACAACTGGTCCCTTACCGGTGATGTGCTGCTACTCGCGAGGACGGTGCCAGCTGTGCTCTTGGGAACTGGGGCGCGCTAGGAAAGTAGCTTCTGATTAAGCCGCGCGAAGTTTAGTTGCTTCGCCACATCCATCATTACCTTTGAGTCTGAGCATTTCTCGACCGCTAAATTAACGATCCCTAAACGCTCGACCTTAAAAAGAAGAGAGCACTCGCCCTTTCTGGTGCGGTAATAGTTCGCTTCCATACCCTGAATGGGAACCACCTGATCAGCGATGACATCGAGTGTGGGAGGCCGAAACTGGTTAAAGCTTCTGAGCGTGTTGTACTGCGCCATCGTGGTGTATTCAACGCGTGGAACAAGAACGTCTATACGGACACGAGCGTACTGTTTATTGTAGAGCAGGGCTTGAGCGCCCGCGTGCTCATGCAATAGCCCGACTGATGTCTCGGTGTACTTGTACCCTGGTATTTTGGCTTGGAGCCACGAGAGAAGGCTTGAGGCGTTGCGTGGGTTAGACCAGAGGCCGCCGAAATTGGTGTTTGGATTCGCAATCCCCGCTTCTTCGGAGGATTTGCGAGATTTTGTTCCTTCGGTCGTAAGCTTTTGATAGGCGGGTAATTGCTTCAGCTCGTCGAAAGTTTGGCTATGCGCCAAGCTGTATGAAACTACAAGCACGAAAGCGGCGAGGGCCTTCGGTATTATTATCGGATTTGAACGTCTATAAAAGCATCGCATAAGCAGTTTATTCGGCGGGCACCTCATCGGCGCCTCGCGTAGTGGAGAGTCTTTTTCGGAGTCTCCCAAGACGAGTCGCGGGGCCTCGGCTCTTGTCTACGGCGAATTTCTCTAATGCCTCAATGAGTCCCGCCTCTCCACCTTTCGCGAATGTTAAAGCGAGGTCTGATGACCGGCGAAGCGCGGCGACAGCGCGTGGCAACTCCCGCGCGGCTGTCCCAAACTGTTTCGACTGTCGATATACCGTCGCTAGCCGATCCAGAGAGGTCATTATAATCGCCACTAACGCCTCATTTCTATCCCGCGCTTGCCTTACAACATCGGGGATTGGTTCGCCTTTGGTCGCGACCATGACGGATTGGTCAACAGTCTCGCGATTGAATGGCTTCACAAGATACCCCTTGGCCCCCAAGAGTAATATCTCGAAAACGTCGTCAACGCTAGGGTCCGCTGAGGCTGGAATCGCTATAATATCTGGCGCGATCTCCATGACCTGCTTGAACCAATCGATTACCGGATAATTACCTTTTTTCGCGTCAAATATAATGTGAGAGAACTTTCGGCCCTCAAACTTGTCCAGAGCGATCATGTGGTTTGGGGCTTCCGCTATAGTGCCGAAACCAAGGCCTCTGAGTGTTGTCCTAAGTAGCGTACGATCGTCGGCGTCAGGCTCGACTATAAGGATGCTGGCTGTGGCTCGCTCAGCATCTGACAACAGTATTGTGGCTCCGAGTGTAGTCATCTCTCACTTGTTATCCGGCTTATTCACCGCGGATTCCTTCCATGTTCGAGTCGAGAAAGTTCGTCCGCAGGGTCATTCGGTCTATCGGTAGTGAATGCTCTCGCCCCTAATAGGTATCGGCGTTGGAGAATCGGAACTTAAACTAAAAAGCGGGTTACGCCCGACGTGACACTCGCTAACCTCTTGAAAATACAGTTTAGTGAAATGGAGGTACCCTCGGGGGTTCTCGTAGGGCTAAAAATTCCGAGGGGCCGGGTGGACAAATAGCGAGCAAGGTCTTTCTGAGGTATTGGACTCGCAGTCCGAGAGGTTTTCGATATGTCGGCTCTCGGCGCTGCAGTGCTTCAAGCGCAGTTGTGGAAGCGCATACGTCCATTCCGATATCTGTCAGTATTGACGCTGCGAACGCGTCGGCCGCGAATTCTTCGGACTCACTTGCTTCGGTCGCGTGTCCAAGAGCGATGTGCCCCATTTCATGTGAGATGGCGAACGCGAGCTGATCCTCTGACTGAAGAGTTGCGATCAGCGGTTCAGAGAGTCGGATGTCGTGTCGCCGATATACGAATGCTGAGGCGTGCGTAGATGGTGTTAGCTGAATTGATTGAGCTACAGGAAGCTTGCGAAGCTGTACTGCTGCTTGAGCTTTGGAGAATATAACGAGGATGCGGCGCCAGTTTCGCGGCTCAGCCGCAAGCGAAGCGGAGGCGAGCCTATTTTCTTCGCTCTCATTGCCTACCAGTGAGTTAAAAGTCTTAGGGACGGCGGACTGAGCCTCTATATTACTACTGACACTCGCCAGAAACACCAGTCCAGACAGCGCGTATCGCCAACCTGATAAGAACCCCATAGAGCCAGGATAAACTACTTCTGATTCACTCCCAAACGGTTTTAGTAAATTCAAGGCCATGGCGGAGGATGGCGATGAGGTTTGGCGAGTAATAGCGAGGGATTAGAAAGGATAGCGTTTCTACGTGAGATTGAGTCGATGGTACGCCGGAATCAGGGTATACTCTTCTCAACTAACTACTCACCGCTTTTTTGACTCGCTGTGGGTGTAGTCTAATCCAAGGTCAGCTTCCTTCGGGTTGATCTTTCCTGTTCATTCCCTGGTGGGGGATGCGCATTTCAGAGAGAGTAGTTAGTTTAGGGGCTGACGCTCGCGCCGCAGCCAGTGGTTAGTTGTTACCTTTTGAAAAATGGCCATTTAAGGCAGAGTTAGCTTTGGCAATTTACCGGTCTTCATACAGTATGTCGTCCCAGTCAAAAAAAGAGTTGCGTCGAGAAATGAAGCTCATGATGGCTAACCTCGACACACGATGGTCCCAAAAGGCGCATATTGAGGTGTGCGCGCATCTCATTGAGATCCTTAACCAGGTCAGCGCTCAGCGGGGCAAAAAACACGTTTTCGCGTGGGTGCCTTGTTTCCCGGGAGAAGTTGACCTCGCGATGTTTATTGGAGAGGCGCTGAAGACAGCGAATGTATACCTTCCACGAGTCGACGGCTCCAACGTAATGTCTTTTGTCCGTATCAGTGACGATTGGTCTTCGCAGCTCGTCCCGGGAGGGAGAGGTATAATTCAGCCTCGTGAGGGATATGGAGAGCCGGCATTCTATGACGATACTGGGACATATGTCGTCGTTACTCCGGGGCTGGCCTTCGATGGATCGGGCCGGCGACTGGGGCGAGGCGGCGGACATTATGACCAATTCTTCGAGAGAATTGTGTCGCTAGCATCGGTAAAGGTTGGTGTTTGTTGGTCGATGCAGCTTGTGCGAGCTATTCCGGTGGATTCTCATGATATAAATATGGATTGGATTTGCCACGAGAAGGGGGGCTTTAGACCCAGTGGAGAATATGATGGGATATCGTGAGTTTCCCCCCAAGAGTGATGGGGCGTTTCGAATTATAGTGCTTGGAGATGTTGTCGGAAGACCGGGCCGGGCCGCCTTAAAGCAACACCTGAAGGATCTTCGTGTGTGCGCGCGTGCGGATCTCGTCATCGCGAACGGGGAGAACGCCGCAGGCGGCGCGGGTATTGATGCTGGCACCGCTGTTGAGATCCGAGATTCGGGAGTTGATGTTATTACGTTGGGAGACCACGCGTTTCAGAGAAAGGGCTCCGCGGAGTTTCTCGATAAGAACAGTTCGTGGTGTATCCGACCCTCTAACTTGCCGGCGGATACAACTCCTGGTCGTGGGAGTTGCCTGTGGACAGCCGCTGATGGGACTCGAGTCGCCGTGATAAACCTGATGGGACGAGTTTTCATGGGCGGAACTACGGAATGCCCATTTCGGGCGGTGAGAGCTTGGCTTGATTCTCTCAATGACCGCGCGGGTCTTATTACAGTTTGCGATATGCACGCGGAGGCGACCTCAGAAAAATGGGCGTTAGGGCGGTATGTCGATGGTGAGCTTTCGCTCGTTGTTGGGACTCACACTCATGTGCAAACGGCCGACGCGCAGGTACTTCCAGGTGGCACTGGTTTCATCACTGATCTCGGCATGACGGGGAGTAACGACGGCGTTATCGGTATGAGCTCTGAAGTCGCGCTTAAACGTTTTCTAGGACCAAAGCCAGCGCCATACGAGATAGCCCTGGGAGAGGGCCGGCTGCGAGGTGTAGTAGCTGACATAGACCGTACCTCCGGACACGCGCTCACCGTTCATCTACTTTAATCTCGGTTCATAATAGAGGCGCAGCAGAGATATCCGACCGCGAGAATCCCTGAGGAGTGATGGGTTTCAAACTAGGTTTGGTAAACTCTCTCTAAGAAATGACGCCCATTTTATATTGAGCTGCATCCTAGACCTTCGAAGGATAGGGGCAGTTCCGTGCTGTTGGTAGGCACATCGATGATTATCTCCTCTTGAGGGCTCTATGAGAAAGTTTCCAGTAACATTGTCGACAGCGATGACCTTTCTGGTCGCATTTTCCTCGCTCGTCACTCCACTAAACGCGCAGGAGATTCTACCGTACGACAATAGCGATGAGGAGGGCGAGGTTGGTGAGTATCATCCATCGCCGGCGTACCGTGAGTCTGAGTCACACCCGCTCCGCATTCTAGCCTATATCGTGCATCCGATTGGCTGGGTCGCTCGTGAGCTTATTTTCCGACCACTAAGCTATTTCGCGTCATCAACCCCAGAGACTCGCCAAGTAATGGGATATCGGGAGCCGTTCGACTTCCGTAAGCCGTCCTGTTTCTCTCGAGGTGAAGAGATCCCTGACTGCCGCACGATTACGCCGTTTAACTACGATCGAGTTGGTGCGGGCGAACCCGCCGGACTCGACAAGAAAGTTGTCTATTTTCCCGACGTGAACTTTGATTTCAATAAGCGCTCGTTAAATCGAGTTGGTAAGGAGAAGGCTGTCGCTGTGTCCAAGATGATTAACGGCGGCGAGCCCGTAGATGTCGAGCTGCAAGGCCATGCTGATAAGCGAGGAAGCGACGAGTATAATATGAAGCTCGGTATGGACCGAGCCCAAGCTGTGAAGCGTGAGCTCGTTTCGTTAGGGGTTCCCGAATCAATGCTCTCTACAGTTAGTTTCGGTGAGCGAAAGCCGCTCTTCAACGAAGAAGAGGATTGGGCGTATTCGGCCAACCGTCGAGTTGAGGTGCATCTAACTGGACAAAAGCCTAAGCTGACGGACGAAGATTAAGCGCGCTGATCTCTCAGATATCGCACTACCTCGTCAAGGCGCATAGCGACCGCGACCGCTCTGATCTCACTGTCACCGCGTGAGGCGGATTCAGTCGAGACGCGGGGCTACTGATTCGCAGCTTTCTCGACTTCGATAGTTCTAGATCCAGCAACAGGGGACTTCTTCTGCGAATAGTCGCTGTTTGAGGGGATCGTCGCTACCTCCGTCGATTTGGTGACACCAATCCATTCAAGGACTTGCTGGACCACTGATTTCTTCGACTCTTGTACGGCGATAAGCTGTCTGATGGTCTGTGTCTCTTGTAGAAGAAGTATCTGATCGCGGTCGCTCTTCTCCTCGAGCTTCTCGATTCTCTCGCGAAGCCAAGCGCGTTGGTTACGAAGGTCCGCGATTTCGTCATCCTTCGAGTCGAGCATACGCTCTTGCATTTCGATGAAGTTTCTCAGTCGCCCGATCTCGTCGTTTTGAGTCGGGGCCGATGGTCGCGACTGCTCCTCGTGGGCTGGCGCTTGTGGTGTGTCAGGCAAGGGCTCGGCGTTCGCGACTTCGAGCCGCGGTTGCTCCTCAACTGAAACGTTCTCTGAGTTGTCAGAGGCGTGGCTTGTCTCTCCTGGCACGCTCCGCGCGCCAGGAGCCTCCGAGACATAAGGCGCCGCTGTGGAAGGGGCACCGAATATCTCTATGATCTGCGCTCGAGAGTAAGAACGACCACCGCCGAGGGTAAGATCGACCGTGAGATACCCTGACTCGCTAAAGCGAAGCAGGGTCCGAGCGGAAACCCCAGCGATTTCCGCAGCTTCGGTTTCGGATACAAGATCGTTGAATGTCATATACTACGTGCTGCTTCTAACACTATTTCTCAGACAAGAAGTTAAGATTACAGACCTCCATCACGGAGGTTGAGCCTGGAGTCTTAGTTGCCCGCCCACCTGTAACAACAGCGCGAGACCCGTTCGGAAGCCCCTCTCGCTCCTGGACTACTTTTAGAGCGGTCTGGATCTCGTCAGAATGATTCTCGGCTGAAGTGAACGACATCGGCTTTACTCCCCAGTAGAGAGCCATGCGACGCAGTGTCTGCTCATTTCGTGAGAGGCCATAGAGAGGCTGCTTCGGTCGATACTTCGCCACGAGACGCGCGGAAGTGCCGGTTTCCGTGCAAGCGATAAGAGCATCGGCTGATGTCTTTACCGAAGCCGCGCATGCCGCATAAGCGATGGCGTCAGGAACAGTCGCTGAATCCGAGTTGCGGAGACGGAGCTTGTATTCCTCAAATTCAAATGATTGCTCGGCGGCGAGCGCGATTCGACTGAGGTATCGTACGCAGTTTGCTGGGTGCTCGCCTATCGCGGTTTCATCCGATAGCATTACTGCGTCAGCGCCTCCCATAACCGCGGCGGCGATATCGGAAACCTCGGCTCTCGTTGGTCGTACTGATGTGATCATTGAGTGCATCATCTGTGTCGCCACGATTACCGGAATTCCCCGGTAATTCGATTCCTCGATTAATCGTTTTTGCAACATGGGGACTTGCTCGAGAGGAACCTCTAAACCGAGGTCTCCACGCGCTACCATGAGTCCATCGGATACCTGAATGATCTCCTCGATATTTTCCAACGCCGCGCGACGCTCGATCTTCGAGATGATGCCGGTGGAAGCGCCCTTGTCGTTGATGATGTGGCGAAGCTTGATGATATCGCTCGCCGCGCGCACGAAAGACACCGCTATATAGTCGACGCCGTGTTTAATGCCCCAATCAAGATCGGTCAAATCTTTCTTGGTTGTCGCGGGAAGATCAACGTCGCTATCGGGGAACGCGATTCCGACACGCGAGCGAATCCGTCCTCCTTTGAGCACGGTGCATACGACGTGATCCGGGTGGATCGCGTCGGCTTGCAACTCGATTAGTCCGTCAGCCAGTAGAACGTGGTGCCCTGGATGCAGGGTCTGCATAGGGTTCACGGTCTCGACGAATATGGCTTTAGCGTTCGAAAGGGAGCCATTCGCAACTCGGAGTTCGATCGATTGGCCGTCAACGATAGGGCAGTAGTCGCCCTCGACATTCGAGATGCGAATCTTGGGGCCTGACAGGTCTTGAAGGATGGCGATCCAAGCTCCCATATCAGACGCTATCCGCCGAACCTCGGTTAGCACAGCCAAGTGTTCATCGTGGCTACCATGCGAGAAGTTGAGCCGAAATACGTTTGCTCCAGCCTGGATTAACTCGCGGATGTTCTCTGGCGAGCGTGATGAGGGTCCGAGCGTAGCGACGACTTTTGTTTTCCGGTTGGAAAGTGTCCGATCATCGAGAGGGTTCTCCCGAGACCATAAACGTATTGTAAGTGACTCAAAACTTCTGGCGTTCGCCTCAAAACTCATTTTGTTTCCTCTGTGTATGCGAGCAGTCATACCCTGACGGTGCTCAAAAGGGCTGTAGCGCTCGTGACTAGCCCCACCCGGAGAAACCTCGTCTCACGGAGTGGTGCTCGGTCAAGTATCGAGCGGCAAGGTGTCAGACGTGCAGTTCTGTCAAACCCGTCGTAGACCCTCACGAGGCGGTAGGATAAGCCACTGGAACGTGACTTTACAAGCGAGAGAAAGTTGTTTTCTATTAATAATTGCAATCAGTTGGTTAGGAGATTGGAACCGGCGAGGCATAGTCCTACCCCTCTGCCATGAGAAGGCCGGTTTCGGAGAGAGGAGCCGGCACAAAAAAGCAAGAAAAATAGTAAGTCGACGTGCCTTAGCCGCACCGCTTAACCGCTTACAGGTCATCTAACCTCTTACGAGGGTCGCTATGCCCTCAATCTGACGCCGATGCACAGCTTCGGAGTAGCACCATATGAGTTTTACAGCAAGGTTCGAAAGTCCGGTCGATATGACCAGATTTCGTTGAACGGGAGTTGCGAGATCATGAATACCCACGATGGTTCAAAGGGAAGCAAGGAGCAGGAGTACCTCAGCAAGCGAGTGCTCGTTAATGGTCAGTTTGTTACGTTGTACAGTATTAATGGGCAAACGTGGCTATCTTCGCCCGAAGAGATTCCAGAGCTAATGGCGCGACTCGATAACACGAGGATAATGCTCAGTAACCCCGAAAAGCCGGAAGGTGAGGTTCAGCAGGCAAAGCCGCAGCCCGCAGCCGAAACACCAGCACCGAAAGCTGCCCCAAATAAGTACCGCATGAAGGGTCCAAAACCACGACCGATCCTAAAACAGGGAGGAGTGGTAATAAAGGGGACTCCTATCGAGCCGATCTCGGCGTCTAGCACGGTCGTGTCATTTTCTCATGATCAAGAAATAGCCGAGGAGCCCGCTAGTGCTTCTAAGCGATCGCAGGTTGAACACGTTAAGACCAAAGGCTCTGGTAAGATGAAAAAGACAGCTACCAAGCATATCGCCCCAGTGATCTCGAGCGTAGGGAAGGTGAAGAAGTCGGTCCTGCCAGAAAAGTCGGCGCCAAAAGCGACAAACGCGAAGTCAGCGCTGGAGACAAAATCCAAGGAAGTTTCGTTAACCGCGAAGAAGGTTACCCCTAAGGCTACCGCAAGCGCGCGAACCGTGCTTGCCAAAAAGCCAGCCGCCTCTAAAAGCGACCGCAAGGCCGCTCCAGTCAAGAAGACAGCCAAGGGCGCGGTGAAGTCGATCGCTAAGGCTAAAGCGCGGAAGACGAAGCCTACCACGACCACAAAGAAAAAATCATCCAGGTGAAAGACCGACTGAGAACGTAACCGTTTTGTCAGTGCTTGAGCTCAATCGAGAGGGTTCCGTTGGTAAGTCAAGCGTGATGTGGGCCTGCTCGGGCGTGCCGTCGCTCTTTAACGTTACTTGTATTCGAGCCGAACCAGTCCTGAAACCGCCGCTACGATCGGTCATGGTATAGGTCGTCGTGGCAGCGTATTCGTTCCCTTGCGCGGATAGAAAAACCGGCTCTCCCTCGATTCTGAGCGGCGAGAGCGTTTCATTGGACGTGTGGGCCATGAAACGCGCTGAGTACGCATTCGCATTTCTCGACACCTGACTAAGGATGCGCACGTCAGCGAGTGATGCTGAACCTCGAAATGTCGCGGGAGACTCCTCAGCGGTCGGCATATTCACAGTGGTGTCACCCCAAGATGTCGGCCGAAAATCGTCGATAGTCCAGTTTTTAGAGTCAGACTTCATGCTCCAATACCGCGACGATGGGATCCCGACGGAGACGAGCACAGCTATAATCAGGAGTGCGACCCGTGTCGATGACAGTCTCTGTTTTGGCTGAGGTTGAGTTGGAGAAGCATTGAGAGTGGTTTGTATATCTCGCATGCTGAGCAAGTCGCCATATCGTGAGGAATAGAGCGCCGCGCGCCGCCTGGCGGGGTGGAGACTAGAATTTATAAGCGCGTGATGGCCATCTGTTGAGGGTCGGACGAGCACGCCAAGCGCCTCGAGATTGTTAATGATTGACGCAAGGTCGACCTCGAGCTTCATTCTCGAGACTAAAAACGATCCTCCACGCTCGAATAAGCTTTCTGCGTCGCTCGCCGAGAGGCCAAGGCGCGACACGCATATGTCAGTTACCTGTCGGCGCAAGTCGCCTTCAGGGGCGTTAGCACCAGTGAACTCTAAACAGAGATCTGTTGGTTGTATTGTTTCCATCGTCCGCGCGCCTAGCTCTTACTCCGTTCATCTTGGGAACCTTCCGGATAAGCTTGAGTTCCCGAAGAAATCATGTCGACCGATTCTCTTAATAGATTACTTTCTGGCTCGAAATTTATGAAATTATTTCGATATGCTTCCTTGTCGCGGGGTGACCCGGCGCAGCGTTTCCAGCCACATAACAATAGACCGATTGACGACCCTGCCTGGTTTCAGCGGTCTAGATACTTCTCGGTTCCGCTCCTAGTGATTTCCGGGACGAACATTGGGGTTCGACTAAGGCAGAGGGATGTGGCTATACTTTTTAATTAGTACCGATAGCGACGATAAGTCATCAGTTTCAGGACACGTTATGTTTTTTACTGAAAACAACCTCATGGACGACGAGTCGCTCGTACGAGCAACTCGCCTACATCCCATCGTTCTGTTAGTTCCGGCTATGATGGTTTCGGTGTTAGCGGGCTCGCTTTCGATAGTGAACGATATTCCAGTGGTTTTTTATGCATTAGCTTTTCTGGTGCTCGGCGCTGCGTACCGTTTTCTTGACCGTTTAATTTTGTTTATGACGTCGGAGTTCGCGGTTACCTCTAAACGGGTCCTTGGAAAGACCGGTTTTATTCGCCTTAAGACACTCGATATCGTTTTGGCCAAGGTTGAGGCAATCCGAATAGATCAGACTATCCTGGGAAGACTCTTTAACTACGGTGATGTGGAGGTTACGGGTACAGGTGGTACTGAAGAAGTGCTACGTTTTATCCCTACCCCGATCGAGTTTAGTAAGGCGATCCAAGAGCAGCTCTCGGCTCTAGAAGAAGCGAAATCCGATGATAACCAGTCTCACGTGCGGCATTCGGGTCGCTAGTCGTTCGACGCGAAACGTCTTGTCACTTATTCAATACGGCGTAGCGGCATACTACTAGTTCAGAGCAGTGCCGCGCCGTAAACGGCATGGCACGCAACATTTTCTCCAACGTTCCGATTAAGGTACTACGCGACACAGCCGGTATTACGGGGCAGTCGCTGTTAACCGTACCGTAGGAGCGTTTCGTGAAAGCCACCTTTGGAGAAAATCGTGAAGCTGATCTCATTACAGCTCTCTCGCTCGTCTCAATCCCTAATGTCGCTCGCCTTCAAATCCTGGCTAGGGTGCGAGAGGAGGGGACATTTGAGTCTGTCGCCAGCTCTCTGAGCGCGCGACAGCGTGATGTTGGGAAACGCATCTACGACGAGTGTGGACAGCGCGGCATCGAGGCGCGCTGTATACTCGATCCACGATATCCTGACGCGCTGCGACATACTGAGGGTGCTCCGCTTACCCTATTTATTTTTGGAAATCGTCCTGAGCCAGCTCTACCTGACAACGCTCTCGCGGTCGTTGGCACGAGAGCCGCTTCGGTCCCTATTTGCCAGCGCGCTTCTCTAATTGCCCATGAGCTCGCGTCAGCCGGGTTCGCGATTGTCAGCGGACTTGCTCTTGGTATCGACGGAGCGGCTCACCGCGGCTCGCTCGAATACCCAAGTGCATGTCCAACGATCGCCGTGCTCGCCCACGGGCTTGACCGAGTTTATCCTTCCTCCCACCAAGGCTTGGCGGCTCAAATCGTGGCTTCTGGTGGTTTGCTTGTATCTGAGTATCCACCTGGCACTGAACCCTTAAAGCATCACTTTCTCGCGAGAAATCGAATCATCGCGGGACTATCACGGGGGGTCGTTATCGTTCAGGCTGGAGTGCGCAGCGGTTCTTTAGTGACAGCGCAGTTCGCGGCGGACTTCGGACGCGATGTATTCATCGTGTCTCCCGAGACTGGAGACGCGCGCTACGCGGGTGGCGAGGTGATGTTGGACCAGGGAGCGATCGAGATATGCTCCGCGCGGGATGTTTTACGCGAGTATGGCATTCAGCCGCCTCTCAAGGATGAGACGGGCGCTGAAATAGAGTTGTCGGTTGATGAAGCTATGGTCATGCTTGGCCTCTCTCAGGCTGAGCTTCTGAGTAAGGAGCTTTGTGGGGAGGTGGTGCGATTACAGGGTAATCGGGTGCGAATCAAGCGCGCTCCTTTCGGTTCACGTGACCTGTGAGCTTGGGTATATCGCGAAAATATTGGTGTTAACCCTGGATGTTCGGTCGTGGCGGAAGGATCTCTGAGTGTGGAGATGTCACGATCAGCAGAACTCGCAGATCCCATTGAGGAGTATTATTCCACAGCTTCGGTGGTGAGGAATGCCAGAGCCCCTGTGGCGAACCAGCTTCATAGGAACCGTCATCGGGCTTGCCGCGCATCGCAAGAAGTGAGAGTGGGGGTACCTGATATACATCGTCGGGTCGTGGCAGCTCTTGTCTAAAGAAGAAGCCGTCATGCCCTGTCGGTACATTAGCCGGTTGTATGAACTGCGGACCAGGACCTGAGAGTGTCATTAAAAGCGCCGTTCCATAATCCTGATGGAAGTTTTCTATATAAGCCTTCTCTCTCTCCACTCGTAAGTCGATGGCAGCATCACTTTTTCCTGTCAGTGCGCATACCAACCGGTACATCTCCCGGAACTCATTTTCGAGAGCCACGCGTTGCTCGGCTGAAATAACTCCATTCGTGACTAGCGGGGAGTTTCCCACGGTATTCAGTAGGGCGCCCTTCATAGCTGTGGTGGATTGCACATGGGAAAAGGTCGGTGTCTCCGGAGGTCTTACTGGGAAATTAGAGGCCTCGATACTACGCGAAAGACCCTGTAGCGAGGGGTCAGCCTGTCGGTGCCACACGACTCCTTCTTTGTGTTGAAGTTCTCTCCAGATATGGTGCTCAGCGAGATCTCTCGATTGTTGAGAAACTTCAGAGACCCACTCGTGGACCTCAACGGGAAAGAGTGATCGAGTATCTAAGCGTGATTGCTTGTCTGATCGTGGTTGATTGCAAAGCATTCTATCTGTCCGGTCATGCGTCGAGCCCAGCTGGCTTACGACGATTTACTCCTACCACGGGTATGAGCAATCGCGCCGTTGGTGTCGCTTAGGGAGTTCTAACTAGCCCAGATGAGGCGGACTATCAATAAGTGCCCATGACGTGGCGCATGGTTAGTGAGGGCGAGATGTCCTCAAATTAATTACGAGCTATGGAGGGATTATGCATATTCTTTGGACGATTCTAATAGGATTCGCGGTCGGATTAATAGCGCGCGCCATCATGCCGGATCGTGATGATTTGAACGTGGGCTGGACGGCGACGCTCGGAATCTCAGGAGCTTTGTTAGGGGCGGTGATTGGACGAGCGGCTGGGCTTTATGATCAAAGTGAGCCTGTGGGCTTTGTGGTTTCAGTTCTCGGGGCGATTGTCGTGCTTAGCATTTATCGCTACGTTGTGCCCGGTACGACGAGTTCTAGGTTGGGCTAGTGGCAGTCCGAAAAAATGGCGGCTTCGACGGGCCTCTCGCGCATGAAGACGCGATAGCTCGGGCACCGAACTGCTCAAGAATGTCTGTAGCGCGCCTCTCTTCGCTGAGGTTCCGGCAGTTAACGGACATTAACAGCCCCCCTTTTTGTACCATGCCCTCGGACAGCACCGTCTCATACTCGGGTATTCGGATACCAACGAGCGCCCCGATAATGGCGCCGCACACTCCAAGCGCCCCAAGGCCAGCTAAAAGCAACACTATAGGATGATACCCTCCCAGCGTGACTATTCCAGGAATAGGTAAGTGTCCCGTGCTTGCGATCCATCCCATAAGAGCTCCGAGTGCCGCCCCGGCTGTCGCGCCGACCATCGCGCCTTCTGGAGCCTTTGTTCCAGCCCGGTGAGAGAACTCGGTTCCTGGCTCCGGCCACGGAACTAAAGCCGCAATGTCTCGGGGATGAAAATCGGATTCCTGGAGGCGACGAATCGCGTCCTCGAGCGCTTTTTGAGATGGCAGGAGCGCGCGGAGCACGTTCCGGTATGTGTCTGGGCCAGACACGTCGTTGCATGGCTTTTCTATTCGCATGGTTTCATCTCGTTGTGTCTGCTTCTGATAGCCGAGTGTCCGACCCTACTGAAGAAAAAGACATGATCCCTCCTATGGCGCGAAAAAGTTATGGAGATGTGACAGAGGATCGGACACATAGACAAGATTAGCAGAGAGGTCCCATGCTTTCTTTCCTTCATTGAGGAGATCCAAGTTCATCGCCCACGCTCATTCGATTCTTCGTCACAGCCTGCGTCGTTGATTTCCTGATAGCTGTCAGGTGTCTGTAAGCCTGCCCGTTCTGCGATTTCGAAACGGGACAAGAGGTCAATTGAATGCCCGCTAAAGAAAGAGTCCGAACTTCAGCAGAGGAACAATCAGCCGAATTTAGCATCTGAGCTCTCGATACTAAGAGCAGCCACACAATATTTCTATGCGGTGAGATTTCAGGGGAGTGAGGTGATGCCCGCTCTGCCCAACAGGTGGTCGTAGTTCTGCGCGAGAGTGGCGAGGTGAAGAAACTGAGGTGTGGTATCTAAACTTCGTGTGACAGGTGAAAAGATGGAGATATCCGCTAGCATACAGCCAAACTGCATCTAACTTTTGAAAGCTCAAGAAATCTCGATCAGGCTGGTTGAAGCCCCGATCAGGGGCGAGACGGGCGCAGCCCCTTGGCGGGAACGCCGAGTGGACAAAATGGGGTGGAGTATCCAAATTCCTGTAACAGCCGAAAACATAGCTGTATTTGGCAGCGTGCATCCAAACTGCATCCAACTTCTGAAACGTCTAGAAATGTCAGATTAGCGGGGTGAAGCCCCGATCAGGGGCGAGAGGGGCGGCAGCCCCTGGGCGCAAGCGCCGAGCGGGACAAATGGGGTGGCTAATGGGGCTTGAACCCACGACCCTCGGAACCACAATCCGATGCTCTACCAACTGAGCTATAGCCACCGTACGTCAAGATTGGTGAGGTCAGATATCCATCCGACTCACCCGCGACGGGAGAAGAGTAAATGAAGCCCCCTGGGAAAGTCAACATGAGCATAGAAATAAGGGTGTTAGGTTATCTTTCCATGTGATTTGTGGGGTTATGGGAAAAATAGGTACTTCTTCCTATGTGTGCAGGGTTGGTACCATCATGACATTCTTATTGTAATGTTTTGTTGGCTCACTGATGAATATCATCTCGCGATACAGATCGCCCAATTTCTCTAATCTGCTGATTCCGGTGGAATTTGTGGTGCTCCATTTCACGGCAGCTTCACTTGAGCGGACTCTTAAGATCTTTATGGACCCTTCTACGGAGGTTTCAGCGCACCTCGTGATCGATAGAGACGGGAGCGTGTATGAACTTGTCGATTGCTTGAACGGCGAGGCTAAGCGGGGGTGGCATGCCGGGCGTAGTCACTATGAGTCCTTGCGTGGAGCCGAGCGGATTCGATGTGAGGGATTTAACGACAGGTCTATTGGGATTGAGTTGGTCAACCTGAATGGCAACATCTATCCGTACTCTGAGCGACAATATGCGGCGCTGTTCCGGCTTATTGAGACTCTTAAGCGCCTGTATCCGAGCCTGAATGCTCCTGACTCAATTGTAGGACATGAGCAGGTAGCGGGGTTTAGAGGCAAATCAGATCCAGGAAGGTGTTTTGAGTGGTCGAGACTCTTTGCTGTTTGCTACCCCGAACAGGGAATGCCGACCCGAGAGGCGATATGCCCCGAGTTGATGGCGCAGCGAATGAGAGCGCTCGTGGATGGTGTAGGAATATCATACGATTCGATAAACGACGTGGTGACTTTCCCGCAGGGTCTTGGGGCTGAGTTTTTCTCGTTGCTGAGCTCATTTTCCGAAGCTGCCCTTAGTCGTGAATAGGCTTCCTTGTTTGTCTGAGCGAGGAAAGTAGTGAGAGATGCTGAATACTTATCTCGATTTGATAGGTTGACATTGTACGCGAGCTGTTTAAGGATCTGGCTGGCTCGGCAACTGTGCTGACGATTTCTTCTGTGCGGATTTATGCGTAACCAAAAATTAACTACTCGCTTCGTTTCCACTCTCGCTTGTGTAATTTCCTGTGCGTCGATTGCGGGTTGTGGTCCTCGAGGGGAATCTCACACTGTGGATCAGATTCTTTCCGATGCTCGTGGCGGGTATGAGTCGGTTGCTAACAAGGTTTCCGCGAATGACGGCGCCGCTATCAGGACGCTCGCGTCTAATATCGACAAAGTGGCGGGTATCGGTGGTGGTGGAGACGCGCGTTCGCTCTCGTCAGATATCGCTTCGCAACTTGAAGGCTTAAGTGTTCGCGCTGGTTACACCGCGCGTCCAGCGATGGCTGAGCTGGTGAATCAATATCGCAACGTCGCCGCTGATAAGAGCGCAGGCGTATCAATCGGCGCTCCTCATCTCAAGCTTCTCGCCGCTCGCACCTATTCGCTACTGACAGCAGAGCTCAATACGACGCAGTTCCGTTTATAAGCTCGGGTGAAAGTCGGCGTCAGATCCTCTCGCTGATTAGAAAAACCGCGTAAGTCGCCTCGACTTCTGGCAGTTTAAGAGAGCCAGTATAGATGCCCTTAGAGTGGAGTGCTTCTGTGTGTGGCCAGAGGCTCTTCCCGGAATCAGTGGCACGGAACGCGGGGTGACTTTGGGCGCTCCGCTCAAAACCTTCTGCGAAACGTCAGTGCGACGATCAGTGGTTACTGACCCTGTTGTTTCACGAAGTTCATCTTGTTATCGATATGATCGGTTACCCAGGTCTCATCCCACCATTCATTCGGGGAAACTGGGACACCATGCAGCCTCGTCTCAAAGTAAACCTCTTCGCTCTGCGCGAACCCTGTTGTGCCTGTGTTCGCAATCGGCTGCTGTTTCTGAACGCGAACTCCGCGCTGCACGCTCACTTCAGATAGGTGGCCATAGACCGTCGATAACCCCATGCCGTGATCGATGATAACTGTATTGCCTAATAGCCCGAGCTCTCCGATGAAAACCACCTTGCCGCCGTTGCCGGCCACGACCGGGGTTCTCCGGCTGACTGGGAATCGAACTCCTGATGATGGTCCTCGCGCGATGTCCGCGTCGGTGAGTTGAATTGTACGAACGTCTCCTGCTGAGTTGTTTGGCGCTGATGGCACTGGCGGAACAAATGCGCCTTGCCAGAGACGATTTGGGGTCGGATCACTAAGAGCGGTCGCGATAAAACCTTCGTCGCTCACTGATAGGACTTTGATCAGCGCTTTCAGGTCTGTCGCTAAGTTTCCGTGCGGCTTCACACCTATCTTCTCGTGCTGCGCGTAGGCGGTCATTGAATCTCTGAGTTGAGCTCCTCGCTCTTCGGAGAGATTTACTCGAAACGCTGACCAGCGTCGCGTCCTAACGCGGTAATTAAACGGGCTGGACGTTGAGTTGCCGAGGTTGTCCCGCGCTATGACTTTCATGGTGTCGGAGTCTGGATTGAAGGACCCAGGAATCGGGTAAAAAGAGACGAATAGCTTGCTTCGTTCGTCAAATGAGCCATCCCATCCGGCGGCGCTAAATCCTGGGTACAGGGTTCCTTGACCGATAACGCCATGCGAGTTAGCTGCCTTTCCCTTGACTCGGTAGAAGACAAGCTCTGACCCTCCTAGGACGCCGTTTTGCTGAGGAGTGATGACCTCTATCTGAGGTCTCATAAAGTTTATCTCTAAAATCTTGGAGATCTTTGTGCCGTTATTCCAGAGGGATTTGTCAAAAGCGAGAACTTGCAGCTCGGCGTTACCCTCCCTGAATCTGAGATCTTTGGGGCTAACCGTTACCTCAATCGTTTTATCCAGAACGCCGGCTGTACTGAACTTCTCTCGGACAAGCTCTTTCGATTGATTCTGTTGGGAGATGCGAACCACTACTTCATCGAGTCCGGAATCGGCGTCCGAGGCGGTGAGCGTTAACTTGACTGGTTCGGCGCCTAATCCGCGCGGCTCCTCGTGCCAGCGCACTTCCGGTGGTGTTTCCTCAATAAAAGTGGGAGATAGGGGATTCGTCGCCGTAAAGCGCATGAACGTTAGTGTGCCCGCCGACAGAATTCCGATGAATGTAGTGGTAAGGAGAGATCG